>DASQRX010000114.1:0-44817 GCA_035642635.1 Xanthobacteraceae bacterium
TCGATCATCGACGGCTTGCCGCGCTCGGCTTCGGTGGTGGCGGTTCGTAACTCCAAGCTCAGTTTTCTCAGCCGCGCGGCGTTCGACGATTTCACCAAAAAGCACCCGGAAATCTACAAATCGCTGGTGACGCTGCTCGCCACGCGCTTGCGCGAAACCGACGCGGTGATCGCGGCCGGAAGCTTTTTGCCGCTGCGCGGCCGCGTCGCCTGTACGCTCCTCGAATTGGCGCAGGATTTCGGCCAGGATGTCGGCTCCGGCCGCATCGTCATTCGCCAGAAGATCGGCCAGAGCGACCTCGCCGCCATGGCCGGCATCGCCCGGGAGAATGTCAGCCGCATTCTCAACGATTGGAAGCGCCGCAAGCTGGTGAGCCGGCTGTCGGGCTATTATTGCCTGGAAAACAAGGTCGAACTGCAAAACGAGGCCGAACTGTAACCGACCCGCTTTCGGGGCGGCCTCGCCCAGCCTTGCCTCTTGGCCTCCTCGCCAGTCCCGCTTAAACGTCGCCCATGAAAACGCCTCGGCTCGCTGACTTTCGCCGCATTGTCGTAAAGGTTGGCTCCTCACTCTTGGTGGACGCGCAAGCCGGCCGGCTTAACGAGAGCTGGCTCGAATCGCTGATCGCCGATCTTGCGGTGCTCCATGGTGGCATCAATGGCGAGAAACGCGACGTGCTCGTGGTGTCCTCCGGCGCCATCGCGCTCGGCCGCACCGTGCTCAGACTGCCGCCGGGCCGCCTCGAGCTTGAGGATAGCCAAGCGGCGGCCGCCGTCGGCCAGATCGCGCTGGCCCGCACCTGGACCGAAGCGCTGTCAAGGCACGGCATCACCGCCGGACAGGTCCTGGTCACGCTCGGCGATACCGAAGAGCGCCGGCGCTATCTCAATGCGCGCTCGACCATCGACAAATTGCTGGAATGGCGCGCTGTGCCGGTCATCAACGAGAATGACACGGTCGCGACGACGGAAATTCGCTACGGCGACAACGACCGCCTGGCGGCGCGCGTCGCCACCATGGTGAGCGGCGATCTCTTGGTACTGCTATCCGACATCGACGGTCTCTACGACGCCCCGCCCGCAAGTGTCGCCTCGGCGCGGCACATTCCGTTGGTCGAGCGCATCACGCCGGAGATCGAGGCTATGGCGGGCGCCGCCGGCTCCGAACTGTCGCGCGGCGGCATGCAGACCAAGATCGAAGCCGGCAAGATCACGACCGGCGCCGGAACCCACATGGTCATCGCCTCCGGGCGCGTCGAGCATCCGCTCGAAGCCATCAGGAAGGGCGCCCGCTGCACGTGGTTCCTCACCACCGCAAATCCGGTGACGGCGCGCAAGAAATGGATTGCCGGGTCGCTGGAAACCAAGGGCGCGCTCAGCATCGACGCCGGCGCGGTCGCGGCGCTGCGCCGGGGCAACAGCCTGTTGCCGGTCGGCGTGGTCAAGGTCGAGGGCGAATTCGCGCGCGGCGATGCCGTCGTGATCCGCGGGCCTGATGGCGTGGAAGTCGGGCGGGGCTTAAGCGCTTTTGACGCCGAGGATGCGCAGAAGATCAGGGGCAGGTCTTCTGCCGCTATTGATGCAATTCTGGGCTTCAGCGGCCGGGCCGAGATGATCCATCGCGACGACCTGGTGGTCCGCGAATAAGTCGCCAAAGCGCGCAACAAGCCGCAAAGCGGTGCCCAAAATAGAGGAAACCCCGGCCGCTAAAGCGGCCAGGGTTCGACGCCGGGTGATTGAGGGTGAGGGGCTGGGGGGCTCCGCCCGGCGTCTGACTTATCAACGACCATGGCGGCGAGGAGTTCCGCCATTTGCCGAAATTTTCTTATGGTCTGCGGCGGGCCGTTTTCCGCCGGTCTGGGCGGTGTTCGGAGCCTGGCTGTCGCCGCGGCTGCGGGCGCGCCGAGCCCGCGAAGCGGCCGAGCCGCCCAAATCGGCGCCCAGATTGATGCGCTGGCCGCTCGGCAGCACCACATAGCGTGAAAATACGCGTAGATTGCCGTCTTCGCCGCCCCGGCCTTCGACCACATAGGTCGTGCCCACCGGGAAGCGCTTGGGCAGACGGTTCGCCTTACGGCTCAGCGATAAATGCATAACACCCCTCTCGTTCATGGTGGCCAAATTTCAACGTCAATCATTTTTTTCAGGTTCCCTGAATTCTGTGACGAACCCGCGAAGTGCTGTGAATCACTGTGGGCAACTCCGCCAAAAAGCCTAACTGTAAGCCGCCTCGCCGGAGCGTGCCGGACGTGATAGAAAGTTCCCCGAATGCGCGATGGATCAAAGCCATGAGGCCAAATCCAAGGCCGAAATCGGGACCCCAATGAACGTCCCGCTCAAGGCGATTCCCCGCTCGGGAAAAATCGAAGTCAAGCTTGTCGCCAAGCTCGACGAGATGATGCGCGACATCGCGCGCAACGCCCGTGAGGCCGCGCGCGTGCTTGCGCTCGCAACTCCCAAGCAGAAGGACCTGGCGCTTGCGGCCATGGCGAAAGCCGTGCGCCGCTCGCGCAAGGCGATCCTCGCCGCCAATGCGCAAGACCAGGCCGAGGCAAAATCGGGTGGCGCGACGCCGGCCTTCCTCGACCGGCTTGCGCTCGATGCCGCGCGCGTCGAAGCGATGGCCGCTGGCCTCGACGTTATCCGCAAGCTGAAAGATCCCGTCGGCACCGTTATGGGTTCGTGGCGGCGGCCGAACGGCATACGCATCGAACGCGTGCGGGTGCCGCTCGGCGTCATCGGCGTCATTTACGAGAGCCGGCCCAATGTCACCGCCGATGCCGGCGCGCTGTGCCTCAAGGCCGGCAATGCCGCGATCCTCCGCGGCGGCTCCGAGAGCTTTCGCTCGTGCCATGCTATCCATGCCGCGCTGGTCGAAGGCTTGACCGAAGCCGGGCTGCCTGCCGCGGCGATTACGCTCGTGCCGACGCGCGACCGCGAGGCGGTCGGCATGATGCTTCGCGGACTGAACGGCTCAATCGACGTGATCGTGCCGCGCGGCGGCAAGGGCTTGGTCGAGCGCGTGCAGAACGAAGCGCGCGTCCCCGTCTTCGCCCACCTCGAAGGCGTCTGTCATGTTTATGTCGACAAGAGAGCCAAGCTGCCGATGGCGAAGAAGATCGTGCTCAACGCCAAGATGCGCCGCACCGGCGTATGTGGGGCGGCGGAGACGCTGCTGGTCGATCGCGCAGGCGCCAGAAAATTCCTCAAACCTCTGGTGACCGCGCTGCTCGACGCCGGTTGCGAGATTCGCGGCGACGCCGCGGTCCAGGCCACGGACCGCCGCGTCAAACCGGCGAGCGAAGCCGACTGGGGCACCGAATATCTCGACGCCATTTTGACTGCGGGCGTGGTCGACGGCGTCGATGATGCGATCGCGCATATCGAACGCTACGGTTCGCACCACACCGACGCGATCGTGACCGAAGACAAAAAGACGGCGGAGAAATTCCTGCGCGAAGTCGATTCAGCGATTGTGCTGCACAATGCCTCGACGCAATTCGCCGACGGCGGCGAGTTCGGCTTCGGCGCCGAAATCGGCATCGCCACCGGCAGAATGCATGCGCGCGGCCCGGTCGGGGTCGAGCAACTCACCAGTTTCAAATACCGCATACGCGGCAGCGGGCAGACGCGGCCGTGAATTTCCGTCAACATCGCCGAAACATACGGCGAGGCCGGCGGGCGATGCATGGGGAGGGAGTTTCTTTTCCAAAGCCATGAATTGCGAGTTCCCTTCCGTGCGTGCGGCTGACGCCCCCGCCCTGTCCTCCACCGCACAGGGAGAAGGGAAGGCAGGGGCCAATGGCCGCGTCGTCCTGCCGCCGCACGCCCGCGGCATGCGCATCGGCCTGTTCGGCGGCACCTTCGATCCGCCGCATGCAGCGCACCGCGCGGCGTGTCTCTTGGCGATGCGGCGGCTTGGTCTCGATCGGGTGTGGTGGCTCGTCACGCCCGGCAATCCGCTGAAGGACACCGATGGCTTGACACCGCTTGCCGAGCGCGTCGCGGCGGCGCGGGCGCTTGCGCATCATCCGCGCATCGATGTCACCGACCTCGAAGCCGATCTCGGCACAAATTACACTTATGCGACGATCCGTTATCTGGTGCAGCGCTGCCCGGGCGTGCACTTCGTCTGGATCATGGGCGCCGACAATCTGCGTCACTTCCATCGCTGGCAGCGCTGGCGCGACATTGCAACGCTAGTGCCGATCGCGGTGGTCGATCGGCTCGGACCGAGTCTTTACTCGGCCGCGGGCATTACCGGAAACGCCTTGGCCTGGGCGCGCATACCGGAAGCGGCGGCCAGAGGCCTGCCGGTACGACGGCCGCCGGCATGGCTTTATTTGCATGGGCTGAAGTCGCCACTATCGTCGACGGCGCTGCGTGCCGCGCGCGTCTGGCGTACGCGTAAGTGACGTTTCGTTGAAGTAAAAAGGTTGAAACTATTAACTCGCCGTGACTATCTTAGGCGGGCCCCGGATTCGATGACCGGGGCTCTGTCAGTACCAAGGAGCAGTCGGCGACCGGGAACCCTTGCGGCGACAAGCAACACATGAGCGATAAGGCAACCTTGGAAGCGACAAGGGGATCTTGGAGCGACACCGGAACTTGGTGTGACACAGTGTTTGGCGTGCGTGGTGTGATGAAACTTGGAGCGAAAGGATAAAAAGCCCTGTCCACAGTTGTAATCTCCCGGGCCGAACGTCGCGCGCCCGAAGCGGTCTCCACAATGCGTGCTAACGCCGAGGAGATCCTGAGCCTGGTCCTCGCCCGCCTCGACGACATGAAGGCGGAGGAAACTCTCACCATCGATCTTCGAGACAAATCAACAATCGGCGACTACATGGTCGTGTCCTCCGGCCGGTCGCAGCGCCATGTCGGATCGGTGGCCGACAGGGTCGTCGAGGATTTGCACAAAGCCGGCGTTCGCACGCGTGTCGAAGGCATGCCCCATTGCGATTGGGTGCTGATCGATGCTGGCGACGTCGTTGTTCACGTCTTCCGTCCGGAAGTTCGAGAATTCTACAATCTCGAGAAGATGTGGGCGTCGGGCAAAGCGGCCCAGCGCGCGAGCTGAGAGTTATCGCCGGTATCTGATCGCATCGGATACGGACGCTCGCGAGATCGACGGTGTGTTTAACGGGGGCGTTTTGCCCTTATGGCTGTTTTTGTCTTGAACTGGCATTGTTGCCTAGTTGTGATGGTCGCCCAGTTGTCATTATCGCCCAGCTGACATTGTCGTGTGGCCGTCATGCGCATTCTCATCACCGCGGTCGGCCGCTTGAAACAAGGCCCCGAACGCGAGCTCACCGCCACCTATCGCAAGCGCGCCGAAGCGGTCGGGCGCGGTTTCGGTCTTCGTGAAATCGAAATCGTCGAAATTCGCGAGAGCCGCGCGCGGGACGTCGAGCGCCGCCGCACCGAAGAATCGATCGCGATCGCCAATATCATTCCCGAACGGGCGATCGTAGCCATCCTCGATGAGCGCGGCGAGAATCTCGACAGCGCGGCGCTCGCGGCGCTGCTGCAGCGCTGGCGCGGCGAAGACCGCCCGGCGGTGTGCTTTGTGATCGGCGGCGCCGACGGCTTGGCGCAAAGCCTGCGCGAACGCGCCAAGCTCAAGCTCGCCTTCGGCGCAGCGACCTGGCCGCATCAGCTGGTGCGCGTCATGATGCTGGAACAGCTTTATCGCGCCGGCACGATCCTGGCCGGGCACCCCTATCATCGCGCCTGACGCCCACGACAGCGGAAACTTTCCGACTGTTAATGCGAAATCACCGAATTGTGACGTCATTTCCGGCGCGAAGCCGGATCTAGGCCAATGACCGTCTCATTCCCGTCGATCGGCGGTGCTTTTTCTTGCCTTCCCGGGGCCCTCGTCTAGCTTGAAATCCATGATTCTCCGACACTCGATCCGAACCGATTCCGGCCTTGTGCTCGGTTCGGCTTTGGCATTGGCGCTGCCTTTCGGCTTCGAGCTTGGAGGAAATTCGGCGGCCTTTGCCCAATCCGCGCCGGTGCAGTTGCCGGCAGCCCAAGCGCCCTCCGCGCAAGCCCCGGCGGCACAACCGCCAACCGCCCAAACTCCCGCGCCGCCGGCGAATAATGCCAATGCGCTCAAACAGCGCGATCAGGAACTCGGCGCCGCGCTGGCGCAGCAGCGCAGCTCGGTGGAAAACCAAGCCAAGCTCAAGATCGAAATCGAGACGCTGAGCGATGACCGCCGCAAGTTCAATCAGCAGCTGATCGATACCGCCGCGCGCATCCGCGATGTCGAAGCCAATATCGACGCGACGCAAGCGCGGCTTACGCCGCTCGACGACAAGCAGCGGCTGTTTGCGAGATCGCTCGACGAGCGGCGCTCTACGATCATCGAAATTCTAGCGGCGCTCCAACGCATTGGCCGGCAACCGCCGCCGGCTTTGATGGTGCGGCCGGAAGATGCTTTGCAAGCGGTGCGCACCGCGATTACGCTCGGCGCCGTGGTTCCGGAAATGCGCGCGCAGGCCGACGCATTGGCCGGCGACCTCTCCGACCTCTTGCAAGTGCGCAAACAAATCGTCGACGAACGCGACCGGCTTACCAAAGATGTCGAAGTGCTCGGGCGCGAGCAGTTGCGCATGACGCTCCTCATCGAGCAGCGGCAAAAGAAGCAGGCGATCGCCGAACAGGCGCTCGATGCCGAACATCAGCACGCCGCCGACCTCGCGCATCAGGTCGATACGATCAAGGATCTGATCGCGAAGCTCGAAGCCGACCTCGACCCCGCCACCCGCGCCAAGCGTGATTCGGCGCGCTCCATCGAGAGCGACGCCATCAAGCCGAACCTCGCCGCATTGGGCGATCCCGGCCGGCTGTCGCCCGCGGTCGCCTTCGCCGACATGCGCGGACACCTGCGTTTGCCGGTGAATGGCACGCGAATCCGCGATTTTGGCGGTTCCGATGGCTCCGGCGGAACCCAAAAAGGACTTTCCATCGCCGCCCGGCCCGGCGCCCAAATTACGGCACCATGCGATGGTTGGGTGGTTTACGCGGGGGCGTTCCGCAGCTATGGGCAACTCTTGATCCTGAATGCCGGCGGCGGGTATCATGTGCTGTTAGCGGGGATGAAACGAATCTCCGTCGATCTCGGGCAATTTGTGCTAACGGGTGAGCCCGTGGCGGTGATGGGTGATGCATCGCAAGCCTCCGCGACCGTCGCAACAGTGCCCAAGCAACCGGTTCTATACGTGGAGTTCCGCAAAGACGGCACTCCCATCGATCCAAGCCCCTGGTGGGCAACAAACGAAGGCGAAAAGGTTCGCGGATGATGCGCAAAACTTCCCTGGTTTTCCTTGGTGCCGTGGCTGGCGCGCTGGCCACGCTGGCGGTGACCCAGCCGTATTCAATGTCGGTCGGCTCGGCGGCGCGAGCGGCGGCTTCGGACACCTATCGGCAGCTCAATCTGTTCGGTGACGTGTTCGAGCGGGTTCGCTCCGACTACGTCGAGAAACCCGATGACAGTCAGCTGGTCGAATCGGCGATCAACGGCATGCTGGCCGGGCTCGATCCGCATTCGAGTTACATGGACCCGAAAAGCTTCCGCGACATGCAGGTGCAGACGCGGGGCGAATTCGGCGGATTGGGTATCGAAGTCACCATGGAAGACGGCCTGGTGAAGGTGGTGGCGCCGATCGACGACACGCCCGCTGCCAAAGCCGGCGTCATGGCGAACGACATCATCACCAAGCTCGATGACGATCAGGTGCAGGGCCTCACGCTCAACCAAGCCGTCGACAAGATGCGCGGGCCGGTCAACACCAAGATCAAGCTCACCATCATGCGCAAGGGCTCCGACAAGCCGATCGAAGTGTCGATCATGCGCGATGTCATTCGCGTGAAGTCGGTGCGCTCGCATCCCGAAGGCGAAGATGTCGGCTATATCCGCATCACGCAATTCAACGAGCAGACCACCGACGGCTTGAAGCAGGCGATCAACGACCTGAACAACCAGCTCGGCGCCGACAAGATCAAGGGCTATATCGTCGATCTGCGCAACAATCCGGGCGGGTTGCTCGACCAGGCGATCTCGGTGTCAGACACCTTCCTCGACAAGGGCGAAATCGTGTCGACGCGCGGCCGCAATCCGGAAGAGACCCAGCGCTTCAACGCGCGGCCGGGCGACATGGCCAAGAACAAGCCGGTGATCGTGCTGATCAATGGCGGCTCGGCGTCGGCGTCGGAAATCGTCGCCGGCGCGTTGCAGGACCATAAGCGGGCGACGCTCGTCGGCACGCGCTCGTTCGGCAAGGGATCGGTGCAGACCATCATCCCGCTCGGCGCCGGCAATGGCGCGCTGCGGCTGACCACGGCGCGCTACTTCACGCCGTCGGGCCGCTCGATCCAGGCCAAGGGCATCACGCCCGACATCGAGGTGCTGCAGAACGTACCGGACGACCTGAAGTCGCAGACCGACTCCAAGGGCGAAGCTTCGCTGCGCGGCCATCTCAAGGCCGAGGGTTCCGAGGAAACCGGGTCGCAGTCCTATGTGCCGCCGGATGAGAAGGACGATAAGGCGCTGAAAATGGCGATCGACCTGCTCCGCGGCCAGGCCAGCAACGCCGCCTTCCCGCCCAATCCGAAAGCCGCCGTTCCGAACTAAAGCGGGCATTCGATCAAAAACCAAGGGGCGGCCCATAGGGCCGCCCCTTATTTGTCTCCGGCGGCCCAACGGGCCGCTCTTTTTCATTGTTCTTGCTTGCATTTAATCGGCAGCCTCCGCGGATTTATCCGCCGCAGCCGGGGCTTGAGCCGCCGTGGTAAGCTGTCCGGCATGATTCGCGAGGCCATGATTCGTAACAAGAATCGGATTCGTAACAAGAATCCCGGGAACTCAGTCGGAACCAGGCGCGGGATCGGCGGATGACGGCGGATGATCTGACTGCGCCGCTCGGCCGGCGGCCGAAGAAACGCCGCAAGATCAATGTCCCGGTCACTCCCCTCATTGCCGGGACGCTGGCGCTGTTCCTTGCCATATTCGTGCTGTGGGCAGTCATTGCCGACGACCCGTTCGGCGGCGAACCCATGGCCGTCGTTCCGGCCGATATTCACGTCGCGGCGAACCCGCCCGGCTCGCCCGGAACTCCATCCCCGCAGGCCCAACCGCAGCGGCCGCAGAACCACGATCCGGTGGCGATGACGCTGTCCGGCCCGGGTAACCAGACTGGCAACCCGGCCGCGCCGGGCAACACCACGACGATCACGATCATCGACGGCAAGACCGGCGAACGCCACGACGTCGTGGTTCCGGGACCGGCGAACCGCGTGGTGCCGGCCGAGGTGCCGGCGGTCGACCCGAAATTTGTCGAGATGACCGCGCACGGCCCGGTGCCGCGGATCGCGGCTGACGGGACCCGGCCGGCGGACGCGTTCGCCCGGCCGGTGCAGCCTCTCCCCGGCAAGCCCGACGCGCCGCGTATCGCGCTCATCATCGGCGGCCTCGGCGTCAGCGACAATGCAACCGCGGATGCGATCGCCCAGCTTCCTGAAGCGGTGACGCTCGGTTTCGTGCCCTATGGCGCCGAAGTCGCGGCGCTCGCCACCCGCGCCCGCACCAGCGGCCACGAAATCCTGCTGCAGGTGCCGATGGAGCCGTTCGATTATCCCGACAACGATCCGGGCCCGCAGACGCTCCTCACCACACTGACGCCGCAGCAGAATATCGAGCGGCTTTACACGGTGATGGGCAAGATCCAGGGCTATGTCGGCATGACCAATACGATGGGCGCGCGCTTCACGGCGTCCGAGGAATCGTTTTCGCCGATCCTGCGCGAAGCCGCCAAGCGCGGGCTGATCTTTGTCGACGACGGTTCAAATCCACGCAGCCTTGCCGGCCGTATTGCCGGCGCCGGCAACATGCCCTTCGTCCATGCCGATGTGGTGCTCGATGCGGTGCCGACGCCAACCGAAATCGACCGTGCGCTTGATCGGTTGGAAATGGCGGCGCGGGGGCGAAGCTTCGCGGTCGGCATCTCGTCCGCGCGGCCGGTGTCGATCGCACATATTGCCGCCTGGGCCAAGGCCGCGGAGAGCCGCGGCCTGTTGCTGGTTCCGGTCAGTGCGGTCGCGGCTAAAGGCAAGCAGATCTGAGAAGCAGGAGTCAATCGTCGGTAGTCAGATGACATTGCCGACGCACGCCCGGCATCGGCCGCAGGGCTTATTTCTGCCCCTGCCCGCCTGTCGTTCGATTAGGGCGACCTCTCCCGGAGGCGCCATATTTGCAGTTTGGATTTTGCGGGTTGCATCGGTTATCCGCGACGGCTTCTGAAATCATCAGAGCCAGCAGCGTTGTCCCCATCACATAAACCAGAAGCTTTTTCACATTCGCCTCCCTGACGTGTTGGTAAGCCCGTGAGCGCCGCTCCCGGTGGCTGGTTTTCAAAACCTATAATCGACGATGCCTAAGACTACGCGACACGATATAACTTTCCGATTACTGACCAGGGATTATTGACGCCTGATATGCGCTTCGAAGATCTTCCCTATCGACCCTGTGTCGGCGTGATGGTGCTCAATCGCGACGGTCTCGCTTTTATCGGCCGCCGCATCGGCGGACCGGAACATGTCGATCTCACGCATTCCTGGCAGATGCCGCAGGGCGGCATTGATTCCGGCGAGGAGCCGTGGCCGGCGGCGCTGCGCGAATTGCGCGAAGAGACCAATATCCGCACCGTCGAACGTCTCGGCGAGATATCGGATTGGCTGACTTATGACATTCCGCGCGAAATCGTCGGCCAGGCCTGGAAGGGTAAATATCGCGGCCAGAAGCAAAAATGGTTCGCGCTGCGTTTCACCGGCACTGAAAGCGAGATCAACGTCGAACACCCCGGCGGGCACGAGCCGGAATTCGCGACTTGGCGTTGGGAACCGCTGAAGAACGTTCCCGATCTCGTGGTGCCGTTCAAGCGCGCGGTTTACCGCCGCGTGGTGGCCGAGTTTTTGCCGCTGACGAAATAATTCCGACTCGTCGTTGAGACGCGATCACTTCGCCTCGACGGCAAACGGTCCAATGCCGATAACGCGGCAGGAGCTGTCTTGCTTGGCGCAATCCGCCATGGCGCCGTCGATCGCCGACTGTTCATTGGCGGCTTTGAGCATCTTGCGGGCCGTCGGCGCGTTGCGAGCCTAAGGCCGATTGCAATGACTTCAACTGCTCGAGGTGCCGCCGGAGCTTGTCGCGCTCCGCGTCGTCCTTGGCGTCGGCGACGTCTTCTTCTGCGTCCTTGATCTCCGACGCCAGCATGGTCGTGTCGAACTCGGCGCGCGGGGTGGCTTGGTCGGCGAGAATGGTCAGGCCAGCCGGGCTCACTTCGGCAAAGCCGCCGACGACCACAAATGGCTCGCGCCGGCCGCCATGGAAAATCGTCACGATGCCCGGCCGCAATGCCGTCACCAAAGGCGCGTGGAGCGGAAGAATGCCCATGTCGCCTTCGGCGCCGGGCAAATCCACCTGATCGACCTCGCCGGAGAACAACATCCGTTCCGGCGAGACAAATTCAAGATGCAGCGCGGCCATGGTGTGCTCTGTGGTCTGCTCTATGCCTCGGCGGCGAGTTTCTTGCTCTTCTCGACCGCCTCTTCGATGGTGCCCACCATGTAGAAGGCGGCTTCCGGCAGGTTGTCGTATTTGCCCTCGACCAGACCCTTGAAGCCTTTGATCGTGTCCTGCAGGTCGACGAGCGCGCCCTTCGAGCCGGTGAACACTTCGGCGACATGGAACGGCTGCGACAGGAAGCGCTCGATCTTGCGGGCGCGCGCCACCGTGAGCTTGTCCTCTTCGGAGAGCTCGTCCATGCCGAGAATGGCGATGATGTCCTGCAACGACTTATAACGTTGCAGCACCTGCTGCACGTCGCGCGCCACCTGATAATGCTCCTCGCCGACGATCAGCGGCGAGAGCATGCGCGAGGTGGAATCGAGCGGATCGACGGCCGGATAGATGCCCTTCGCCGCGATGTCGCGCGACAGCACCGTGGTGGCGTCCAGATGCGCGAACGAGGTCGCCGGCGCCGGGTCGGTCAAGTCGTCGGCCGGCACGTAAATCGCCTGTACCGAGGTGACTGAGCCCTTCTGCGTCGTGGTGATGCGCTCCTGCAGCGCTCCCATGTCGGTCGCCAGCGTCGGCTGATAACCCACCGCCGAAGGAATACGGCCGAGCAGCGCCGACACTTCCGAGCCGGCCTGGGTGAAGCGGAAAATATTGTCGACGAAGAACAACACGTCCTGGCCCTGATCGCGGAAATATTCGGCGACCGTCAGCCCGGTCAGCCCGACGCGGGCGCGCGCGCCGGGCGGCTCGTTCATCTGGCCATAGACCAGCGCGCATTTGGAGCCTTCGACCGAGCCTTCCTTGGGGTCCTTGTTGACCTTGGACTCGATCATTTCGTGATAGAGGTCGTTGCCTTCGCGGGTGCGCTCGCCGACGCCGGCGAACACCGAATAGCCGCCATGCGCCTTGGCGATATTGTTGATGAGCTCCATGATCAGCACGGTCTTGCCGACGCCGGCGCCGCCGAACAGGCCGATCTTGCCGCCCTTAGCATAGGGCGCGAGCAGATCGACGACCTTGATGCCGGTGACGAGAATGGCGGCCTCGGTCGACTGATCGGTATAGCTCGGCGCCTCCTGATGGATGGCGCGCATCGCCTCGCCCTTCACCGGGCCGGCTTCGTCGACCGGCTCGCCGATCACATTGATGATGCGTCCGAGCAGGCTGGCGCCGACCGGCACCGAGATCGGCCCGCCGGTGTCGCGCACTTCCTGGCCGCGGACCAGGCCTTCGCTGGTATCCATGGCGACGGTGCGCACCGTATTCTCGCCGAGCTGCTGGGCGACTTCGAGCACCAGGCGATGGCCCTGGTTGGTGGTCTCGAGCGCGTTGAGGATCGGCGGCAGGCCCTCCTCGAAGTGCACGTCGACGACGGCACTGATGACCTGGGTGATGTGTCCGACTGATTGAGCCATGTTGTCCTCTTCGAGAAAGCGTTACAGCGCTTCCGCGCCGGAAATGATCTCGATCAGTTCCTTGGTGATCATCGCCTGGCGGGTGCGGTTATAGGTGAGGGTCTGCTTGCGGATCATGTCGCCGGCATTGCGCGTGGCATTATCCATCGCCGACATTTGTGCGCCGTAGAACGAGGCGGCGTTTTCCAGAAGCGCGCGCAGGATCTGCACGGCGAGATTGCGCGGCAGCAATTCGTGCAGAATGTCTTCGGCGTCCGGCTCGAAGTCGTAGGCCGCGCCGTTCAAGGCATTCGCGGCGCTGGCGTCAAAGACCGGCGGGATGATCTGCTGCGCCGTCGGGATCTGCGCGATCACCGAGCGGAAGCGCGAATAGAACAGCGTGCAGACGTCGAATTCGGACTTGTCGAATAGCGCCATGATCTTGGCGGCGATCTGTTCGGCATTTTCGAAATGCAGCACGCGCACCGAGCGCAGATCGACCAGTTCGACGATCTGAGTCGGGAATTGGCGGCGGAGCTGATCGTGGCCCTTGCGGCCGACGCAGAAGAATTTGACCTCTTTGCCTTCGCCGGTCAGCGCCATGGCGCGCTCGCGGGCGAGCCGCACGATCGCGGTATTGAACGGGCCGCACAGGCCGCGTTCGGCGGTGCAGACCAGAAGCAAATGTCGTTGGCCGCTGCCGGTGCCGCGCAAGAGCCGCGGCGCGGTGTCGAGACCGGCGACGGAGGCCGCGATATCGCCGAGCACTTTGTCCATATGCGACGCGTAGGGCCGCGCCGCCTCGGCCGCCGCCTGCGCACGGCGCAGCTTCGACGCCGCGACCATCTGCATGGCCTTGGTGATCTTCTGCGTCGCCTTGGTGGCGGCGATGCGGTTGCGCAGGTCTTTAAGCGACGACATCCGGGGCTCGATCTATTGCGATAAAGTCCTTAAGCAAAGTCATCAGGCGAAAGTTTTGGCGAAGCTTTCGACCACGCCCTTGAGCTTGCCCGCGGTCGCGTCGTCGAGATCGCGCGAATTGCGGATGCTGTTGAGGATGTCGCCGTGCCGACTACGGAGCACCCCAAGCAGGCCGTCCTCGAAGGTGCGCACGCGATTGACCGGCAGCGGATCGAGATAGCCGTTGACGCCGGCATAGATCACGCAGACCTGCTCTTCCATCTTCAGTGGCGAGAATTGCGGCTGCTTGAGGAGCTCGGTGAGCCGCGAGCCGCGGGCGAGAAGGCGCTGGGTAGTGGCGTCAAGGTCGGACCCGAACTGTGCAAAGGCCGCCATCTCGCGATATTGCGCGAGCTCGCCCTTGATGCGGCCCGCGACCTTCTTCATCGCCTTGGTCTGAGCGGCCGAGCCGACGCGCGACACCGAAAGGCCGACATTCACCGCAGGCCGGATGCCTTGATAGAACAGGTCGGTCTCGAGGAAGATCTGGCCGTCGGTGATGGAAATGACGTTGGTCGGAATATAGGCCGACACGTCGTTGGCCTGGGTCTCGATGACCGGCAGCGCGGTCAGCGAGCCGGCCTTGTTCTCGTCGTTCATCTTGGCGGCGCGCTCGAGGAGCCGCGAATGCAGATAGAACACGTCGCCTGGATAGGCTTCGCGGCCCGGCGGGCGGCGCAGCAACAGCGACATCTGGCGATAGGCGACGGCCTGCTTCGACAGGTCGTCATAGATGATCACGGCGTGCATGCCATTGTCGCGGAAATATTCGCCCATGGTGCAGCCAGAAAACGGCGCCAGATACTGCATCGGCGCCGGATCGGACGCGGTCGCCGCGATCACGATCGAATAATCGAGCGCGCCCTGCTCCTCCAGCACTTTGACGAATTGCGCGACGGTGGAACGCTTCTGCCCGACCGCGACATAGACACAGTAGAGCTTGATCTTCTCGTCACCCGACTGATTAAGCGCTTTCTGATTGAGGATCGTGTCGAGCGCGATGGCGGTCTTGCCGGTCTGGCGGTCGCCGATGATCAATTCGCGCTGGCCGCGGCCGATCGGGATCAGTGCGTCGATGGCCTTGAGTCCGGTCGCCATCGGCTCGTGCACCGACTTGCGCGGAATAATGCCCGGCGCCTTGACGTCGACGCGCGCCTTCTGCTCGGCCTTGATCGGGCCCTTGCCGTCGATCGGGTCGCCGAGTGCGTCAACGACGCGGCCGAGCAGGCCCTTGCCGATCGGCACTTCGACGATGGCGCGGGTGCGCTTGACAGTCTGGCCCTCCGCGATTTCGCGGTCGGAGCCAAAGATGACAATGCCGACATTGTCGCTTTCGAGGTTGAGCGCCATGCCTTTGACGCCGCTCTCGAACTCGACCATTTCGCCGGATTGCACGTTGTCGAGGCCGTAGACGCGGGCGATGCCGTCGCCGACCGACAGCACCTGGCCGACTTCGGAGACCTCGGCCTCCTGGCCGAAATTCTTGATCTGGTCTTTAAGGATTGCGGAAATTTCAGCGGCGCGGATGTCCATTAGCGCGCCTCTTTCATCGCGTGCTTGATCGCATTGAGTTTGGTGCGCAGCGAGGTATCGACCATGCGGCTACCGAGCTTGACCACGAGCCCGCCGATAATGGCGGGATCGACTTTGATATCGAGAGCGACGTCCTTGCCGCTCACCGCTTTCAGCGCTGCGCGCAGCGCCTGGACGTGTTCGTCCTTGAGCTGCTCGGCGACGGTCACTTGCGCCGTGGCCTCGCCCTTGTAGGCGGCGACATGTTCGCGGAACGCCCTGATCATATCGCGCACCGCGAACAGGCGGCGGTTCGACGTCACGAGCTTGAGAAACTTCGCCGTGAGGCCGCCGATGCCGGCGCGGTCGAGCACCGCGGACAGCGCCGAGAGCTGCTCCTCGGCGGAAAAAGCCGGGCTGCGCACCAGCCGCGTGAGATCGGCGCTTTCGGCGAGGAGCGCATCAAAGCGCTCGAGGTCGGCCTTCACCCCGTCGATCGCATTTGCCTCCCTGGCAAGATCGAACAGCGCGGTGGCGTAGCGGCCCGCCATACCGGATACGATGGGTTCTTCTGCGGCCAAAATTCTGCTCGTTTATTGCCGGTGCGGCGTTCTTGTGGAGCATTTCACCCAGCCCCGCAACCAGCCCGGATGGTCGGTGACAAGTCCTTGAGATTTAAACGGGACTTGGTTTCAGCGGGACTTTGGAATCTCGTCTGGCGCGGCCCCTGTACCGCGCCGCAACGAAATCGCCGCGTTGCTAACATGAAGACAATTCCGGTGCAACAACGCGGCCACGCGCAAAACAGCCCTGTGCCAGGGCTGGATCCTGCAACCTTTGCGCTCCGGTCAAAGGCCGCCCGCGTGGGCGCGGATGGTGTCGAGAAAGACCTGGCCATATTGCCGAAGCTTGGCCTCGCCGACGCCGTGCACCATGCTCATCTCGCTTGTGGTTCGCGGCTTGAGCCGGACCATGTCGATCAGCGTCTTGTCGGCAAACACCACATAGGCGGCGACGCGCTGTTCCTTGGCGAGCTCCGATCGCCGCTTGCGCAGCGCCTCGAACAATTCCGGATCGCCCGCAGCGCCGTCGGCAAGCGCCGCCGCATTCGCACTGGCGCGCGCCGCCTTCCTTCCCACCTTGCGTCCCGACTTGAGCGTATCCTTGCGCAGCGTGATCTTGTCTGAGCCTTTGAGCACGCGACGGCCGGCTTCGCTCACCGACCAGCTGCCGAAGCCCGTCACATCGAGCGTAATGACGCCAGCGCCGTTGAGCTGGCGAAAGATCGAACGCCATTCCGGCGCGCCATATTCCTTGCCGACGCCGAATGTCGGCAGCTTATCGTGGCCGAATTTCACGATGGCCTCGGTTGGCTCGCCGATCAGAATTTTCGTCAAATGTTCGGTGCCGAAACGCGAGCCGGTGCGTACGATCGCCGACATCGCTTTCTGCGCCGCGATGGTGCCGTCGATCACTTCGGCGCCGTCGCAGCAGAAATCGCAATGCCCGCACGGCGCCGCGGTCTCGCCGAAATAAGCCAGCAAGGTCTGCCGCCGGCAGCGCGGCGATTCGCAGAGCGACACCAGCGCGCTGAGGCGTTGGCGTTCGACGCGCTTCTGCTCGTCGGAGGCGTCGCCATCGTCGATCTGCAAACGGCGCAGCCGGATATCGCCCACGCCGTAGAGCGTGAGCGTATCGGCCGGCAAGCCGTCGCGGCCGGCGCGACCGATCTCCTGGTAATAGCTTTCGACATTGGCCGGCATGTCGGCATGCAGAATGAACCGCACGTCCGGCTTGTCGATGCCCATGCCGAAAGCGACCGTCGCCGCCATCACGACGCCGTCCTCCTGCAAGAACGCATCCTGATTGCGCGATCGCGCTGTCGGCTCCATACCGGCATGGTAGGGCAAGGCTTTGACCCCCTCCTCGCGCAAATATTCGGAAATCTCCTCAGTCTTGCGCCGCGACGCGCAATAGACGATGCCGCTTTGGCCCTCGTGATTTTTGACGAAGTCGAGAATCTGCTTGCGGCCACCGGCTTTGGCTTGCATCGCGAGCCGCAGATTGGGCCGATCAAAGCCGTGCACGAACACGGCCGGCGCCTTGCCGAACAGCTTTTGCAAAATATCGGCGCGCGTCGCCGCGTCTGCCGTCGCGGTGAAGGCCACCGTCTGCACCTGACCTAAAGCGTCCGGCGCGGTGCCGAGCGCCGCATATTCGGGACGGAAGTCGTGGCCCCATTGCGAGATGCAATGCGCCTCGTCGACCGCAAGCATCGTCGCCTTGGCGCGCTTGAGAAGTTCGAGCGTCTCGGGCTTCAGCAGGCGTTCCGGCGCCACGTAGAGGAGCCGCAATTCGGCGCGCGCGAGGCTCTCCAGCACGGCGCGGTTTTCCGATTGATCATTCGAAGAATTAAGCGCGGCCGCCGGAACGCCATAGCCGCGCAATTGCGCCACCTGATTGCGCATTAATGCGATGAGTGGCGACACCACGACGGTCAGGCCGCCGCGGAGCAAGGCGGGCAGCTGATAGCACAGCGACTTGCCGCTGCCGGTCGGCATTACGGCGAGCACATCGCTGCCGCCAAGAATGGCTGAGACGATCTCGTCCTGACCGGGCCGAAATGCCGAAAAGCCGAAGGTTTTCCGAAGAATGTCCTGCGCCGCCGCGAGGTCGGACATTACTGAATCCGTGGGCTACATCGTTGTTCCGAGCGTGACCGTTCTATCTTCGTTCTCACGGATTGCCAAGGCCGTAACCCTGGAGTCTGCGCAAATTTGCGCACCCTGCCTCCACGACGCCTTGCTTGCGGCGATACGCACGCTGAGGCACGGTCCGCCGCCAACGCGTATCGCTCCAATGCTCCTTGCCGCAAATTCCGCCGAACTGTCTGCCGGCCGCATCGTCAAAACGATGGGCGCGCTGTGGCTCGCCGGCGTCGCCATGCGGATGACGATCCTCGCCATGCCGCCGGTGATCCCGCTGGTGCACAGCGAACTGCAGATGACGGAGACACAGGTCGGGCTCCTGATCGGCCTGCCGCTTTTGCTCTTTGCGCTCGCCGCCATTCCGGGATCGCTCCTGATCGCGCGGATCGGGCCGAGCCGCGCCGTCGTTGCCGGCATGGTGATCGCGGCGCTCGCCGGCGCCGCGCGCGCTGCGGCGATCGACGTGTGGACGCTCTATGCCGCCGCGCTTGCGACCGGCTTCGGCGTCGCCATCATGCAGCCCAGCATGCCGGTCTTGGTGCGCGAATGGACGCCGCGCCGCATCGCGCTCGCCACCGTCGCCTATACCAGCGGCATGATGATGGGCGCGACCTTTCCGCCGCTGTTTACGCTCTCGGCCCTCCTGCCGCTCGTCGGCGGCTCGTGGCGGCTTAATCTTTTGGTCTGGGCCGTTCCGGCGCTTTTGATCGCGCCGGTGTTTTTTCTGTTGAGCCCAAGAATCGCTACAAGTATCGGTACAAGAAGCGGCGGCAGCGCTGCGGCGAAACCCATGGGCGTATTGTGGCGGCCTGATTTCAAAGATCCGCTGGTCTGGCTGCTCGGCCTGACCTTCGGCTGCAACAATAGCCCGTATTTCGCGATCAGTGCGTTTCTCGGCGACTATCTGGCCGCCAAAGGCAAAGCCGGCCTACTCGGCGCGGCTTTGGTCTGGCTCAACGGATCGCAGATCGTGGCGCTCGTGTTTCTGCTTGCGATGGCGGGCCGCCTGCAGCGGCGGGCCTGGCCGTTCCTGATCTTCGGTCCGGTTCTGCTTGCAGCATTGCTGCTGATAATCTTGGCGCCGACCGGCTTTGCGATCATTGTTGCGGCGGTTCTCATTGGTTTTGCAACGGCGATGACGTTTATCCCGATCATGACTTTGGTGCCGATTCTCGCCAAACCCGCCGATGTCGCGCGCACGGCAGCCGGCATGCTGACCATTGCCTATGGTTGCGCGATCGTCATTCCGACGATTTGCGGCGCGCTGTGGGATGCGACCGGGAAGCCGTGGACGGCATTTGTACCGCTCTGTCTCTGCGCTGCGGCATTGACGGTGCTCGGCGCGGTGGTGACGCAGTATCGTCCGGCGGGCGAGCTACCGGGGGCGACATCCGCCGCCCCATGATGCGATCTTGTTATTGAAAACGACGGGTAGGAAAATTCCACAATGGCCAAACAAGCAAAGAAGAAACCTGCGGCGCGCAAGGCATCCGCGACGAAGGCCAAGTCTAAATTGTCCAAGGGGCCGATGCTGCCGACCGATCGCCTCACTTATTCGCCGATCACCGAACGGCCGCCGCTTAAATTGCCGAATGGCGCCCGCATGGCGATCTGGGTGATCGTCAATGTCGAGGAATGGGATCCGCTGCAGCCCATGCCGCGCACGGTCCTCACCCCGCCGGCCGGCGGCTCGCCGATGCCCGACGTGCCGAACTGGGCCTGGCATGAATACGGCAACCGCGTCGGCTTCTGGCGTTTCACCAAGATTTTCGACGAGTTCGCCATACCGGGCACGATCGCCATCAACGGCTCGGCGCTCGCCGCCTATCCGCAGATCGTCAAAGCCGCGGTTGCGCGCAATTGGGAATTCATCGGTCATGGATTCACCCAGCGCAACTTGCAAAAAGTGCCGGACGAGCGCGCCGACATCCGCAAAGTGCGCGACGTCATTCAGAAGGCGACCGGTAAGCCGCCGCGCGGCTGGCTCGGACCGGGCCTCACCGAAACCTGGCAAACGCCCGACGTGCTGGCCGAGGAAGGTTACGACTATGTCGCCGATTGGGTGCTCGACGATCAGCCGGTCTGGCTGAAGACGCGCGGCAAGCCGATCCTCAACCTGCCCTACACGCAAGAGTGCAACGACGTCGCGATGATGCTGATCCAGCACCACAAGGCGTCGGAATATTGCGAACGCGCGCTCGACCAATTCGACCAGATCCATGACGATGCGGCCGCTTCGGCACGCATCATGGCGATGGCGGTGCATCCCTACATCATGGGCGCGCCGCATCGCGCCAAATATTTCCGCCGCATCTTCGAGACCATCCGCAAGAAATCCGACGTGCTGTTCTGGACCGGCGGCCAGATTGCCGATTGGTATCTCGGCGCCGGACCTAAAGCGCCGTGAACGTTCCCGTAAAACATCCGGGCCCCGTGCGCGACGCTTCCAGGCGCAGCGACGTCGGGGCGCGGCTCATGCTGATCACGTTGTGCTTCGTCTGGGGCACGACGTGGCCGGTGATGAAGCTCGCGCTCGATGAAATCCCGCCGCTCTCCATGCGCGCGGCGGCGGCGGCGCTCGGCGTGCTGACGCTCTAACTGCTCTGCGAGGCGTCCTCGCGGTTCCGGTCGTCGGGATCGTTCAGACATTCTTGATTCTCGGCGAGGTGCCGACGCCCGCCGACATCACCGGATTTGCTCTCATCTTTCCCGCTTCGGCCTGCGTGTTGCTCACGCGACCGGCGACCGCCGACACTACACCTTGATGTTTTGAGCCAGTTCCGCGACACGCGCCGTCATGGCGCTTTGCGGATCGGCGAGCGCGTCGATCACGGTGAAATGATTGGTGCCGGCGATTTCGCCGGAACGCGTCGTAACGCCCTCCTGCCCCCACACCTGCGCCAGCGTATGGCTCTGGCGCTTGAATTCGTCCGATTCGAGTGAGCCGCAAACGGCGTCGAAAGTACGCCCGGGATTGAGCGGCCAATAGAGCGGCGAGACTTGGCGCGCTCCGGCGGCGTCGAGTTTCAGATCCTGGTTCACGCTGATGCCAATGAGCGGCGCCAGATCGAACACGCCGGACACCGCATAGCCGGCCGGCACCAGATCGGCCGGCGCCTTCGGATAGAGCGACGGCCAGTCGGTTGCGACCATGGCGCTGGCGAGATGGCCGCCCGCCGAATGGCCGACGAGCAGCATCGGCCGGTTGTAGCGCTGCCACAAGAAGAGGCAGGCGCGGCGGATCTGCTCGATAATGTCGGCGATGGCAACATTTGGGCACAGGTCGTAGCCGGCGACGGCAACCACGATGCCGCGTGCATTCATGCCGCGGGCCGTCTGGCTGAACATTGACGCGTCGAGCGAACGCCACCAGCCGCCATGCACAAAAATCGCGACCGGAGCCGCTTCGCTGGCTGCCGGGAAGAACAAATCCACGACTTGCCGCGGCGTATCCCCGTAGGGCAGACCGAACTGCGCCCGCCCCGCTTTCAGCGCCTCGGCGCGATAATTTTCCGCTTCACGGGTCCAGCGCGCAAAAATCTCTGGATGCTCCGACACCCGGGCGCGATTATCATATTCCACTTCGTAATCGATGGCGGCCATCGGCGTCTCCGGCCAAATTTCGCGCGACATTGCGGCATGGCCGACTTGCTGGCAAGTTGCCGCCGCCATGCGCCAAATGTTTGGAACCCTATGAAAGTTGACGGCAAGTGAAAGTTGACGGGAAGTCCATGCGCACCATCTGGCTCGAGCCGGATAGCTGGTCGGTCGGCGTCATCGACCAGACGGCGCTGCCGCATCGCCTCGCAACGGCGCGGCTGACCACGCTTGACGAAGCCGCGCATGCGATCCGCGCCATGGTGATCCGCGGCGCGCCGCTGATCGGGGCGACTGCCGCCTATGGGGTCTGCCTGGCACTCCGCGCGGACGCCTCCGACGAAGCGCTTGGGCACGCCAGCGCGACGCTCTTGGCAACGCGCCCGACCGCGATCAATCTGAAATGGGCGCTTGACGAAATGGCTGCGGCGGTGCGCAACCGGCCGCGCGCCGAACGCGCCGCCGCCGCCTATCAGCGCGCTGGCGAAATCGCCGAGGAAGATGTCGCCATCAATACCGCCATGGGCTGGCATGGCCTGCCGCTGATCGAAGACATTGCAAAACGCAAGAAGAAAGGCGAACGCGTCAATGTGTTGACGCATTGCAATGCCGGCTGGCTCGCGGCGGTCGATGTCGGCACTGCTACCGCGCCGATCTACACGGCCTATGACAAGGGCGTTCCCATTCACGTCTTTGCCGATGAGACGCGACCGCGCAATCAAGGCGCATCGCTGACCGCATGGGAGCTCGGCCATCATGGCGTGCCGCATACAGTGATCGCCGACAATACCGGCGGCCATCTGATGCAGCACGGCCTCGTCGACATCGTGATCGTCGGCACCGATCGCGTCACCCGCAATGGCGACGTCTGCAACAAGATCGGAACTTACCTGAAGGCGCTCGCCGCCCACGACAACAATGTGCCGTTCTACGTCGCGCTGCCCTCGCCTACCATCGATTTCACGGTGGCCGACGGCGTCGCCGAAATCCCGATCGAGGAGCGCAGCGCTGACGAGGTCGCAACGATGACCGGGCGCACCAAAGACGGCCGCATCGAGACCGTGCGCATCGTGCCCGACGGCTCGCCGGTGGCGAACTACGGCTTCGACGTCACCCCGGCGCGGCTCATCACTGGGCTGATCACCGAGCGCGGCGTGGTCGCGGCGTCACGCGAGGGTCTGGCGGGGGCTTTCCCCGAGCGGGCCAGCGCGGC
Source organism: Xanthobacteraceae bacterium (assembly GCA_035642635.1). GTDB lineage: Bacteria > Pseudomonadota > Alphaproteobacteria > Rhizobiales > Xanthobacteraceae > BOG-931. The sequence continues at coordinate 22,971 of DASQRX010000114.1, forward strand.
AGAATGAAACGCCGGGTTGCCGCTCATTTGGGGTCTGTGGCGTGCGTAAGTTCGCGTATCGTCCGTTGTCGAATCTGCCGTTGCCAGGAATTCTTGCCATGAGCCTCACCTCATTGGCGCCGGCCGTGCCGGTCGACGGCCGGCAATCGCCGACCGCCTTGGCCATCGCGCGCGGCACCGCGCGCTATCTGCACGCGCTCGGCTATTGCGTGGTCTCCGAGTTGCCGCTGCCCTCGGGCCGGCGCGCCGATCTGGTCGCGCTCGGCGGCGACGGCGAAATCATCATCGTCGAAATAAAGTCGTCGGTGGCCGATTTCCGCGCCGATCAGAAATGGAGCGACTATCGGCTGCATTGCGACCGGCTGTTCTTTGCCACCGTCGTCGATGTGCCGTGTGACATCTTTCCCCCCGATGCCGGGCTTATTGTGGCCGACGCCTTCGGCGCCTCGATCCTATGCGAGGCGCCCGAGCACCGGCTGCCGGCGGCGACCCGCAAATCCGTGATGCTGCGTTTAGCACATGCGGCGGCGCTGCGCCTGCAGGCGCTGGCCGATCCGCAGGGACCCTATTCGGGAGAAATTTTTTGATCACTGCTTACGCGGCGGCAACCGCGCTTTGGTGCTGCGTGCGCAGCCGTTCGAGGCAATAGCGCAGCATGTCGAGATCGACCGGCTTCGCCACCGATTCGCAGATATTCAGATTGAGCGATTTGGCGGCCTTCAGGGTCTCGCGCACCGTCGCATCGTCGCAGCCGCTATGACGATGATCGGCGCCTTGCAGCCGATGCCGCGAAGATATTGCAACATCTCGCTGCCGGCATGCTGGCCGAGCGAAAGATCGAGGCTGATACAGTCGAACGCGGTTTCCAGCGCGAGCCGGGCGGCTTCCTCGTAAGTCGCGGCGCCGGCCGGGGCATAGCCGGCTTTGGCTGCGACCCGGCAAATGATCTTGCGGTGGAGATAATCGTCGTCGATGACGAGGAGGCGCGGCAAAGCCGACGCTTGCGGCTGCGCGATGTCAGCCGAGCTCGTTGCGTCGATCTGCAATGATCGCTCTCTTTCGGACATGCGATCTTCGCCAAAAGTGGAATATGCTTGCCCTTTCATAAGCACACGCAGGACAAATTTGATTTATCGGTTCGATAAAATTTGAATCATCGGCGTGGCGCGCTGCGGCGCCCACACGGTTAGCCGGCAGTAACGCAGTTGCCTATTTGCGCCTATTTTGGCGCGCGCTTGGCGAGAATGCGCTGCAAGGTGCGGCGATGCATGTTGAGGCGGCGCGCGGTTTCCGAAACGTTGCGGCCACACAATTCATAGATGCGCTGAATGTGTTCCCAGCGCACGCGGTCGGCCGACATCGGATTCTCCGGCGGATCGATCTTGTTGTCGAGCGCGAGCAGCGCCGCGACGACGTCGTCGGCGTCGACCGGTTTGGCAAGATAATCGACGGCGCCGAGTTTCACCGCATTGACGGCAGTTGCGATATTGCCGTAGCCGGTGAGTATGATGGCGCGCGCTTCCGGCCGGCGCTTTTTCATCGCCGAAATAACGTCGAGCCCGTTGCCGTCGCCGAGCCGCATATCGACCACCGCAAAGGCGGGCGCGGCTCTCTCGACCTGCAATAAGCCGTCGGCGACCGACTCGGCCGTTGTCACCAGAAAGCCGCGGCCTTCCATGGCGCGCGCCAGGCGCTGCAGGAACGACTTGTCGTCTTCAACGATGAGAAGGGAACGCTCGGTTGGAACCGGGCTCGGCGCCGCATTGGCTCCTGCAACGGTCATGGCACTGTGCTCCATCAACGCAAATCTCCGATACGGGTCGCCCAGGAAGCCATTCGGTAGCTTACACCTATGAAGTTTGATCGGCGGGCTCAAGGGGCGGCGAAGCAATCGGCCGCTCGAAATCGGCTCGGCTCCAGGTCACGGTAACGGTGGCGCCATGCAGCGGCGGCGCCTGATTGATCAGCGAGAGCTTGGCGCCGGAGCGCTCCAAGAGCGTTTTGGCGATGAAGAATCCCAGGCCCAGCCCGAACACGCTTTCGTCATCGTCTTCCGGACCGCGCGAACCGGGCTTGCGATGGGTGACGTAAGGCGCGCCAATGCGGTCGACAACCTCGGGTGCGAAGCCGGGCCCATCGTCGCTGATGACGATGCTGACTTCATCTTCCGTCCATTGCGCGAAAATCTCGACCCGGGTGTGAGCGAAATCGACCGCGTTCTCGATCAGATTGCCGAGCCCGTAACGGATAGCGGGATTGCGCGCCCCGACCGGTTCCGTGGCACGATTGGGCGGATAGGTAACGCCGATCGAGACGCCGAAATTGCGATGCGGCGCGACCGCTTCCTCGATCAGGGCCGAAAGCTGCATGCGGTCGAACGGCTCGCCGGTCGGCAGTTCGGTGATCTTCGCCAAAATCTCGCGACAGCGCTGCGCTTGTTCACGCAGCAATTTCACGTCATCGGCATAAGGCGAATTCGCTTCGAGCGCGCGCTCGATTTCGCGGATCACAACGGTGATCGTGGACAGCGGCGTGCCAAGCTCATGCGCGGCTGCTGCGGCAAGGCCATCGAGCTGGGACAGATGCTGTTCGCGCGCCAAGACCAGTTCGGTCGCCGCCAGCGCGTCGGAAAGCTGCCGCGCTTCCTCGGCGATCTGCCACGTGTAAACGCCGATATAGCCGATCGCGAGCAGGATCGAGAGCCAGACGCCGACCATATAGATTTCCGGCAGTTCCAGCGGATCCTCGCTGTCCCACGGCAGATTGTAGTGCAGAAACACCAGCGCCGTGGCGCAGAACATCGCGAACGTGCCGATCAACAATGTCATGCGCGGCGGCAGCGCCGTCGCCGCGATCAGCACCGGGCCAAGCAGCAGAAAGGCGAACGGATTTTCCAGGCCGCCGGTGAGATAAAGCAGCGCCGTCAGTTCGGCGATATCGAAGCTGAGAAGCCATGCCGCGCGGTCCGGCTCGAGCCATTGGGTCTGATGAAAGCTCACGCGCAGCGCGACGTTAAGGAGGGCGGCGAGCGCGATGACGGCGAAGCACGGCCAGATCGGCACCTCGAATTCGAGGCCGAAATGCACCATCAGGACGGCAGCGAACTGGCCGACCACGGCGAGCCAGCGCAGCCGGACCAAAGTATCCAGCCGCACGTTTCGCGGACGCTCGTTAGTCCGTGGCAAACCGAACATGTGATCCAAACCAGATATGGCCATCACTGTAACGGCTGGCGGAGCCATATCCAAAGGGCCTATTGCCCCAAGGGGCCGCCCCAAACGAGCCGGCCAGATGGACTGGCGCTCGGCGCGTTGTTGCGCGAAAATAACCTAACGAGGTCTCAGGGCAGCGCCTTTTCAGGGCAAAAGCCTTCTCAGAGCAAAAGCTTTCTCAGGGAGCAACCGCAATGGCTTATGAACTCGATCAGTTCATCTCGGATTGTCGTTCTATCCTCGCCAGCGACCCCGGACCGCAGGGCCGCGAGGACGTGCGCACCCACCTTGAGCAGCTGCTGCAGAATCCGGACTTCGTCCGCAAGCATTGCGAAGAAGCGGCGCGCGGCCTCCATGTCCTCTACGAAGACCCCAAGCTCGGTTTTCAGATCCTCGCCCATATCAACGACAAGGCCCGCGTCTCGCCGCCGCACGACCACGGCGAGTCATGGGCGATCTACGGCCAAGCCACCCATTACACCGAGATGACGGAATGGGAGCGCGAGGACAATGGCGGCGATCCCAACCACGCCAAGCTCAAGCCGGTGAAGAAATATCGCCTGATGCCCGGCCAGGCCGGCATCTACCAGGATGGCAAGATCCATTCGATCGATTATCCCGATTACGCCCGCTTCGTGCGCGTGACCGGAACCAATCTCGATCGCATCAACCGCGTGCGCTTCGACCTGAACACCGGCGAAGTGAAACAGATGACGCCGCAACAGGCCACCTGATCCGAAAGCGGGTTGAACGTGAGCCATTTCATCAGCCCGCATGATCTGCGGGACATGATCCGCGGCGGCGGCGAGCTTGCGCTCGTCGACGTGCGCGAGGAGTTGATCTTCTCGCAGAGCCATCTGCTCCTGGCGCGCTCGGTGCCGTTGAGCCGCTTCGAATTTAAGTTCCGCAGCATGGTGCCGCGGCGCGCAACGCGCGTCGTGCTGTGCGACGATAGTGACGGCCTCGCCGCGCGCGCGGCGGCGATCCTCGCCCGCAATGGCTACACCAATGTCGGCATCCTCTCAGGCGGTGTCGCGGCGTGGGGCGCTGCGGGCTTCGAACTCTTCTCCGGCGTGTTCGTCCCCAGCAAGGCGTTCGGCGAATATATCGAACACGCCGACGGCACGCCAAATATCACCGCGCCCGAACTTGCGAAACTGATCCGCGACGGCGCCGACCTGGTGGTTCTCGACAGCCGCCCGTTCGACGAATATTCGCGGGTGTCGATCCCGACCTCGACCAATGTACCCGGCGCGGAGCTGGTATTGCGGGCGCGCGAAATCGCGCCGGCAACGCTGACCACGGTTGTCGTCAATTGCGCCGGACGCACCCGCAGCATTATCGGCGCGCAATCGCTGATCAATGCCGGCCTGCCGAACAAGGTGATGGCGCTGAGGAACGGCACAATGGGCTGGAGCCTTGCCGGTTTCATCTGCGACAGCGGGAAGGACCGCCGCGCGCCGGGCGTTTCGGCAAAGACGCTCGATTGGGCGCGACATGCGGCGCAACGCGTTGCCGATAGTTGCGGCGTGAACCGCATCGATCGGCCGACGCTCGACGCCTGGCGCCACGACGACCAACGCACCCTCTACGTCTTCGACGTCCGCGATCCAGACGAATACGAGGCGGGCCATGTGCAAGGCGCCATCTCGGCGCCGGGCGGTCAGCTCGTGCAGGCGACCGATCAATTCGTTGGCACCTTTGGGGCGCGCATCGTGCTGGTCGACGACGCCGAAGTCCGCGCCGCGATGACCGGATCGTGGCTGCGGCAAATGGGCTATGCCGACGTGTTCATGCTGGCCGAGAAGGGGATGGAAGCCGGCTGGCCCGCGCCGCCGATGCTTGAAACCGAAGCACCAAAGGACGCCGCGATCGATTGCCTGGGCTTAAGCGAACTCCTCTCGCGCAATGCCGCGACCGTCATCGATCTTTCGATGAGCCCCGACTACCTTCGCGAACACATTCCCGGTGCATGGTTTGCGATCAGGACGAGGCTTGAGCGCGCGTTCAAAAAGATTTCGCGCGACGGCACATTCGTCCTCACCTCGGAGGACGGCGTGCTGGCGAGCATGGCCGTGACCGAGGCGACAGCACTGACCGACCGTCCCGTGCGCTCTCTTGCCGGCGGCAATGCCGCTTGGCGAGCGGCCGGGCTTCCGTTCGCGGCCGAAGCCAAGATGGCCGACGAAGCCGTCGATCAATGGCGCAAGCCCTACGAACGCTCCGGCAATGCCAAAGCGATGATGCAGGAATATCTCGACTGGGAAGTCGATCTATTGCCGCGCGTCAAGCGCGACGGCTCGCTGCAATTCGACCGGTTCAGGCCGCGGCTTCCAGCAGAAGCTCGGTGAGGCGCTCGGGCGCGTCGACCATCACGTCGTGACCGCTCGGCGCTTCGCGGAGGCGCCACGACGGATCCGATTTCACCGCCGTGACCGCGCGATCGAATCCCGGATTGGCGTAGTTCTTGGCACGGATATAGGTCTTGCGCGCGATCTTGTCCCGCGCGCCGGTCAGCGCGATCTTGTCGGTGAAAGTTCCGACCGGCTGCGGAACGCACAAACTATCCACCCATTCGCGGTCGGCTGCGTTGACGCCGAAAAATTCCGCCGGTCGCGGCGGCATGCCGAGAGCGCCGCTCTGCAATGCCGCGCCAATTGCGTCCTGAACAGCCGAACTGGTGAGGTTCCGTATGGTGTCACCATCGTTCGGCAGGAAAGCGTCGAGAAACACGATGGAACGGATCGCCGGCGCCATCAGTTCCGCCACGCCGGAAATGACGAACCCGCCATAGGAATGACCGCACAGAACGATGTCGGTCAGCTGTTCCCACTTCATCACATTGACCACGTCGGTGATGTGGGTGCCGATGTCGATGCCTTGACGCAGCAGATGCGAACGCTCGCCCAGCCCGGTCAGTGTCGGCGTGAACACCTTATGACCGTTGCCACGCAGCCGGTCGGCAACCCGTTGCCAGCACCAGCCGCCCTGCCAAGCGCCGTGAACAAGCACAAACGTGTAGGCCATGAATTCCCCCCAAGCTTGCCCGCGATCAGGGCTGCCAGGCCGCATCTTCGACGCGCGGCGCTTCGACACCGCCTTGCCGTGCCCGCTCGATGATCCTGAATAGCTCGCGCAGGACCCCTTTCACCCCTGCTCCGCTCACGGCGGAAATCAGGAGCGGCGTCTTCTTCGCCGCGCGCTTGAGGCGCGCGAGTTGTTGTTTGATATCTTCTGAGGTCAGCGCGTCGGCTTTGTTGAGCGCCACGATTTCTGGCTTGTTGGCCAGTTCGTGGCCGTAGGCCGAGAGTTCCGCACGCACCGTCTTATAGGCCGCGCCAGCATCCTCGGTTGTTCCGTCGATGAGATGCAGCAACACACGGCAGCGCTCGACGTGGCCGAGAAACCGATCGCCGAGACCGACGCCTTCATGCGCCCCTTCGATCAGTCCCGGAATATCGGCCAGCACGAATTCGCGGCCGTCGACATCGACGACGCCGAGCTGGGGGTGCAACGTGGTGAAGGGATAATCGGCGATTTTCGGTTTGGCGGCGCTGACGGCGGCGAGGAACGTCGATTTGCCGGCGTTCGGCAGACCGACAATCCCGGCATCGGCGATGAGTTTGAGCCGGAGCTGGATGGTCAGCTCGATAGCGGGCTGGCCCGGATTGGCGTGGCGCGGCGAACGGTTGGTCGAGGACTTGAAATAGGCATTGCCGAAGCCGCCATTGCCGCCGCGCGCGAGCACGATGCGCTGACCCGCTTCGGTGAGGTCGGCGATCAGCGTTTCGCCGTCGTCCTCATAGATCTGCGTGCCGACCGGAATTTTGAGCACGGCGTCCGCGCCGTTGGCGCCGTGGCGATCCTTGCCCATGCCGCCGCCGCCATTCTTGGCCATGAAATGCTGCTGGTAGCGGTAGTCGATCAGCGTATTGAGGCCATCGACCGCGATCGCGACCACGTCGCCGCCTTTGCCGCCATCGCCGCCGTTCGGCCCGCCGAACTCGATGAATTTCTCGCGCCGGAACGACACGCAGCCGTTGCCACCTGAGCCGGAGCGGATATAGACCTTGGCCTCGTCGAGAAATTTCATGGTCCTGCTTGGTAAAGCGCCGCAGCCACTGGCACAATCGCTAATCGGGGGCGGTGGCCGACATCGCCCGCCTGATATAGTGTCGAAATTCGAAATTGCGGCAGGCTGTTTTTGAGCGTGATCCGGAAAAAGCCTGCCCTCGGACTTGATCCGAGGGTGGAGACCGGTTTTTCCGCAAAGATCATGCTCCACCAGGATGCCAGGATTTCGCGCGGAGAACGGTAAGCGTGCTGAGTGTTTTGAAGCTTGCGGCAAGCGCTGCGGTCTGGCGGACGACATTCGAGCCGCGGCTTGTGGGTCTGCGCGTTCTGTTAGGCACAGCCATCCTCACGGCCGCCGTCCGCATCCTGCTGCAATTGGCGGCGGCGTTCCCCTCGCATGCATTCAATCCTTACGGCCTCAATGCGGTCGTCGCCTGGATCGCGCTCGAGCTTGCGGTCGCGGCGCTGTTCGTGCGCCCGGGCGCGCGGGTCACCGCGCTCTCGGCCATGTTCATGCTCTCGAGCGTGGCCGATCTCGTGACCGCGGCGATCCGGCTCGGCTTTCCGCTGATCGCGCCCGACGCGGCGGAGGGTCCGGTGTGGAGCAGCGCCGTCACCGGCGTAGTGATTTTTGCCGTTGCGGTCGGCTGGTGGATCGGGGCCATGGCCTGTGTCATCGGCAGTCTCGATCAGCGGCCTCGGCTGCGCGCGCTTGGCACGGCGGCCGCGATGTGGGTGGCGCTGTTCGCGGCGAATGCGCTCGTGCCGCATGCGCCGGTTTTCATGCCGCCCGACTTCGATGCCCGCAACGCCAATTGGTGGGAAGTCGCCTACGCCTATTATCGGGAAAAGAACGGCGACACCGGCGGCGTGCCGCCGCAAGTCGCGCAACTCGAGAGGGCGCAGCCGAGATTGTTGAATGCCGAGATGGCCCGTCTCGCGCCGCGCAAGGACGCGACCAATGTCTATGCGCTCGGCATTGCCGGCTGGGCCGATCAGGACGTCTTCATCAAGGAGCTCGACGGCGGATTGGAGTCGATCGGGAGCGTGCTTCCGATCAAGGATCGCACCGTCAAGCTGATCAACAATCGCGCGACGCTCGGCACCGCGCCGCTCGCCAATCCGCAAAACTTCGCGGCAGCCGTGCGCGCGATCGCCGCGGTCATGAACAAGGACCAAGACGTTCTCGTCCTCTTCATGACCTCGCACGGCGAGCAGACTGGCTTTGCCCTGCAAGTGCCCGGCAAAACCCTCGAACTGACGCCGCAACAGGTCGCGTCCGCGCTCGACGGCGAAGGCATCAAGAACCGCGTGGTGATCGTCTCCGCCTGCTTTGCCGGAATTTTTCTGCCGCCGCTCGCCAACGACAATACCATCGTGATGACGGCGGCAGACGCCACGCACACTTCATTCGGCTGCGCGCCGGAGCGCGACTGGACCTATTTCGGCGACGCGTTTTTCCGCCAAAGCCTGCATCCCGGCGCGAATTTCGCCAATGCGTTCGAACATGCCCGCGTGCTGATCCAGGGCTGGGAAATGATGGATCATGATGCGCCGTCAAATCCGCAGGCGCATTTCGGCCCGGCGCTGGTCGACAAGCTCAAACCGATTTTCGCCTCCGCCCAGAACGCCGGGCAGTGAGAGCGGCACGCGTTCGCCGCCCTCACGCCACCTGCTTCACCCGGCCCCAGGCCTTGATCGAGGCCCACAGGCCGCGATCAAGGCGGAAACGGTCGAGCGGCGCCGAGGACTTGATGGCGCGGATGCGGTAGAGGCCGACGCCGGTCCATTGAAAGCCGCACTTTTCCAGCACCCGGCGCGAAGCCGGGTTGCTCACGCGGGCGCCGGCTTGCAGCGTGGTGGCGTAACCGCGATTCCAATACTGCGCGCCGAGCCAATAGCCGATCTCGGCTGAGCCGTCGCGAGGCTCGACGCCACACATGCCGATGATTTCGCCCTTGAGCACGATGGCGAACGTCGCCTCGCCGTCCCGTCGATTGACCGCGGCGATGAATTGCTCGGCGTCATCGGCGGGATAGGGATGCGGAATACGCGCGGTATTCTCGGCAACACGACGGTCGTTGGCGAAATGGACGATGGCTTTGACGTCGGCAAGACGCGGCGCGCGCAACGTCAGCCGCGCAGTCTCGAGGACGGGAATGCAACGCTCGCCGCGTCGTTGCGCGGGAACTTGAGTTGCGAGGCCTTGAGTCGCGAGGACTTGGGTAGATTCAGTCATCGCCTGGGCTCCTGCAAAAAAACCGAAAGGGGGAGCCGGCATCCCGGTCTCCCCCTTCATCGGAGCCCACTGGGTCCGCCGGTTCGACTAGATACCGGCAGACCTTACATGATCCACCGTATTACTTGTATTACTGTGCCGCTGCCTCGGTCATCGGAAGTACCGATACGAAAATGCGACCCTTGGCTTTGGCACGGAACTCTACTTTGCCATCGATCAACGCGAACAACGTGTGGTCCTTGCCGAGACCGACATTGCGGCCCGGATGCCATTTGGTGCCGCGCTGACGCGCGATGATATTCCCGGCCAGCACAGCTTCGCCGCCGAAAATCTTCAGCCCCAAGCGTTGACCGGCCGAGTCGCGGCCGTTGCGTGAGGATCCGCCTGCTTTTTTGTGTGCCATCGCTGGCCTCCGAAACTCTCTAGCTGGTGGTTATACCGGATTCGTGACAGAAGCATCACTTTCCAAAATCACTTCTTTTTGCCTTTGGCGGCCGCAGTTTTGCCTTTTGCCTGCGCCTTGGAGCTCGGCTTTTTGGAACCGGGCTTCTTGGCCTTCGTGGCTGCCGCACCGCTCGATGCGGCCGCGGCGCCTTCCTGTGCTTCGGCCGTGACGGGCTTCGGCGCGCGCTTCGGCCTGGGCTTTACTTCCTTGCTCGCCTTCTGACCGTCGGTCAGAATCTCGGTGATGCGCAGAAGCGTGAATTCCTGGCGATGGCCGATCTTACGGCGCGAATTCTTACGCCGGCGTTTCTTGAACGCGATGATCTTGCCGCCGCGGCCCTGATCGAGCACCTCGGCGGCGACCGTGGCGCCGGCAACAGTGGGAGCGCCCAGCTTGACGCTGTCGCCGCCCACAACCAGAACCTCGCCGAACTCGACGATTTCACCGGGCTCGCCCTTGATCTTGTCGACCTTGAGCACATCCTCGGCGGCAACCCGGTATTGCTTGCCACCGGTTTTAAAGACCGCGAACATCTTTTTTCCCTCGTGTTCGGATTCCGATACTCGGATTTTTGGGTCCGGATCGGCTTCTTTCAGTCGATTCTGCTGATAGTTAGCGGCGTGATGCCCGACCAAACGCACGCTGACCGGCGCTCTTATGACGGCACCGTAACGCCCTGTCAAGAAATGGAAAATAACCATGGCCGTGACGCTTAATTCGGCCCCGCACCGCACCGAACCTCGGCGGTCACTTCACATTGGTCACTTTGAGACTGTTGAACTTCCAGGTGTCGACCTTGTCGGCGGACTCGGCATAGAGGCCGATCAGGCTCGATGCGCCCGGCGACTGGGCGCGCAGCGTCGCTCCGGGCTTGCCGTTGATCTCGACCGCAAGCGACTGGCCCTTAATCGTCAGCCGCAGCGTATTGGGCTTGTTGGTGCCCTGTGCGATGGCGTCCGATTGCGTCCAGTCGAGCGGCGCATTGACCCAGGCGCCGTCGATCAGGCGGCCGATCTTGTAATAGCCGTTGGTCGCGAGCAGGAGAAAATAAGCGTTGCGATAATCCTGAGCCCAGAACACCAGTCCGCCAGCCGAGGCTTCGGGCTTGCCGATATCGAGCGCGGTGACAGTCACGCAGATATCGGCGTCGTCGAACAGGAAGGCGTTATCGAGCGCCTTGTAGCCGCGCTGGCTGTCGGCCTTGATGGTCGCGGCGCCGTCTTTGATGGTGAAATTGTTGTTCTGCGCGCCCCACGACGCATCCGCCGAGGAGAAATCTTCGGCGAGCAAAACCTTGTCGCCCTGGCAGGCGAAGCTCGGCTTTATGTTGGTGAGCGACAGCGCCGCGACGAAGAAGGCAATAGCGACGATCGGGCGGCGCATTTATTTCACCTGAATTGGGAATCGATATTCCGCGGACGCCCGATTACCGTCAAGATAACAGCCCGATTAACCACCAAAGACCATTAAGAAAAGCCCAAAGGGAGGACGCAGAAATGGCATCTGGCGCCGGCCTGAAAAAGACGACAAATCTATCGCGCCGCGCGCTGCTCGGCTGTGCGCTACCGGCGCTGGCGATCGCTACGGCGCGCGCGCAAGGCTCGGATCAGGATGCCGAAGCTTACCCGGATCATCAGGTCAGTTTCATCGTGCCGTTCGCGCCGGCGGGCAGCACCGACACGCTGGCACGGCTGCTCGCGGAGCGGCTGCAACAGCGGCTCGGCAAGCCCTTCGTGGTCGAGAATCGGCCGGGCGCCGGCACCGTCATCGCCACCAACTTCGTCGCCAAATCGCCGCCGGACGGCTACACGATCATGATGGCGGTGTCGTCGCTCGCCATCGACGCGACGCTCTACAAATCGCTGCCCTACGATCCGGCAAAGGACTTGGCGCTCGCCGCGCTTGTTGCCACGGTGCCCTTCGTTCTGGTCGTCAATCCGACGCTTGCGGTTTACGACGTCGCCGACTTGATCAAACTCGCCAAAACAAGGCCGCTGAGCTACGGCTCCGGCGGCATCGGCGCCTTCCATCATCTTGCCGCGGCGCTGTTCGCCAGCATGACCGGCATCAAGATGCAGCACGTGCCCTATCGCGGCACGGCGCCGGCGCTCAACGATCTCATGGGCGGATATATCCAGTTGATGTTCAGCGATATGAGCACCGCTCTGCCGCTGATCAATTCCGGCAAAATTCGCGCGCTGGCGGTGACGACCAAACAGCGGGTCTCAGCCCTGCCGGACATTCGGCCGCTCAGCGAAGCCGGCGTGCCGGGCTACGACGCCGCCGCCTGGCAGGGCGTCATTGCGCCGGCGCAAACACCGGAGCTGGTGCTGGCCAAACTCAACTCCGAGATCAACGCGATCGTGAGCGCGGACGATATCCGCGCCCGCATGAAGGGGCTCGGCTTGATCCCGGTCGGGACCGGCTCGGTGCCCGAACTGCAGAAGTTCTTGCAGTCCGAGATCGTGCGCTGGGGCAAGGTCGTGCAAGACGCAGGCATAGCCGGAACGGAGTGACCGGACTAAGTCCTTCATCGCACTTCCGCGCTTGGCTTTCCCTGGCGGCGTGCGATATTTGCGAAAGCTGCTGCGACGAGACACCGCGGGGAGCGACCGTGCATAGCCCTACAAATATCGAGACCGCGAACATCGAGGCGTCCTGGCCGGACGCGATCTACGCGCAGTTGCGGCGCGTCGGTGTTCGGCAGGTCGGCTACGTGCCCGATGCCGGCCACAGCCGGCTCATCAAGCTGTGCCAAGACGATCCGAACATCGCCGACGTGGTCCTGACCACCGAGGAGGAAGGCGTCGGCCTCGTCGCCGGCGCGGCGCTCGGCGGTCAGCGCGCGGCGCTGTTGATGCAATCGAGCGGCGTCGGCAATTGCATCAATATGTTTTCGCTGTTGCGCAATTGCGGCTTCGGCTGCGTCGTACTAGTGACGATGCGCGGCGAGTTCGGCGAATTCAATCCGTGGCAAGTGCCGATGGGGTCGATCACCGATGACGTGCTGAAGCTTTCGGGCTTTCTCACCTACCGGATCGACAGTTCAGGCGACGTCGACGATATCGTCGGCGCCGGTTGCGACATGGCGTTCGACGGCAATCTGCAAGTGGCGATTTTGCTGTCGCAACGTCTAATCGGACGCAAACAATGGACGCGATGATGCTCGACCGGCGCGAATTTGTCCGTGAACTGCTGATCGACCGCGGCGATCTGCTTGTCATCAGTGGGCTTGGCTCGGCGACCTACGATGCCGCCGCCACCGGCGACCATCCGCTCAACTTCTATCTCTGGGGCGCGATGGGCGGCACCGCCATGATCGGGCTTGGGCTGGCGCTGGCGCGGCCCGACCGCCGCGTCGCGGTGATCACCGGCGATGGCGATTTCCTCATGGGACTCGGCAGCCTCGCCACCATCGGCGTCAAGCAGCCGAAAAATCTAGCGATCGTCGTGCTCGACAATGCACATTACGGCGAGACCGGCATGCAGGCGAGCGCGACGCAATCCGGCATCGATCCCGTCGCCATGGCCTTGGCCTGCCGGTTCAAACAGGCCCGCGAAGTTTCGCGCATCGAGGCGGCCGCCAGTGTGCGCGCCCTCCTCCATTCCGGCGAAGGCCCGCTCCTTATCAATGCGCGCATCACATCCGAGGACACGGCGCGCGTCTTGCCGCTGCGCGACGGCCACGCCATCAAACAGCGATTCATTGACGCGCTGAACGCCGTTTGACTTATTTCAATGCCCGAGGGGACCATATCCATACGCGACCCGCTCCCCGCGGACGAGACGGCGTGGCGAGAGCTGTGGTCGGGATACAATGCATTTTACCGGACCACCGTGCCGGAGGCGGTCACGGCGCGAACCTGGCAACGGATTCTCGATCCGGCATCGCCGATTTTCGGCCGGCTCGCCGTCGCCAACGATTATGTCGCTGGATTCAGCACCGGGATTCTTCATGAAGGAACCTGGGTCATCGCGCCGGTCTGCTATCTGGAAGATCTGTTCGTCGAGCCCAACTTCCGCGACCGCGGCCTAGGCCGCATGCTGATCGCGGATTTAGTCGACCGCGCCAAGGCGAAAGGCTGGTCGCGGCTCTATTGGCACACGCGCGAAAACAATCCGGCGCGGCGTCTCTACGACGAGTTCGCCAAAGCCGACGACTTCGTCCGCTACCGGCTTTTGTTTCCGGATAAGGTTACGCGCTGAACCGCGCCCGATAATCCTGCGGCGTTGCCGCCAACAGCCGGCCGAAACTGCGGCGCAGCGTTTCTTCCGAGCCGAACCCGCAGCGCTCGGCGATGCGCTTCACCGGCAAACGCGTATCGGACAAAAGCCGCCGCGCCGCTTCCACCCGCAGCCGCTCGACGGCACGCGCCGGCGTTATTCCGGTCGCTTGCGCATAGCGCCGGCTGAAGTTGCGCTCGCTCATGCCGGCGCGGCGCGCGAGCGTCGGCAGCGACAAATCGCCGGACAGTCGCCCGCTCATCCAGGCATGCAACGCGCCGAACTGGTCTTCCGCGCCCTGCAGCGAGAGGACGGTGCTGAACTGCGCTTGACCGCCGGGGCGCTTGAGAAACATGACCAAGTGGCGCGCCACGGCAAGCGACAAAGCGCGCCCGGCGTCCTCCTCGACGAGCGCCAGCGCTAGATCGATGGCTGCCGTCACGCCGGCCGAGGTCCATACCGCGCCGTCCCTGACGTAAATCGGATCCGCCTCGACGCGAACGTTCGGGTAGCGGCGGCCGAGCTCGGCGCAATGCATCCAGTGCGTCGCCGCGCGCCGCCCATCGAGCAAACCCGCCGCGCCGAGGAGAAAAGCGCCGGTGCACACGGAGGCGACGCGCCGTGCGCGCGCCGCCCGCTTGCGCACCCAATCCAGCACCCGCGGATCTTGGGCCGCAGCGTGCACGCCCGGGCCGCCGGCCAACAGCAACGTATCGAGCTTGGTTCCCGCGCGCGGAAGCGGCGTGGCCAAGAGACCCAAACCGGCCGATGCGGTAACGACCGGCGTATCGGCGGAAACGACTCGCGGCGCATAGAGCGGCGCCTCGCCGCGCATGCCGGCGAGCTCGTTCGCGGTGGCGAATACTTGCAGCGGGCCCGCGACATCGAGCAGTTGCACCGCCGGATAAGCGAGGATTTCGACGGTGCGCGGGTTTGGCCGAAAATGAGGGTTCTTTGGCATTTGCGCCACAGCATGCCACTGTAAATTTCCGTTGTCCATAGGCCCGAAGGGCCTCGTCGCAGGAGGCAAATCATGGTCGCGCAAATGATCGCGTCAGATACCCATCTTCAGATCGGATCGTTGTTGTTCGACAGGCTGGACCAGATCGACCTGACCGGGCCGTTCGAGGTTTTCAGCCGCATCCCGAATTCGACCTATCGGGTCTTTGGCAAAACCACCGCGCCGCTGCGCGACCTGCGCGGGCTGCGCATGATGGCCGACGCCCCGCTCGCGGAAGCGCCGCAGCTCGATCTCGTGCATATTCCGGGCGGCTTCGGCCAAGAGGCGCTGATGGACGACGAAGAAATCCTCGGCTGGATTCGCACTCAAGCCGCCGGCGCCCGCTGCGTGTTCTCCGTATGCACCGGTGCCTTGATCTGCGGCGCGGCGGGCCTTCTGCTGGGTCGCCGGGCGACGACGCATTGGGCGTCGATGGATTTGTTGCCCTATTTCGGCGCGATGCCGGTCAACCAACGCGTCGTCGCCGACGGCAACATGGTCTTCGCCGCCGGTGTGACCTCCGGCATCGACGGCGCGCTGCGCGTCGCTGCCGATCTGCGCGGCGACGAGGTGGCGCAGGGCATCCAGCTTGCCATCGCCTATGCGCCGGAACCGCCCTTCAACAGCGGCACACCCGAGACGGCGCCACCTGCCGTGCTGGCGCGGGCCAAGGAATCGATGCGGCAGATCACGCAGCAGCGCGAACAGACCGCTCGCCGCATCGCCGCGCGTCTGGGGCTCGCTGCCGCGTAGTGAACAAGCCGGGCGATTTCGGCGGTCAAGCTTTGGCCGCGCGTTTCACCGCCTCGATGATTTCCGGATAGGCGGCGCAGCGGCAGAGATTGCCGGCGAGATAGTGCCGGATATCGTCGTCGCTTGGATCGGGATTCTGTTTGAGCAATTGATGCGTCATCAGCACGAAGCCCGGCGTGCAGAAACCGCACTGGAACGCGCCGCAATCGATGAAGGCCTGCTGCACTTTCGACAGCGCGCCGTCGGCGTCGAGATGCTCGACGGTCGCGACCTTCTTGCCGTCCACCCAGACCCCGAAATAGAGGCAGCCCGACACCGCGACGTCGTCGACCAGAACGGTACAGCAGCCGCACAGCCCCTGGCCGCAGCTTTCGCGCGCGCCAAGCAGATCGAAACGCTGCAACAATTCGACGAGGTTGAGATGCGGCTCGATCGTGGTCGAAACCGCCTCGCCGTTCAGGGTGAAATTGATGGTCTGTGCGCTCATCATTCGTCCAATCATTCATCGTCCAGCGGGCGGCCTTCCTTGGCGCGCAGCGCGCGCAGCACCGCTTCGGCCGTGATCGGCAATTTCATGATGCGGACGCCGACGGCGTCGTGGATCGCGTTGGCAATCGCCGGCGACACGCCAAACGTGCCGGACTCGCCGAGCCCCTTGGCCCCGAACGGGCCGGAATGCTGCTCGGCCTCGACCAGTTCGTTCTCCATCGGCGGGATGTCGCCGATGCCGGGGATTTTGTAATCGGCGAGCGACGCGTTGGTGACCTGGCCGCCGTCGATCTGCATAGCTTCGGACAGCGTGAAGCCAAGCTGCATGATCGCCGCGCCGGACAATTGCGTATGCGCGACGGCGGGATTGATCGGCTTGCCGCAATCGGCGCCGTTGACCAGACGCAAAATGCGTACATGGCCGGTCTCGGTATCGACCTCGACCTCGGCGCCCGCGCCGCCGACCATCCAGAACGGCGTGACATTGGTCGACAGGCCCTGCGCATCCGGCGGGCTATAAGTCGGCACAAAGGTCGCCGCGCCGATCACATTGCCGGCCTGCATGCCGTAGCGCTTCTTGAAAATCTCGACCGGCGGATAATTGGTGCCTTCGGGCAGGCCGGCTTCGGCGGCGAGCGCGCGCAATTTGGCGCGGGCGTCCTCGGCGGCGAGCCGCACCGCATTGCCCATATGGTACAGCGAGCGCGAGCCGAGCGTGCCCATGTCATAGGGCGTCACGTCGGTATCGGAATGAACGACGCGCACGTCTTCGGCATTGACGCCAAGCACCTCGCCGACCAAGAGCGCATAAGCGGTGTCCGAGCCCTGGCCCATATCCACGGTTCCGGTAAAGAGCGTGATGCTGCCGTCGGCGGAAATGTTGATGACCGCAACCGACGTGGTCGGCGAAATCACCGCCTTCAACGCGATGGCGATGCCGCGGCCGCGCCGCATTGTGCCGGTACCGCGCGCGAACGGCGTGTTCCAGTTCATGCGCGCCACGATGGCTTCGAACACATCGGGGATGGCGGCGTCATTGAGCACGGTGCCGCTCGCCTGCGGACGACCGTCGCGCAACAGATTCTTGCGGCGAAATTCGACCGGGTCGATGCCGAGCTCGCGCGCAATCAGATCGGTGTGGGACTCATAGGCCCAGACCAATTGCGGAATGCCGAAGCCGCGCAAGGCGCCGGCCGGCGTGCGATTGGTATAGATCTCGTAGGAATCGACGCTGATATTGTCGATGTCGTAAGGCCCGGAGGCGGTGAAGCCTGATTTCTGCGCAACGCGTGGGCCGATATCCGCATAGGCGCCGCCGTTCCAGTATACCTGGCAGGTTCGCGCTACGAGCTTGCCATCCTTACAGACCCCGCTTTTGATGCGGAACGTCGTCGGATGTTTGGTGATCATGTAGAACTGCTCTTCCATGGTCAGCGCGATCTTGACCGGACGGCGGACAAGCATGGCGAGCGCCGAGACCAGCGCTTCGAGCTTGATGTAGAGCTTGCCGCCGAAGCCGCCGCCGAGATACGGCACCTTCACGCGGACGCGATTTTCCGGCCAGCCGAACAGCCGCGCGATCTCGATGCGCACGAAGGACGGCGACTGGTTCGCGGTATAGATGGTAAGCTTGTTGTCGCCCGGCTCGGCCACCGACACGAACGGCTCGAACGCGAGATGCAGACATTGCTGCGTCTTGAATGTATGCTCGAACACGTGGTCCGCTTTGGCCATCGCGGCATCGGCATCGCCGCGCCGCAAATGATAATCGAGCGCCACATTGGTGCCGCCGCGGCCCTTGAGATGTTTGAGATCGGCGAACGTTCCGGCCGGCTTCAGCACATCGTGGACGAGAATGTCCGGCTGCATCGCCGCGACTTCGTCATAGACCGCTGGCAGTTCTTCGTATTCGGTGGAGATCAGCTGCACGGCCTGATCGGCGACATGCGGATCGCTCGCCAGCACCACCGCGACCGGCTCGCCGACATGGCGCACCTTGTCGAGCGCGAGGATCGGCTGATCGTGGAAGGCCGGGCCGTAATAGGGCTCAGGGATGAGTTTTTGGATGTCGGCGCCGGTGATGACGCGATAGACGCCGGGAAGTTCTTTCGCCGCTGCCGTGTCGATACTGACGATGCGCCCGTGCGGCACCGTCGAACGAAACACCTTGCCGTAGAGCATGCCGGGCAGACGGAGATGATGCGTATAGTCGGCGCGGCCGGTGACTTTGGCGCGTACTTCGAGGCGTGGAATATTGCGTCCGACCTGGTTCATCACGCCACCTGCCGCGCATCTTCGCCGAGCGCGCGCCGTACCGCGCGGCGCAGATAGACGCGCAAAAGCTCGCGCTTATAGGCGGCCGAGCCGTGCGCATCGGCAAGGATCGAAGCTTCCTCGGCGGCCGCGTCGCCGGCGCGCTTGAGAACGGCGTCCTCGGCCGGCGCGCCTTGCAAAATCTTTTCCGCGCCTGACATGCGGGTGACCTTTTCGGTCGCGGCGCTCACGACAACAACGGGATCGCGCATCGCACCATCCTTGAGCGCGAAGGTGACGGCAACGCCGAGCGCCGGCCAATCGTCGGCGGTGCGCGATGTCACCTTCATGTAGGCGGCTTTGCGCGCGCCGAGCGCTGGCACCGCCGCCGCCGTGATAAGTTCGTTCTTCTCCAGGACGGTTTCGTAGTAGCCGGAATAAAGCTGTTCGAGCGGCAGTTCCCGCGTGCCGTTCGGGCCGCTGATGGTGATACGCGCGCCGAGCGCGGTCAGCACCGGCGGCAGATCCATATGCGGATCGCCATGCGCCAGCGCGCCGCCGACGCGGGCGACATTGCGCACGCGAGGATTCGACAGCCGTCGCAGTGCCTGTGTAAGGACGGGTAGTCGCGCAGCGACGTTCGGGTCGTGTTCAACTTGGCTTAGTGTCGCCATGGCGCCGATGTGCAACTCCCCGGCGCTGGCAACGGCGATGCGCGAAAAATCCGGTTCGATCTTATGCAGGCAGATGAGGCGGCTCGGCTGGAATACGCCGGCCTTCATCATCAGCATCAACGCGGTGCCGCCCGCCACCGGGCGAATCGTCGGGTCTTCCGGATCGAGCAGCGCCACCGCCTCTTTGAGCGACGCCGGCTCCACCATTTCGAACGGAATCACAGCAACGTTTCTCCCGGCGACTTTTTGGTTCCCGGCTGCCGTAAGGTCTCATTTTGATGGAGCATGATCTTTTCGGAAAACGGTTTCCACTTTTCCGGATCATGCTCTACGAAGCTGGGTTAAATCACAATCGGGTTCACCGCGTCGAGCGCCCACGGCAGCATGCCTAGCAATTACGCATAGCTGCGAGAATCGACGTTTATGCCGGTTTGGGCCGCGGGCTCATCAACCAGGCGCCGGCAACCACGGTAACCGCGACTAGGCCGGGCGCGATGGCGAGCCAGAGATTGGCGGCGGCGACCGCCGCAGTGGCGGCCCAGCCGATCGAGGAAAAAGCTTCGGCAAAGGTGGCGACGCGCGAGGAGACCTGACGGCGGTGAAACTGGCTGCGTTTGGCCTGCGTCCGGAACCAAAGCTGGATCGAGGTCGCGGTCCCTGCCGCGATGACGATACCGCCGCACGTAATCAACGCGTGCCAGGGCGAGGCGATGGCGAGCACGGCGAGAAGCGGCGCGAAGACGATGGCGATGACGCTGAGCACGGCCTCGATCTTCGCCTGCACGATGAAGCTTGCCGGGATGGGCGCGGTGGCGACCAGGTCGGGCGCATCCTCGCCCGAGATCGCCAGCCAGGACAGACCGCCGGCAAGCTGGCCGGCCGCCATGACCAGGACCGGCACCAGCAATTGATAGGCGCCGTTGCCGTCATCGAAGCTGCGCCACAGCAGAACCGCCGGCGGGATCAGATAGAGCATCTGCATCAGCGTCTGCGAGACGAGCCACGGATCGCGCCGCAACAGCGTCCACTCTTTGCGCCGGAGCGCGCCGCGCTGCGAGCGCGAGCGAAATATGACGGAGCGCCGCCCATTGCCGGCAGGCGAAAGCGCCGCGCCCGAAGTCGTCACTGCGTATTCGCCAAAGCGCGGCGCCACGAGAGCAATGATGGCGGCCAGCAAGGCGAAGCTCAAAGCCAGCACCCCGATCAGCGCCACACCATCGCCAAGCGCGGCGCGCGCCGGCCACCAGATGATGCTGCCGAGACCGGGAGCATGCGCGACCGCGGCCTGCGACTGCAGCGCGGAGGCGCGCGACAAAGTGCCGTAGGACAGGATCGCCGTCACCTGCAGGCCGATGACGAAAGCGGCGCCGATCACCGCGGCGACGATTTGCGCCACGAGCCGCGTGCGTTTCGGGCCGGTCACGCGAAACAGCACGACCGTAAGGCCGACCGCGAGCGCCGTCGCCGTAGCCCCCATCGCCACGATCAATCCATAGGCGCCCATCCAGCGCCAGCCGCCGCGCGCGATCAGCACATCGATAAACGGCGCCGCGAGCGGCAGCGCCATCATCGCCATCGACAGCGCAATGGTCGAGATGCGCACCGCAAAGACCTTCTCCGCGGATGCCGGCGACGACAGAATGAGATCGAGATCGGAGCGCGCATAGAACGCGCGGGTCGTCGATTCCATGGCCTGCGACACCATGAGGAACCACGACAGCAAGACGCTGGCGGAAATCGCGACCAGCGTCTCCTTGTCGGCAACCGCATTGGCGTAGCGGCCGACCATCCAATAGGCGACAAAGTGCATGAAGACGACGAAAACCGCGATGGCGATGAGCGCGCGGAGCAGGCGCTCGCGCCGGCCCGCGGTCATCGTGGCGAGCCAATCCCGCCAGGCCAGACGCGATTCGTGCTGGGCAAACCAAAGGGCAGTGCCCGGCTGAGCCATCACGCGGCCTCGGCTTGCTCGGTGACCAGCGCGAGGAACGTGTCTTCGAGGCTCGCGCCGCCGACAACACCAGCGTTTTTGTCGCCGGCTTGCTGCCGCAGCTCTTCGAGCGTGCCTTCGGCGATGAGCTTGCCGTGGGCGATGACACCGATGCGATCGGCCATCCGCTCGGCCACTTCGAGAATATGCGTAGTCATGATGATCGTGCCGCCCGAGCGCGCGCGTTCGCGCAACACGTTCTTGACCTGCCGCGCCGAGCCGGCATCGAGCCCGGTGAGCGGCTCGTCGAGGATGATCACCTGCTGCTCATGAACGAGCGCGCCGGCGAGCGCCACTTTCTGCCGCATGCCTTTGGAGAAGCCCTCGCAGCGCTCATGCGCATGCGGGAGCAGATCGACCCAGTGCAACAATTCATGGGCGCGCGGCGCAGCGAGCTCCGCGCAATGTCCCAGAGCCCGGCGATGAATTCGAGATATTCCTGCGGCGTGAGCTTGTCGTAGATCATCGGTTCGTCGGAGATCCACGCCATCACA
>DASQRX010000115.1:0-35649 GCA_035642635.1 Xanthobacteraceae bacterium
GAAATGCGAAAATCAGGAAGTGGAAGTGGCGGCGGAATTGGAATGAACAAGAATGTTCGTCCGCCAGTGAGGACCGGCAAGTCCAACACGGGAATAAACGTGAAGGGTGTTAGTCAAATCGGTTCGAGTATGGCAATCACGTGACGGAGAAATCCGGGAAGTTGTCTGGGGCTGTCGAACCAGTCCGGAGCGGAATGGCAAGACCAAGCGTACCACTCGGAAACGAGGTTGCGAAGAACGTTGGCTGCGGAGGTCCTGGTACCGGCCGGACAATTCATCACGGTGGAAGTCAAGATCAACACGTACCAGTCGACCCAGGCAAGGCCATGCCGGCGAGGGACATTCTCTCGGGGTTCGGGCCGGAAAAGGGGAGGTCAGGACAATGACAGCGCTTGAAGCCTTGGCGAGCATTGATGCTGCCTTCGCGATCTACCAAAAATCTTGAGAAAAAACGGTCAGCGAGATCAAAGACCTTGAAGGGGTCATTGCAACCATGACCCCAATCGCAAAGGTTGCCCGGGAGGACATGACAGCGGCGATTGATGAACTAAACGCGGTGAAAGCGGAAACCGCAGAGCTACGCGGGCAACACGAACAAATCGAGGCTTCGATCAATTCGCTTAAAGCGCTGGTCATCGCAGCCCATGACGAAGGGGAACGGGGCAATGAAAGAGAGGATGCAATGAGCAACACCGACGCATTGGGTCTCGGCGGCTTAGTTGCCCCGGTAGTCGCACCCAATCCAGCAGAGATCGCAGCCGACAAGGCCGCTCGCGCTGCAGTCAACGATACCATGGCGGCAGTCATCGGGGATTTGTACCGACCAAAGTCTCTATCGCTACAGGAACAGTCCGCGAAGAGAGATGGCCCGGTAGGACGGCACGGTTGGATTGATAGTGTCCCGTTAAGGTCGCCGCCCGGCCAAGACATCATCGCTCGCTTGTGTGACGCAATGCTTGGCCCGGCTGTGCCGAAGAGAAAGGAGGAGCAATGAAGAGCCCCGACCCAGACCGTGAAGAACGAATACGACGTATCGAAGAGCGATTAGCGAAGGGCATTCCGGACGCCAAGCCAAAGCCTGTTGCGGTCCTCACCGTCCCAATCACTGACAAACTAGCCGAAGCGATTAGAGCAAACCCAGCGCTGCCCCCGGGCTTCGGCGAAGCTGTCCCGGACCCAGCTTTCGTCTAGCCTCCAGCGTTGGGCAATCCTCAGTGCGACCTCTTCGCGGTCACTTATCCCTCGCGTGCATTCCCTGATTAGCCGCTGATGGCGGCCGCCGACCACATCGAGATCGCAATCGAAGGCAAAGGCGGGCACGCGGCGCGGCCGCATCTGGCGATCGACACGGTTCTGGTCGGCGCCCAGATCATCAATCAGCTGCAGTCGGTCGTGTCGCGTAATGTGGATCCGCTGGAATCAGCGGTGGTCTCGATCTGCATGTTCCACGCCGGCCATACCGACAATGTCATTCCGCAGCACGCGCGGCTGCGCGGCACGGCGCGCAGCCTGGTGCCCGAGATTCGCGACCTAGTGCAGAAACGGATCGGCGAAGTGGTCGAGGGCGCGGCGCGGCTTTACGGCGCCACCGCCAAGGTTTCTTACCATCGCGGCTATCCGGTTCTGGTGAACCATGAACGCCAGACCTCATTCGCTGCCGATGTCGCGAGCGAAATCGTCGGCAACACCAAGGTCGATACCGCCGTGGCGCCGGTGATGGGCGCCGAGGACTTTGCCTATATGCTGGAGGAGCGGCCGGGCGCCTTCATCTTTGTTGGCAATGGCGACAGCGCGGGGCTACATCACCCGGCTTATAATTTCAACGACGAGGTGATCCCGGTCGGCACGTCGTATTGGGTGCGGCTGACGGAAACCGCGCTGGCGGGCTGACCTTCGTTTGGTGCAAATGTGGCGAAGAAGGCGGCGCAGACTTACTGCGCCGTTTCGATATTGTCCGCGGGCTTTGCCGGCTCGATGACCTTGGTCATGACCTCTTGCGACTGCGGCAGGATGACGGCCGCCTTGGCTTCGATCTTGGCCTCGATGCCGCGCCAGTAGACGAAGCTGTTGAAACGCGTGCCCTCGATGCCGGCGAGCGCGACGGCGGCCAGGAACGGCAGGCTCTGCACCACAAGAACAGCTGCGAAGATATCGATCTCGTGGACCTGCTTGTAATTGGTCACGACGAGCGTCGTCGCGCCGGTGAGAAGGAGCCCTGAGATCACGGCTTCCCAGAAGGCCGGGAAATCCGCACCCTTGCGGCCCATGCCGCCCTTGGCCGTACGCAAGAACGGCATGTGCTCATTGAGAACGCCGGTGCCGACCGCGCGCGCGACGGTCCATTGCAGCGACATCGCCGCAAACACCGCGCCAACCATTTCGCCAAAGGATGCTCGCACCCGCAGCCGGTAAAGCGAAATGAAATGGGCAACCGAAACCGCAAACGCGGCGATGATCGGGAGTGTCAGAATGCGATCCGGCACAGCGCCGAACTGGGCCAGCCAGTCGGCAAACTGGGCAAGCGAGTCAGCACCTTGCGAAAGCGAGTCGGCGAATGGGGCAAGCCACGCCGCGTGTTGGGCGATAGCGGCAGGTGACCACTTGCGAAACCAGGCGCCAATGACAACCGCCACCCCACTATTGGTGTAGGCGACGAACGGCACCCAAACGATGTTCAACAGCGCAACGATGACGCCGACGGAATCCGCGCCCATCCAATTGAGCCAGCCGATGGCGTATTCGCGCTTCTGCTCGCGGGTAAGGCCGTCTGATTGCGGCAACAGATGCCGCCAGTGCTTGCGCAGCAATTGGAAGCCGCCGAAGGCCCAGCGATGGCGCTGGCGCTTATAGGCGTCGAACGTGTCGGGCAGGAGGCCGCGGCCGTAACGGCGGTTGGTATAGTGCGCGAGCCAGCCGTGCTCGAGCATGCTGATGCCAAGATCGGTGTCCTCGACGATGGTGTCGCTCGACCAGCCGCCCGAGCCGTCGATCGCCGCGCGGCGGATTAGGCACATCGTGCCGTGCATGACGATGGCGTTGACTTCGTTCCTCTGCACCATGCCGATATCGAAGAACCCGGCATATTCGGAGTTCATGGCGTGGTGCATGAGCGAGGTATCGCCGTCGCGGTGATCCTGCGGCGATTGCACGAAGCCGACGCGCGGATCGGCAAAGAGCGGGACGAGGACTTTCAGCCAAGCTGAGTCGACGACGTAATCGGCGTCGATGCTGGCGATGATTTCCGCATCAGGCGCCGTGTGCGCGAGCGCAAGCCGCAGCGCGCCGGCTTTGAAACCGACAAGCTTGTCGATCTGCACGAATTTGAAACGGTCGCCGAGCGTGAGGCAATGGTCCTCGACCGGCCGCCACAAAGCAGGGTCGGGGGTATTATTGATCACCACCACGCATTCGAGGTTCGGATAGTCGAGGCCCGCGACGGAATCGAGCGTCAGCTTCAGCATTTCCGGCGACTCGCAGCAGGCCGGAACGTGGATCGACACTTTTGGCGTATAGCCTTCAATGGTTGATACGGCACCGTCCGGCACGATCGACGGCGCGCTGGCGAGCCGGCGCGGCGGACGGCCGAAGGCGATGGCCGCGATCTCATCGAGCCGCGACAATGCGATCGCAATCAAAGGCACCAGGAGCGTCAGGCCCAAGCCAAGCGCAAAGGCCGCGCCCAGGACGAAGTAATGGCCCTTCCAGAAGTCGACGATCGCCGTGAACCAGGCACCGACCAGATTGGCCGAGATGGCGAGCATCGTCGCCTGGGTCACCGTCACGCCGGCCATGGCGAGGATCGGCAAGGACAGAAGCACGCCGAGCAGAACGGCGAGGCCGGCCTGCTTGAGGTAGTCTGGATCGGTGATGGCGCCGGTCCAAGCGAATTTGGGCTGGAGCGATGCGTCAAAAAGTCCCCAATAGGGACCGACGCCGCCTTCCGCGCTCTTTCCCGGCTGGTCGATCGCGTCGATGATATTGTAGTCGATGCCGTAGGCCGTGGCCCAATTGACGAAATCGCGGATGACCCTCGCCTGTTCGATGCGGCCGGGATTGGCATCATGGTAGTTGTAACCGGCGCTCGGCCAGCCGAATTCGGCGATGACGATGCGCTTGCCGGGGTACATCTGGCGCAGCTGGTCGTAGAACTCGATAGAACGGTCGAGCGCGCGCGAAGCATCGGCGCCTTCCCAATAGGGAAGGATATGCGCGGCGACGAAATCGACGGCAGAGACGAGCTTCGGATTATCTCTCCATACGGTCCAGATTTCAGCGGTGGTGACGGGAACCGGGCTCGACCTTTTCACAGTTTGGATGCGCTTGATCAGTTCATCGACGCTCATATCCTCGCGCAACAAGGTTTCGTTGCCGACCACAATGGCGTTCACATTGCTGTTGTGGTTGGCGAGTTTCAGGGCGGCTTGGATTTCCCGCTCATTGCTTTCCGGGTCCCTACTGAGCCAGGCCCCGACGGTGACTTTGAGACCGAACTCGGCAGCAATTGGGGGCACTAGTTCGGAGCCGTCGGTGGACGAATAGGTCCGGACCACGCGGGTAAAGGGTGCGATGGCCTTCAGATCGGCGCGGATTTGCTCAGCCGTCGGACGGAGGGCGTTTTTAGGATCATCAGTATAACGAAAGGGGTAATAGGAGACGCTGGCGAGTTGCCCAGTGAAATTAGGGGCCGTCTCCCTGTGTTGCAGGAGAGCCCAAATGCCGGCATGCACGCACGCCACAAGCGCGAGCACGGCAGCGAGGGTGCGCATCGACTTCTAACCACGCGGGGGCGGACGACACGGGCCCGAACCTGTCCCCAAGGTTCGATGATGGTCGAAAGGGTGAGGCAACCTTGCGAGCGGCAAAAAATAAAATAGACCCGCGGAATGGCAATTTCAAGACAACAACTTGCGAGCGGCGACGTGGACGTTGCTGCTTTGCGCTATAGCAAACATTTGCTTAGTGCGACGTGTTCGGGCTGGGCGCAGCGGCTGTGGCCGGGGCGGCGGGTGCCGATGCGGACGTCGCCTTCACCGGTAACGCCGGATTGATCCAGCAGGCGTCGACCGTATCCTCCAAAGTGTCGGAGGCCTTGGGATCGGTTGGCTTCTTATCGGGCGTCAGGGGGTGCAGCAGCAGGCAACGATAAGCGGCCTGGATATGGCCGCCCGGGCAGCCGAAACGGTCATAAAGATCGAGGTGGCGGAAAGCCGTATCGATGTCGTCGCCTTGTAGTCGAAAAAGGGCTTTGGTGCCGAGATCAACGCATTCCGGATTGCCTGCGGGTCCATTGAGGAGACGCTGGGCTTCGAGAAATTTGTTGGGCTTGAGGGCCTCCTGGCCCGGTGCGGGCTGCTGATCGGCCGGTGCTGGTGCGCTTTGGGCCATCGCCGCGGAGGCTGGTAAAAGAACGGATACGGCGGCAAGCCAAATGGCGAGACATAGGGCGAGACCTGGGGCGAGTGTGGTCACGACGCGCGATCCGCCGGCAATGCTGGGCACTCGATGGGACATGGTTCCCTTGATGTTTGGGCTTACGTTTGGGCCGATCGGAACGGACGTTTTTCCCCGGGCGTGTTGGCCGCCTGATTACTCTTATTCGTCATCGGATTAGGCCGCTATTGCGGCGGCCATGGCCGAAATGGCCATGACGACAACACCCTAACTCCGTTCGTTTGTCCAGCGCGCCAGGCGGCGCACTTGTGCCCTAAGCTTGGCATTGGTTACCGGCAAGGCTAATGCGACACGGTGGCTGGCCCCGCGGACTCAAAATCCCTCGCTTCGGCGCTTGCGCATTACGCGCTGACCGCGCTCGCGATCGGTATGGCGTGGTGGTGGCTCGGCAGGCCTGTTCAGTTGCCGCCGTCGCCGCTCGCGCTCGTGTCGGGCGGCAAGCTCTACTGCGTGTCCTATGCGCCGTTCCGCGGCAGCCAGGATCCGCTGGTCCCGGGCACCATGGTGAGCGCCACGCAGATCGACGAAGACCTCACCATATTGTCGCGCTACACCGACTGCATCCGCACCTATTCGAACGCCAACGGCCTCGATCAGATTCCCGCTATCGCGCAGCGCCACGGGCTCAAGATGCTGATGGGACTGTGGCTCGCCAACAGTGCCGAATTCAACCGGCAGCAAATCGCGACCGCTATCGATCTCGCCAAGAAATATCCGGACGTCATTTCCGCCGTCGTCGTCGGCAATGAAGTGCTGCTGCGCGGTGAGCTTTCGGCGACCGATCTTGGCGCCATCATCCGCGAGGTTAAGTCGCAGGTATCGATGCCGGTCACCTATGCGGATGTGTGGGAATTCTGGTTGCGCTACAGCGACCTGCAAAACGACGTCGATTTCGTCACCATCCATATCCTGCCCTACTGGGAGGATGTCCCGCTGCCGGCGTCGGCCGCCGCCGCTCATGTCGACGACATCCGCAAGAAAGTCGCGGCGGCGATCCCTAACAAGGAGATCGTGATCGGCGAAATCGGCTGGCCAAGCGCCGGACGGATGCGCGAGGCGGCACGGCCGTCGCCGTCAAACCAGGCGCGGGTGATTGCGGAAACGCTAGCGCTCGGGCATCGCGAGAATTTCCGCGTCAATGTCATCGAAGCTTTCGACCAGCCGTGGAAGCGCGCGCTTGAAGGTTCGACCGGCCGCTATTGGGGTATTTTCAGCCGCGCGACGCAGGCGCCAAAATTCAGCTTCAGCGGCTCGGTCTCCGATCATCCGCGTTGGCGGGCGCGGGCGGCAGCGGGGATTCTGCTCGCCGGGTTCGCCTTTGCGGGTGCTTGGCTGGCCGGCCGTGGCAAAACCGGGCCGCCGCTCCTGTGGACCAGGGTCGCCGTGATCGCGTTCCTGGCCTGCGTGTTGTTCGGCTGGG
Source organism: Xanthobacteraceae bacterium (assembly GCA_035642635.1). Taxonomy (GTDB): domain Bacteria; phylum Pseudomonadota; class Alphaproteobacteria; order Rhizobiales; family Xanthobacteraceae; genus BOG-931. The sequence goes on from DASQRX010000115.1 coordinate 6,872, forward strand.
CGCTCGAGACGATCCCGGTCGACAGTATCGGTATTGGCGGCTGGGTAAGGATGCTCGCTTTGGCGGCGACCGCGGGCTTAGCCCCGATTGTGTGTGCGGCGGCAAGCGCTGCGCGCCGACCGCTGCCGAGTTTCGCTGCCTTGCTCGGCCAGCGAAAAAATGTGCGCGACGGTCTCGATATTGCGCTCGGCGCGGTTTTTATCGCGCTGACTTTGCTTTCGGTCGAAACCGCGCTTGGGCTGGTTTTCGATCCGCGCTACCGCAACCTGCCGTTCGCGCCGCAGAGCGCAGCTGTCTTCGCCTATTTGATTCTGATGGTGTCGACGCCGCGTCCCGCCGGAGCGCGTCCGGCGGCAGAGACTCTTGCCGCGGCCGTACTGGCCGTTTCGGCCGTCTACATCGCGATCAACGAGACATTTGCCAACTGGCAGGCGATTTGGCTGTGCGCCGGCCTGCTCGGGCTCGCCTTCATTCTGGCGCAGGCGCGGGACGCGCCAGACTGAGGATGAGCAATCCTGCGGCGAGCGCGGAAAGATCGGCGTTGTGCAGTACGACGCCAAACCCCGCCGCGGCAAGAGCAAGCGCCGTTAGTACGATCGAAGGCCGCGCAAAATTAAGGAGCGCTGCGCCAAGCGCCACCCAGCCGAATACGCCGTGATCAAAGAACACAATCGATATCCGGAACGTGGTGCACAGCCATGTTTGCAAACCGGCCTGACACGCCAATTCCGTATTCAGATTCTCGATCGCCATGTAGCGGATGTAGAGCGCCTCGCCGACCGAGAGAAAGGCGACGATCAGCAGCAAATTGATCTGCCGGGGTGTCGGTAGAAAGAGTGGGCGGCGCATGGTTGACGTCATTCCGGGGAATGCCACTGAGGCAGATTACTCCATTGATTGCATGCCCGAACGGTGCCTGAGAAGAATTCGAAGTCAAGGATGCGCGAAAGTGCACTGCCTTTGGCGGCGACCGCATAGCCCGTTGCTTGCAACAGGCGTTCTGCCGAACGCCCTATGGGGTCGTCCTTGAATTCGAATTCTTCTCAGGCAAAAAAATAGCGGGCGAGCAATCAACGGAGGACTTGGCGCTGCCCGGCAGCGCTGTCTCGCTGAATGAGGAAAGAGATCGTCATCAGGCCGTTGTTGATTTGGCCCCGGACCGACGATTTCACCATTGCGGTCTTGTCACCGCTGCGCCAAGTGCTGGCCGTCATAAACCGCGGGCTGGCAGAACATGCCGAACATGGTCAGCGCCGAGCACAATTGCGTCGCGGCGCCTGGCTGGGAGAGCGGCCCGACCACGAGCCGCAGCTCAATCTTGCTGCCATGCGGCGGTTCCTTGACGCTGACGATCGGCTGCATGCCCTCGAGCAGCGCCGGATGCGCCGCGCGCAACGTTTGCCAGCGCGCGCGCAAGGCTTGGAGTGTGAGCCCGCTGCCGATATCGACACCATATTGCGTCGGTGGCGGCCCCGAAGGCGTGGCGTTTTCGGCAGGATCGAAGCCGGGCGGCGATGGCGAATGATCAAGTGTAGCGGTCGCGGAGGCGGTCAGCGCTGCGGTCGCCGCCAACGTCGGCCCGTCTTCAGCGCGCCGCGCTTCACTGACCGCCGCGACTTGCCGAATCGATCCGGTGACATCGTCCAGATCGTGCTCGACCGCGGCGACGCGATTCCTCAGTTGCTCATCGTTCGACGCCAGGACGCGTACGGCGTCGGCAAGCTGCCGCGTCACGCTTTCGGCGTCGAATTTTGCCGCCATTTGCGGCGCGCGGCTGCTATGGAACATGGCCACCAGCCGCTCGCTGCCGACCTGGCTGCGGCCGGACAGGACGGCAAGCGCGAGCGCCGCGGACGCCGCCATCATCCAGACCATTAAGCTTCGCAGCTTGCGCATCGTGAACGCCTTTTGCGCCGCGGTCTTTCGCGGCGGCGTCTCTTTGACGATCTGCTCTCTCACGGCTTGCGCGAGATCCAGCATTCTTCTGCGCTCCAGCAACTTCCAGACGAATCAGTGCTAAAAATCTATCAGATTCGGCCATATGGAACCGCTCATTGGCGCTTTCGGGGCCGCTTCGGCATTTGCCGTGCTCAATTCTTTGGTCAAATTCGCGACTTTCGACGCGCATCTGCGGCATGTTCTGCCGCATGATCTTTGTGGAAAACCGGTTTCCACTTTTCCGGATCATGCTCTAAGAGTGCGCCGCGGAGGTTGAAGATGACGGCTCGAAGCTGCTTGGCGATCGTGCTCGCCGCCGGCGAGGGCACCCGCATGCGCTCGTCAAAGCCGAAAGTGCTGCACGAGGTCGCCGGCCGCTCGCTGCTCGCGCATGTGCTGGCGGCCGTCGCCGCGGCCGGTGTGACCTCGACCGCAATCGTCATCGGTCCGGGAGAGGACAAGGTTGCCGCGGCGGCCAAGCGCGTCCTGCCTGGCGCCTCGACCTTTACGCAGCGCGAGCGGCGCGGCACAGCGCACGCGGTGCTGGCGGCAAAATCCGCAATCGAACAACCATCTGACGGCAATCTTTGCGACGACATTCTTATTGTCTATGGCGACACGCCGCTCATTCGGCCGGCGACGCTGTCGCGTCTGCGCGCGCCGCTCGCGGACGGCGCCGCCATCGCGGTGCTCGGGTTTCGCCCAGCCGATCCGATGGGCTACGGGCGGCTGATCGTGGTCGGCAGCGAACTCGTGGCCATTCGCGAGGAGGCCGATGCGAGCGAGAGCGAGCGCAAGATCGGTCTCTGCAACGCCGGCATCATGGCGTTTGCCGGCAACAGCGTGCTTGCCATCCTGGAGCGGATCGGCGACCACAACAGCAAACATGAATTCTATCTGACCGATGCGATCGAAATCGCGCGCTGCATGAAGCTCCGCGCGGTGACGGTCGAAGTCGAGGAGGATGACGTGCGCGGCATCAATACCAAAGGCCAACTCGCCGGAGCGGAAGCCGTGGCGCAGCATCGATTGCGTGAAGCAGCCCTCGCCGGAGGCGTCACGCTGATTGCGCCCGAGACGGTGTTTCTCAGTGCCGATACCAAGTTTGGCAAAGACGTCGTGGTCGAGCCTTACGTGGTGTTCGGCGAGAAAGTCACCGTGGAGGACGGCGCGGTCATCCACTCGTTCTCACATCTCGCCGGCGCCCATGTCGGCAAGAACGTGTCCGTCGGCCCTTTTGCACGGCTGCGGCCGGGCGCAGAACTCGGCGAAGGGTCGCGCATCGGCAATTTCGTCGAGGTCAAGGAAGCCGTGATCGAAGCCGGCGCCAAGGCCAACCACTTAAGCTATATCGGCGACGCCTTTGTCGGCGCCAATGCCAATGTGGGGGCCGGCACCATTACCTGTAATTACGACGGCGCCGACAAGCACAAGACTCGGATCGGCAAGGATGCTTTTATCGGTTCGAATTCGGCACTGGTGGCGCCGGTCGAGATCGGCGACGGCGCCTATATCGGCTCAGGCTCGGTGATTACCGAGAACGTGCCGGCTGACGCTTTGGCGCTCGGCCGCGGCAGGCAGGTTGTTAAGGAAGGTTGGGCGTCGCGCTTGCGCGGATTGAAATCGCTCGGCAAAACGAGGAGTCGGTAGTAGGTAATCAGTAGTCAGAATTCGTTATTTTACTGATTACCGATTAATGGTTACCGATTGCTGATCGGAGATCGTCCACACGGATGTGCGGCATTATCGGAATTATCGGCTCTGAACCGGCGGCGCCACAGCTCGTCGATGCGCTCAAGCGCCTGGAATATCGCGGCTACGATTCCGCCGGCGTCGCGACCCTCGAAGGCGGCAAGCTGACGCGGCGCCGCGCCGAGGGCAAGCTCAGGAATCTTGAAAAGAAACTCGGCCTCGAGCCGCTCTCAGGTACGATCGGCATCGGCCACACGCGCTGGGCCACCCATGGCCGGCCGACCGAGAACAACGCGCATCCGCACGCCACCGAAAAGCTCGCGGTGGTGCACAACGGCATCATCGAGAATTTCAGCGAGCTGCGCCGCGAGCTCGAAGGCAAGGGTGCCAAGTTCTCGACTGAAACCGACACCGAAGTGATCGCGCATCTCGTCACGGACGAGATGAAGCGCGGCGCCTCGCCGGTCGACGCCGTGAAGGCGGCCTTGCCGCGATTGCGCGGCGCCTTCGCGCTCGCGTTCTTGTTCGCGGGCGAGGACGATTTATTGGTCGGCGCGCGCCGCGGCTCGCCGCTCGCTGTCGGCTTCGGCGACGGGTCGATGTATGTCGGTTCCGACGCGATCGCGCTCGCACCCTTTACCGACACCGTCTGTTATCTTGAAGACGGCGATTGGGTGATCGTCACCCGCAAGAGCGCCGAGATCCACGACAGCGACGGCAAGATCGTGCAGCGCGCGGTACTGAAATCGCAAGCCTCGGTTTTGCCGATCGACAAGGGCAATCATCGCCACTTCATGGCGAAGGAAATCCACGAGCAGCCCGAAGTCGTTGGCCACACGCTGGCGAATTATATCGACATGGCGTCGCGGCGAGTCGCACTGCCGATGCAGCTGCCGTTCGATTTCAAGAAACTGCAGCGCATTTCAATCGCCGCCTGCGGCACGGCCTATTATGCCGGCATGGTGGCGCGGTATTGGTTCGAGAATTTCGCCCATCTGCCGGTCGAAGTCGATATCGCATCCGAGTTCCGCTATCGCGACGTGCCGCTTGGCGACGGCAATCTTGCGATCTTCGTCTCGCAATCCGGCGAGACCGCCGACACTTTGGCGTCGCTGCGTTACGCGCACGCGCACAAGCAGCACGTTCTCTCGGTCGTCAACGTGCCGACGTCGAGCATTGCGCGCGAGAGCGATGTCGTCATGCCGACGCTTGCCGGACCCGAGATCGGCGTGGCATCGACCAAAGCCTTCACCTGCCAGTTGGCGGCGCTGGCGACGCTGGCGATCGCGGCGGGACGGGCGCGCGGCGTGCTGAACGAGGCGCAGGAAAAAACGTTGGTGCGCGCGCTGATCGAAGTCCCGCGTCACCTCAATGACGCCTTGGCGCTGGAGCCGCAGATCGAGCTGATCGCGCGCGATCTGTCCAAATGCCGTGACGTGCTTTATCTCGGCCGCGGCACGAGCTATCCGCTCGCGCTCGAAGGCGCGCTCAAGCTCAAGGAAATCTCCTACATTCACGCCGAGGGCTATGCGGCGGGCGAACTCAAGCACGGCCCCATCGCGCTGATCGACGAGAACCTGCCGGTGATCGTGATCGCGCCGCACGACAAGGTCTTTGAGAAGACCGTTTCCAACATGCAGGAAGTCGCCGCGCGCGGCGGCAGGCTTATTCTGATGACGGACGTCAAGGGCGCAAGCGTCGCCGCCGGTCAGGCGGCCGAGACGCTGACGCTGCCGACCGTGCATGCGGCGGTCGCGCCACTCGTCTATGCCGTGCCAGCGCAGCTTTTGGCCTATCATACCGCCGTCATCATGGGCACGGATGTCGATCAGCCGCGCAATCTTGCCAAGTCGGTGACAGTCGAATAGACGCGTTTTTCCCTTGCCGGGGCAGTGCCGTGTTAATGCTAGCGTCCGGTGCTGCTGCACCGGCGCCAGCGAGTCCATGTATACTTCGCAGGCTTGAGCATGATCCCGAAAAGGGATCCCGGTTTTCGGGAAAGATCATGCTCAAGCTAAAAATATTCTCTGATCCAATTCAATTGGATCAGGGATGGGCATGGGTAGTCGATGACATACGATAGCGATCAGAGCGTTAGCGAAAAGCACGCGCCCGGATTGGTTAGTCGCATCCGCACCTACTTTCTGACCGGATTGGTCGTCGCCGGCCCGGCGGCCGTGACACTGTGGCTGATCTGGTGGTTCGTGACCTGGGTCGACAATCTAGTGCGGCCGCTTATTCCGGTCGACTACCGGCCCGAGACCTACCTGCCGATCAAAATTCCCGGCACCGGGCTGATTATTGTTTTCGTCGCGCTGACGCTTTTGGGCTTCCTGACCGCGAATTTCATCGGCCGCAAGCTCGTCGAGTTCGGCGAGAGCCTGCTGCACCGCATGCCGATCGTGCGCCCGATCTATCGCACCGCGAAGCAGATTTTCCACACGCTATTCTCCAAATCGGAATCCAGCTTCCGCAAAGTCGCTCTGGTCGAATTCCCGTCACCCGGCATGTGGTCACTGGTGTTCCTGACGCAGTCGCCGACCAAGGAGATTTCGAGCCACCTACCGGCAGCCGAGCATGTTTCCGCGTTCATGCCGTGCACGCCGAACCCGACGACCGGCTTTTTCTTTTATGTGCCCAAGCGCGACGTGATCGATCTCGACATCACGGTCGAGCAGGCGATGACGGTGATCATGTCGGCCGGCATCGTGCAGCCGGGCAGCGATCCGCAGGAAAAGCTCGCAGCGCTCGCCGAAACCGCCCGGGCCGCGCAATTGGCGCGCAAAACCGCCGACAAGACCGCCGAGCCGACGCCGGCAAAATAAGTCGCGATCTGTCGCCGCCTGCGTAACGCTGTTATGCTTGATCGATAATTCGCCGGGAGGCGGTCATGGACTTTTGGCAGGCGGTGAGGTCCGGGTTTTCGAATTACGTCGTGTTTTCCGGCCGGGCAATCCGATCGGAATACTGGTATTGGGTTCTGTTCGCGTTCCTCGGCTTGCTTGCCACGGAGATCATAGATTCCGCTATTTTTGCATCGCACAGCGCGGTATCCCCGCTCAACGGCGTTTTCAATCTGCTGATATTTCTGCCGGGCCTTGGCCTCGCCATTCGCCGCCTCCACGATATCGACCGCAGCGGCTGGTGGATTCTCATTACCTTGAGCATCGTCGGGGTTATTCTGCTGCTCTACTGGGCCTGCCAAAGAGGCACGCCCGGCCCCAACCGGTTCGGGCCCGACCCGTTCGCGAGCGGCGGTTTTGTATCGCATCGGAACAGCTGAGCGTCGGGCTCGGACTGGCGAAGTGAATTAAAATTTCGTTGTTGCCGACTAAGAATTGTCACCTACATCGCGCGAGACGACGATGACCTTCACACAGGCGATCAAGTCCGGATTTTCGAACTACGTCAATTTCTCGGGCCGCGCCGCCCGATCCGAGTTTTGGTATTGGACCCTGTTCACCGTTCTTATCAGCATCGTTGTTGACGCGTACGACTACGGCATGGGCTCGGGCAGCGGACTTCTGGGTCAACTTTGGGGCCTCGCTACATTTCTTCCGGGCCTGGCGGTCGGAGTGCGCCGGCTTCACGACACCGATCGCAGCGGCTTTTGGATGTTTCTTCTGCTGGCGGTCGTCGGCATTTTCGTGTTGATCGTCTTTTGGTGCTTCAAAGGCACGTCGGGAAACAACCAATACGGCGCTGATCCGCTGCAGGCATAGATCGGCACTCAGCCGGCGCCCAACAGCCTGATTGTTGCTTGCGGGAAGACGGGAGCGAAGCGCTCCCCGCGCGGGGATTCGCGAGGTTCCGCCACTTCGGCGCCGATCCGCGGCACGGGCCGGTCAGCCTGCACGGACAAGGCCGATCGCTTCTTCGCGCGCAAACAGATAGAGCAAATTGACCAAAGCCTCGCCGCGCGGCGTTTTGAGCTTCGGATCGCGCGCGAGGATGAGCGCCGCGTCGTCGCGCGCCGCGGAGAGGAGCTTTCCGTGCACCTCGATGCGGGCGATGCGGAAGCCCGGCATGCCGCTTTGCCGTGTGCCGAGCATGTCGCCTTCGCCGCGCAGTTTCAAATCTTCCTCGGCGACGCGGAAGCCGTCGTCGGTCTCGCGCAAAATCGCGAGGCGGGCTTTGGCGGTCGGGCCGAGCGGGCCGCGATAGAGCAATAGACAGGTCGACTTTTCCGCACCGCGGCCGATGCGGCCGCGCAATTGATGCAGTTGCGCTAGTCCGAAGCGCTCGGCGTGCTCGATCACCATGACGCTTGCTTCCGGCACGTCGACGCCGACCTCGATCACGGTTGTCGCCACCAGAAGCCGCGTCTCGCCGGAGGCGAAGCGCTCCATGGCGCGATCCTTGTCGGCGCCGCGCATGCGGCCGTGGACGACGTCGACCTGCCCACCGAAGCGCTTGTGAAGCGCCTGGTAACGCTCTTCCGCCGCGGCGAGATCGACGCTTTCGGATTCCTCGACCAGCGGGCACACCCAATAGACCCGCCGGCCTTCCTCGATGGCGCGCGCGACGCCGTCCACCACCTCGCTAAGCCGCTCGAGCGGCACGGCGCGGGTGTCGATCTTTTGCCGGCCCGCCGGCTTCTCGCGCAATTCCGAGACGTCCATGTCGCCGAAGAACGTGAGCACCAACGTGCGCGGAATCGGCGTCGCCGTGAGCACGAGGAGATCGACCGCCTCGCCCTTTCGCGTCAATGCCAGCCGCTGATGCACGCCGAAGCGATGCTGCTCGTCGACGATGGCGAGCGCCAGATCGCGGAACGCGACATTGTCCTGGAACAGCGCGTGGGTACCGACGATGAGTTCGATATCGCCGGCAGCAAGTCCCGCGAGGATTTCCTCGCGTTCGCGACCGCGCTCGCGTCCGGTCAGAATGGCAAGGCGGATCGCAGTTTTGGCGGCAAGCGGCGCGATGGTGGCGTAATGCTGCCGCGCCAGAATTTCCGTCGGCGCCATGAAGGCGGCTTGGCGGCCGGCCTCGATCACCTGCGCCGCGGCGATCAGCGCGACCACGGTTTTGCCCGAGCCGACATCGCCGTGCAGCAGCCGCAACATGCGCTGCGGCTGCGCCAAGTCAGAGATAATGTCGGTAACGGCGCGGTCCTGCGACGGCGTCAGCGCAAAAGGCAGCGCCGCAACGATGCGGGCGCGGAGCTTGCCCTCGGCCGAGCTGCTGCGGCCGGCGCGGACCCGCATATGCGCGCGCAACAGCGCGAGCGCGAGCTGGCTCGCCAGCAATTCGTCATAAGCGAGCCGCGACCAAGCCGTGCCTTCCGGCGCGATATCGCCGGGAACTTGCGGCCGATGCAGCACCCGCAGCGCGGCGGCGAAATCCGGATAGTCATTGCGGCCGAGCCAGGCTGCGTCCTGCCATTCCGGCAGTACCGGCAGCCGTTCGAGCGCGGCATCCATGGCCTTGCGCACCTGGTTCGGATGCAGCCCTTCGGTGAGCGGATAGACCGGATCGAGCAGCGGCAGGCTGGCAAAACCCTTGGCATCGACCACGCGGTCGGGATGCAGCATCTGCAAATGACCGTCGTAGAAGGTCGCGGTGCCGGAGACGTAACGGACTTCGCCCTCGGGCAGGAGCTTTTCCAGATAGTCCGCGCGCGCGTTGAAATAGGTGAGCGTGAGCGTGTTGGTGTCGTCGTGCGCGTCGATATTGTACGGAGCGCGCGGCCGGTTCGGCGGCGGCGGGCGATGCCGATCGACGGTGACCGCAACGGTCACGACCGTGTCAGGTTTGACCTCGCTCAGCTTGGGCTGGTGGCGCCGGTCGACAAAGCCGGTCGGCAGGTGAAACAACAGATCGATGATGCGCGGCGGCTCGCTGTCGCGCTCGAGCAGGCGGCGGAACAGCTTTTCGAGTTTCGGGCCGATGCCGGGAAGCGCCGATAGCGACGCGAAAAGCGGATTGAGCACGTTCGGCCGCATCGAAATCCCGCTGACATTCCTTTCGCCGCCCTCTATATACCCGTCGCCCGGCCGCGTCCGGGCTTTTGGCGTTCGAGGTCACGATGACGGAACGATCGAGCGAAGGACTGGATGTGCGCCGCCGCAAGCTCCTGTTCCGCGCGTGGCGGCGCGGCGTCCGCGAAATGGACCTGATCGTCGGTCGGTTTGCCGACGTCTATATCGACAAATTCGATGAGCCATCGCTCGACGAGTTCGAGCGGCTGATCGAAGTGCCCAATGCCGAGCTCTATGCCTGGGTCACGGGCGACGAAAGAGCGCCCGCCGAACACGACCATGCGGTGTTGCGGCAGCTCATCGCCTTTCATGCGCAGGCGGATGGACAAGCCGGGGAGGGGCATTAGGGGTGCAGTCGGCGCGGAATTCACTTTTGGCAAAATCGCCCGCTGAGCGGTTGAAGCCGGGCCGGCCGGTGACGCTTGCCGGCATCGCCGACGGCGCGGAAGGCCTGGTCGTCGCTGACCTTGCCCGTGCCATCGCGGCTGGGGCAAAGCCGCCGGCGATCAGCGTCGCGGTGGTGTGTCGCGACGGTGCGCGCTTGGCCATGCTGTCGCGCGCGCTCGGTTTCTTTGCCCCCGACATCGAGATTCTCGAATTTCCTGCCTGGGATTGCCTGCCTTACGACCGGGTTTCGCCGCATGCCGCCATCGTCGCCCAGCGCGTGATGACGCTGGCGCGGCTCGCCCGCGTGCAAGGCCGCGAACACCCCGCCGTCCTCCTTACCACCGTCAACGCCGTTCTCCAGCGCGTGCCGCCGCGCGATCTGATCGGCCGGCAATCGCTCTCGGCTGCGCCCGGCAACGTGCTGCCGATGGCCGGGATCACCCAGTGGCTCGATCTCAATGGGTTCAATCGCACCGCAACGGTCCGCGAAGCCGGCGATTACGCGGTACGCGGCGGCATTGTCGATCTGTTTGCGCCCGGGATGGACGAGCCGGTGCGGCTTGATTTCTTCGGCGATACGCTGGAATCGATCCGCAGCTTCGATCCGGAGACGCAGCGGACATCGAGCGATCTTCGCGCGCTCGATCTCGTGCCCATGGCCGAGTTTCAGCTCACCTCCGACACCATCCGCCAGTTCCGCACCGGCTATGTCGCGGCCTTCGGTGCGGCTGCCCCGGACGACGTGCTGTACGAGGCCGTGAGCGAAGGCCGCCGCCATGCCGGCATGGAGCACTGGCTGCCGCTGTTCCATAAGCGCATGGACACGCTCTTCGACTATATCGAAGGCACGCCGCTCGCCATCGAGCCGCTCTCCGAAGAAGCAGCCCACGAGCGTCTGGCGCAGATCGCCGACTATTATCAGGCGCGCCGGGAGACGATGGATCAAGCGGGCGGCGGCGCGCCTTATAAACCGCTGCCGCCGGATAGGCTTTATCTCGCCGAAACCGAATGGCGCGAACGCCTCGCTCAATCGGCGCTGGCGCTGCTGACGCCGTTTTCTTCGCCTGACGGATCGGGCGATGTCATCGAGATCGGCGCGCACGTCGGGCACAACTTCGCCGCCGAGCGAAGCGCCAACAGCAACGTATTCGAGGCGGTGACAAAGCATGTCGGCGCGCTGCAATCCGCCGGCAAGCGCGTCTTGATCGCGTTGTGGAGCGAAGGCTCGCGCGAGCGCATGGGCCATGTGCTCACCGAGCACAAGCTCGTCAATCTCGCCCCGGTCGCGTCGTGGCAGGAAGCTTTGGCGCTGCCCAAACACCAGACCGCGCTCGCCATTCTGGGCGTCGACCAAGGGTTTGAAACCGCCGACATCGCGCTGATCAGCGAAGAAGATATTTTGGGCGAGCGCCTGGTGCGCCCGCGCCGCCAATCCAAACGCGCGGAAAATTTCATCGCCGAGGTGACGAGCCTTTCCGCCGGCGATCTTGTCGTGCATGTCGATCACGGCATCGGCCGATTTTTCGGCTTGCGCGCGATCGAAGCCGCCGGCGCGCCGCACGACTGTCTCGAAATCCATTACGCGGGCGGCGACAAGCTGTTCCTCCCGGTGGAGAATATCGAGCTGCTATCGCGTTACGGTTCCGAAGAGGCCGGCGCCGAGCTTGACCGGCTCGGCGGCTCGGCCTGGCAGTCGCGCAAGGCGCGGATGAAGAACCGCATCCGCGAGATCGCGGGTGAGCTGATCAAGATCGCGGCCGAGCGGCAGCTCAAGGAGGCGCCGCGGCTTGCGGTCGATACCGGCCTCTATGACGAATTCGCCGCAGCCTTTCCCTATGAGGAGACCGACGACCAATTGGCGTCGATCGGAGCCGTGGTCAACGATCTCGGCTCCGGCCGGCCGATGGATCGGTTGATCTGTGGCGATGTCGGTTTCGGCAAGACCGAAGTGGCGTTGCGCGCGGCCTTCATCGCGGCGATGAACGGCAAGCAGGTCGCGGTCGTGGTGCCGACGACGCTCTTGGCGCGCCAGCACATGAAGACCTTCAGCGAGCGGTTTCGGGGTTACCCCGTTCATATCGCGCATGCGTCAAGATTGGTGTCCACGGCCGAGCTGGCCAAGACCAAGAAGGGCCTCGCCGAAGGCTTAATCGACGTCGTCGTCGGGACGCACGCGCTCCTGGGCAAGACCGTCAAGTTCAAGGATTTGGGCCTGATCGTCGTCGACGAGGAGCAGCATTTCGGCGTCGCCCACAAAGAAAAACTCAAGCAGCTGCGCGCCGAAGTTCATGTCTTGACGCTGACCGCAACGCCGATCCCGCGCACCTTGCAGCTCGCTCTCTCCGGCGTGCGTGAAATGTCGATCATCGCAACGCCCCCGGTCGACCGGCTCGCGGTGCGCACCTTCGTCTCGCCATTCGACCCGGTCGTGGTGCGCGAGGCGCTGCTGCGCGAGCGCTATCGCGGCGGCCAAGCGTTCTACGTCTGCCCGCGCATCGAGGATTTGGCCGAGACCAAGGCGTTCCTCGACAAGAACGTGCCCGAAGTCCGCGTCGCCATGGCCCACGGCCAGATGCCGCCGACCGTGCTCGAAGACATCATGGCGGCGTTCTACGACGGCAAATACGACGTGCTGCTCTCGACCACGATCGTCGAATCTGGCCTCGACATTCCGACCGCGAATACGCTCATCGTCCATCGCGCCGACATGTTTGGGCTCGCGCAAATCTATCAGCTGCGCGGCCGCGTCGGCCGCGCCAAGGTGCGGGCTTATGCGCTGCTCACGCTGCCGGCGGCGCGCCGGATTACGCCACAGGCGGAACGCCGGCTCAAAGTGCTGCAATCGCTCGACACTTTAGGCGCGGGCTTCCAGCTCGCCTCGCACGATCTCGATATCCGCGGCGCCGGCAATCTGCTCGGCGACGAGCAGTCCGGCCACATCAAGGAAGTCGGTTTCGAACTTTATCAGCAGATGCTGGAAGAAGCCGTGCTGTCGATGAAGGCCGGCATTTCCACCCCGGTCGCCGACCGCTGGTCGCCGCAGATCACTATCGGCACGCCGGTGCTGATCCCGGAAGACTACGTCACCGATCTGCCGGTGCGGCTCGCGCTCTATCGGCGGCTTTCAGAAATCGAGGACGACCGCGACATCGACGGCTTCGGCGCCGAACTGGTCGACCGTTTCGGCCCGCTGCCCGAGGAAGTCAAATATCTGCTCCAGGTCGTCGCCATCAAAGCGTTGTGCCGGAGGGCGAACGTGGAAAAGATCGAGGTCGGCCCGAAGGGCGCGGTGCTGTCGTTCCGCGACAACAGTTTCGCCAACCCCGAGGGTTTGATCTCCTATATCGCCAAGCACGCCGTCGGCGCCAAGGTGCGGCCGGACATGAAGGTCGTGTTCTTCGACGAGTGGGACAGTGCCGACGAGCGGATTAAGGGCGCGGAGGAAATTTTGCGAGCGTTGGTCGTGATCGCGGAGAAGGGCGCCAAGGCGGCGTAAGTCCGTAGCCCGGATGAGCGAAGCGACATCCGGGGCCGCGTTTTCGAGCCGATCGATCGCCCCGCATATCGCTGCGCTTGTGCGGGCTACAATTCGCTTAGCGACAGCACGTCAAGTTGACGAAGCGCCGATAATGACCGCGACACTCGTCAAGAGCATCGCGCATGCCACAACCGCGCAAATCAGCCACGGTGCGGTGCGGCGGATGCGAAAACCCGCAAGCGCGATAGCGAGCCAAGCTGCGGCAATCAATTCGGCGATCAGAGCAAGGCCTTTGAGCGTAACCATAGTGTGGAGTTGGGAAGGCCTAAGTCCGGCGGCCAGATGCCCTTTTGTCGCGGTGCCAATTCCGCCATAGCGATAATCTACTTCGCCGCGGTAAGCGCTGCGCTGAAGGCTGCGAGATTTCTGTAGGTTTCGTCATCCTTGGTGGCCTTTTGCGCCGCGGCGAGCGTGGCGAGCACTTGCGGCCGGTCCTTCGGGAAGATGTCGACGGCCCAAACGTCCCTTGTATCGCGGATGGCGGCGCTTAACAGGCGGTCGTTTTCGGGTTTCATGCCTTGCGCAATCGTGGTCAGCGCCCCGTAGACCATCTCGGCGGCGCCGACGCGTGCTTTGTTGAAGCCTTCCTCGCGGATCGGCGTACGCTGTTCGGGCTGCAACTGATCCATGAACAGGAACATGGATTGGGTTTGGCGCGCCGCGATCCGGATCAGGAAACTCAGCGCTACGGTTTGCTGATCCTCGAAGTCCGTCATGTTACGCTTGATGGCCGCCCCGTCAGCGATGAGGTCGACGGGCTGCGTTATGCCGAAAAACAGGATCGCCTTGTTGACCTGGTTCGCGGCGGCGGTCGAGTTGGCAAGCCACATCACGTCCTGCGCCGTGGGCTGCGGCAGCGCCGCCAATCGCTGCGCATCGAAGACCTGGTTGAACAGGGCGGAGATCGGAGGTTTTGAAAGATCCGGCCGCTTGCCGGCCTTCGCGGAGACCTCCAGATAGGTTGCCACCTGGTTTGCCGCACTCTTGACGCCAGCGACGATCGTCGGCCCGTCATTCGAACCAGCGCTTGTCCCGCCGCTTGTCCCATTCTGGGCGAGCGCGGGTGAGGCAAGCGCTGTAACCACTAGCAGCAGCAATGCGCGGAATAATGGCAAAGCCAGTCCTCCAGGTCGGCAAAGACCGAGTTTCGGGCGCGTGCTGGGCCATCGTACTAGCCCGCTTCGCGATCCGAAGCTTTAGTCGCGGGCCAACGGTGCGGGGTTCTATCCCGCAGCGAGGGCGGCGCGTTATTCCTCGTCCGCGGCGAAGGACCTTATTTCAGCAACGAGAATGGTCCTTAAGCCACTCTAGCTCTCGTAACGTCCGGGCCACGGATACGCTGCCAATATAAGAGTAGCGGCAGCGAGCACGGCGACACCGAATGCAACAAGTGCGGCCTGCTGCGACCATCGGGGCGAACGGATAAGCCAGAGCATGAACCATACGCTGGCGGCTGCGGTCACCGGCGCGCCCATAATGGTGCACCAGATCCAGGCGTCCTTGAGCTCGGCAATATCGCGGTCGACCAACCAAGCGAGCATATAGCCAAATGAATCACCCAAGCGGAGGCCGAGCCAACCGCCAAAGAATGCAACGACGGGAGTCAGCGCGGCGCAGACCGAGCCCGGCACGGACGACGGTCGCCATGAATCCATTTGTGGCCTTGAGCCAGCATAGCTATCCCGGGCAGGAGGAAAATTAGGCTCGCATCCGCGAGTTCCGCCCCGCGGTGCGTTCGATGGCGCTGGCGAGATATTCGGGCGATTGCGCGCCGGTGACGATGACGCTCGAGCCGAAAATGAAACAGGGTACGCCGTCGATGCCGGCTTCCTTGGCGCTGTTGGCGTCGGCTTCGATGCGATCCACTTCGGCGTCGCTCGCGAGCAGCCGCCGCACGAGGTCGCCGTCCATACCGCAATCGACCGCGGCCTGAATCAGCACCTTGGCGTCGCTCAAGTCGGCGCCTTCGGCGAAGTAGAGTTCCATCAGGCGCTGCTTCATCTGGCCCGGATCGGTGGCGCTGCGCGACCACAGGATGAGGCGATGACAATCGAGCGTATTGGGCTGCCGGGTGATCTTGTTGGGATTATAGACCAGGCCTTCAAGCGCAGCGGCAGCCGTAATGCGTTCGGCGATCACCGCGTAACGTTCGACCGAGCCGAATTTGGTTTCCAGATAAGTCTGCCGGTCGATACCTTCGCGCGGGATCCAGGAATTGAGGAAATAGGCGCGCCAATTGATGTTGACCTTGGTGCCGGGCGCAAGCGCGATGGCCTCTTCGAGCCGGCGCTTGCCGATATAGCACCACGGACAGACCACATCGGAGACCACATCGATATGCACGGAGGGGGCATCTGCGGAAGATTCCATGGGAAATCCCTCGATTCAGTGCCGGTCGTTCCAGCCGTAGGTAGCACGGTACTATGAGTTCGCCTCGCGTCGAAACTCATAAGTGGCGTGTAGCATCTGGTTGAGCAAGATCTCTTCGGAAAACCAGTACCCACTTTTCCGGATCATGCTCTACCCGGCCGCAACCTCGCCGACGACCCTCGCGATCAAAGAGTCGACGCTGTCGGTCGGCTTTAATGTTGCGAGTGTAACCGCCGCGTCGATCTTGTCGCGCCGGCGATCCGGCGACAGCATGGTGTTTTTCAAGATGCTGGCAATACGGCGCGCGACGACATGCGCGGCGCGCAGATCGGTTTCGGTGAAAACCGCGAAGATCGAATTGTCGGCTTCGCGGCAGGCGAAATCGACCTGGCGCATCAGGCGGCCGACGAGGCGTGCGGCATCTAGGCTCAAACGGCGATCGCCGCCGCCGAACGAAAAGCGCGCGATGGTGAGCCCGACGCCACGTTTTTCAGCGTCGCCGACCGCCCGATTGAGGTCGCGCCAGAAGGCTTCGTGGCCGAGGAGGCCGGTATCGGGATCGAGCATGCCCTGGGCGTCGAGCGATTTGAGCATGCGCTTGAGCCGCTCTCCCAAAGCGTGCTGGCGGACATAGGGCAGGAAGCGCTCGACCAGACGCTGCGGCCCTTCGGAAATGCGATCGAGGTTGGGCAGATGCGCCGCGAACGGCTCGATGATGCCCGGATGACTGCCCAGCACGATTACCGGCAGATCGCGAAAGCGCACGTCCTCGGCGAGCACGGTGAGGAGCGCTTCGACGATGCGCGGACTAAAGCCGTCGCCGATCACCATGCCGTCGATGTCGCGCACATTGAGCGCGCGCGCGGCGCTTTCGACGCTCAATGCGCCGACCAGGCCGACTTGCTCGCCGACCGCGACCGACAGCGCCGGATAGGTGCGGCCGCGCCCGGCGATCAGCACGGTCGCTTCGTCGAGCGGATCGTTTGTGGGCAGTTCGGGGATCTGTTCGCCGCGCGCTGTCAGCGTGGCGATGCGGCGCAACACCGTGCTGTGCAGCGTGCGGATGCGCAAGGCCGCGCTCAGCCGTCCGACAATGCGCTCGGCCGGCATGGCGGCGGCGATCGTCAGCGCCTCGGCAATAGGCGAAGCACCATCGTCGCGGGTGCGGACGAGGATCGGCATATAGAAGCCGCTGCCTTTGACTCGTTGCGCGGCGAGCGCTTTGGCAATGGCATCGGCGCGCGGTTGATCAGGGCAGGGATCGGCGGCAACCACCGCTTCCGGCTCGATCGAGGTGAGGGCCGCCGGCGCGTCGGTCCAGCCGGTTTCGACAATCGGATAGGCGCCGGCCGTGCGCAGCGCTTCAACGACGTCCGGCGCTGGGCTATCGGCAATTACGGCAAACGGACCTTGCAGCGCCATGTTACTGACCGACCGGCACTAAACGACCGGGAGTTAAACGAAACTTTTTGGCGGACGCGAACTGTGTCGGATGTAGCCCGCAACCATGCCAAAGGGCTCTTAATGTCGCGTCAACATCGGCGTGCAGATTGCTCCTGACCTCGAGCAGCCCGTTTCGTTCAGCCGGCGGCGGCCGCTTGCAGGAGTTTTTGTTCGCCGTGCTCGGCGAAAGCCGCGGCGATGAGGGGATTTAGGCCGAACGCGTTGAGCGCGATCTGCATGGCGGCGCAATCGCTCGCGGTGCCGACGAGACGCTGCCCGAGCAACGGGTCCGGCACGGCGGTCAGCGTCGCCTCGACATCGATACGAGCGACGGTTTCGAGAAGCCGCCGCAATGGGAAACGGTAGCTGCCAATGGTGACGAAGCCGGACGGCGGCCCAGTCGCAACGAGCGCCTGCCGGACCGGATCGGCGCGGCAGGCATAGCCGGTGTCGACATAGCCGTCGCTACCGATGGCGAAATGCGGCTGATCGGAACGCTCGACTCGCGGCGGAAAGTGATGGCGCGGCACCATCGGCCCGCGTAGCGCGAGGGTGTTCGTGGCGGAAGGCTTGAGCTCGGCGAATACGGCAGAGCCTTCGCCCTCGCGGGGCGAAAACGCGGGTCCGAGCGGTATCGGCAATGGCCGGCCATCTTCGCCGCGCCGTCCGGCGACCAGGCCCGCTTCGCCAAAAACCGGCACGTCGACAAGCGCGTTGTCGCGTTGGCGCCACAGCGCGCTACTGGCGAGACGGTCGGGCGAGCGCCATTCGGCCAAGACCGTCGCCGGGTTTTCGCCGTCAAACAAACCGCTGTCAGCAAAGCGGAAGACGACGGGAGCCGGCACTATCAGCGTGCCGCAATGCTCGTCGCGCCGCTGCGACCCGAACACATCCGCGTCGAAAATGTGATGCAGCACAAGCGTGCCGCCGGTCAGGAGCCACGGCACAAGTGTGAGACAAATCCCGGCGAACGACGAAGGCGCAATGGTCGACAACACGTTCGCATGTTGGCGAAAGCGGCCTTCCGACAGCACGCACATTCCGCCCGCCAGCAATTCGAGGTGGCGGCGCGCGACCGCAACGGGGCCGTCCTCGCCGCTCTCGAAATTGATCACGGCAAGATGCGACGCGGCATGGCCGTCGCGATCGAGCAACGGGATCGGATCGAGCTTCGCCGCCGTGAATAGATCGTGCAGCGGCACGACACCGTCGGACAGATTGTCGCCAAAGCCACAGACATAGCGGATCGAGAACACGTCGGCGGCGACGCGGGTGGCAAGACGGCAATGTTCGAAACCGCCGACGCGCCCGCAGGTGATCAGCGCCTTGGCGCCGACCCGCGCCAGTGCCTCGACCGCGTCGGCGCGCCGCCACAATAGCGGCATCGGCGCCGCGATCATTCCGGCGCGTAATATACCGAGAATGGTCAGGATGTTTTCGACAATGTTGGGCAATTGGATGCCGACGATGGTGTCGGTCGGCAGGCCCATGCGGCAGAGCCGCCCGGCGATCGCCGTCACCATGCGGTCGGCCTCGGCAAATGTCAGGCGCCACGGCGGGCCGTCGGTGAAAGCTTCGCGGTTCGGCGCGTCGGCGAGCGCGATGGCGTTCGGCCGTTGGGCGGCGACAACACGAAACAGCTCGTCAATAGTGATGCGGCTGCCGTGTTGCGGCGCCGGCGCGGTCGCCTGATCTCCGGGGATCATTGCAGCGCCTGCGCGGGCTTGCGCCACCAGGTCTCCGGCAGATAGCCGGATATCGAGGTGTGCTCAGGATGCGCCAGATAATCCCACCGCGCCAGCCATTGCTCGGGGAGATAAAACAGCGGCACCACGTATGACCCCGAAATCAGAACACGGTCGAGCGCGCGCACGGCGGCGACAAAATCGCGACGTTCTCGGGCGCGCAGCATGGCCGCGATCATGGCATCAACCGCAGCGCTGCGCACGCCCATATAGTTGCGCGTGCCCTGCTGATCCGCGGCCGCCGAGCCCCAGTAGAACGCCTGCTCATTGCCGGGCGACAGCGACTGGTCCCAGCGATATTCGATCATGTCGAAGTCGAACGTCGCCAGGCGCTGGTCATATTGCACAGCGTCAACGAGGCGCACCTGGGCGGTGATACCGGCGCGGGCGAGCTGGTTCGAGAACGCGAGCGCGAGACGCTCGTCATCGCGATTGGTCACCATGATTTCGAACGTAAAGGGTCGCCCGGTCGCGGGGTCGAGCAACGCCGTGCCCTTGAGCTCGTAGCCGGCGGCTTTGAACAATTCGAGCGCCTGGCGCAGCGTATCGCGATCGCGGTCGGAGCCGTCGGTGACCGGCGGCGACCAGCTGCCGTCGAGCAAGTCGGGCCGCACCGCATCCGGATAGGGCGCAAGCAGAGCGCGTTCGCGTTCGTCGGCCGGACGATGATACGCCGACAATTCGGAATCGTCGAAGAAGCTCGCGCTGTGCTTATAGAGATTGAAGAAGAAGTTGCGGTTGACCCACTGGAAGTCGAACAGCAGCGCGATTGCCTGCCGCACGCGGATATCGGCGAAGATCGCCCGCCGGGTATTGAAGACATAGTCGGACGCAAATTTAGGCAGCCCGTTGGTGAGCGCTTCCTTGATCACGCGCCCGTCGCGCACCGCGGGGAAATCATAGCCGGTCTGCCAGCGGGTCGGATCGGTTTCGCTGCGCACATCATAAAGCCCGGCCTTGAAGGCTTCGAAATAGGCGTTGCCGTCGCGATAAAAATCGAAACGCACCTCGTCGAAATTCCACAATCCGCGATTGATCGGAAGCTTTTGGCCCCAATAATTCGGATTGCGCTTCAAGCTGACGCTTTTGCCGACATCGACCTTGTCGATCACATAGGGCCCGCTGCCGATCGGCTTTGCCAAGCTCGATCTCTCGAAACTGGCGAGATCGACCGCGTGTTTCGGCAGCACCGGCATCAGACCGAGGATCAGCGGCAATTCACGGTCGCTGCCATCAGCGAAATCAAAACGCACGGTGAGCGGATCGAGGATCTCCGCCTTGGCGACCTTGGAATAGTAGGCGCGGTGATTTGGCCGGCCGTGATCGCGCAGTAATTGCCATGAGAATACGACATCGTCCGCGGTCACCTGAGTGCCGTCGGAAAAGCGCGCGGCGGGATTGAGCGAGAAGGCGACGTAGCTTCGCGCATCGTCGGTTTCGATTGTGCGCGCCAATAGGCCATAGAGCGTGAATGGCTCGTCGTAGTCGCGCGCCAGGAGGCTCTCGACGACGTAGCCGCGGACCGCCTGCACGGCGATGCCTTGGACGATGAGCGGGTTGAGGCTATCGAAGGTGCCGAGCACACCTTCAATTACCCTGCCGCCCTTGGGGGCGTCGGGATTAGCGTAAGGCAGGGCGGTGAAATTGGCAGGCAAAGTCGGGGCGCCGTGCATCGCTATCGCCGGCATGGTGATCGCATCGGCGGTTTCGGCGGCGGCGAGCGGCACGAACGCCAAGAGCAGCACGAAAGCCAAAAGCGTATGCGCGCCGCAAAATGCGGCCCGCACTCCAAAGCCGGCATAAGCGGTTCGCAAGGCTTTCATCGACGGCGAGCGGTGAGCGCGATTCGGTTGACTTGCCTGAATGTAGCACGGTGGCCGAGACCTGACCCTTGCTGGACCACTTGCGCAGGGTGCGCGGAGCCTGTCATCGCGAAGTTCCCTGATCGGACTTTATCAAGCGGCGCATTTGCGCTATTGGGCCGGGTCGGGGGTTCGCAGGTGTCACGTTGTTGCCTTAATATGCGTCGATTGACCGTCACTTGGGGACGGCGCGGCGACGGATGTCGGGTGTGCCCGATGTCAACTCAGTGAAAACGCCAATCTGACCAAGGAAATGACCTCGATCGGGGGCCGGTTTCCGGGTGGCAGTACGAAAGAGGAATTCTCATGAACTATCGGAACGCGTCGGCGCCGGCACGGCCGGTGAGCCGGACGCTCACTGCCATCAGCAAGACGATTGGCCAGACCGCAATCCTGACGGTCGCGCTGGCAACGGCTTCGGCTTCCATCGCGCTCGCCCAGCAGCCGCCGGCTCCGGCTCCGGCGGCCCCCGCGCCCGTGGCCAAGCCGAAACCGGCAGCGCCGCCCAAGCCGAAACCGGCGGCGCCCAAGCCCGCTGCCCAAGTGCCGGCCGGCGCGCCGGATGCTCAACAACAGGCCGCTCCGGACCAGGGGCAGGCCCAGGGTCAGCCGCAAGGTGGCGATCAGCAACAGCAGGTTCAGCTGATCTTTTCGCCGTGGACCAAGTTCTGCCTCAAGGCCAATCAGAACGATCCCAATTCCAAGCAGGTGTGCTTCACCGGCAAGGATGCCCGCATCGAGTCCGGCATGCCGGTGGTGGCCGCCGTGCTGATCGAGCCCGAGGGCGACCCGAAGAAGATCCTGCGCGTCACGCTGCCGCTCGGCATGCAGCTCATCCACGGCACCCGCCTCATCCTCGACCAGAACCAGCCGATGACCGCGCCTTACGTGATCTGCTTTACCAACGGATGCATGGCCGATTACGAAGTCACGCCCGACATGATCGGTAAGATGAAGAAAGGCCAGCAACTGGTTGTTCAAGCGATCAATTCGACCGCACAGCCCATCAGTCTCGGCCTGCCGCTCCAGGATTTTGCCAAAGCCTATGACGGGCCGCCGACCGATCCGAAAGTGTTCGAGGAACAGCAGCAGAAATTGCAGGAAGAGCTGCAGCGCCGCGCCGACGAAGCGCGCAAGAAGCTCGAACAGCAACAAGGCGGCGCGCCGCAATCCTCGAACGCGCCGGCACCGCAGCAGTAAGCAGCGCGAATGGATCGTGGGGCGCGGCGCAGCACAAAAGCTGCGCCGCACCCGCGGACGGCATTCTCATCATCTGGTTTTGATTGCTTAGTGGACCGTCGCGGCGCGCGGCCGATAGCCGCCCTTGCCGTCTTTCACGAAGACTTCCGCGACCTGAGGATGCCGCACCGGCTCGCCGGTCGTGTCCGGCAAGAGATTCTGCTCGGAAACGTAGGCGACGTATTCGGTTTCGTCGTTCTCCGCGAACAAATGGTAGAACGGCTGATCCTTGTGCGGCCGGATTTCGGCCGGGATCGCCTCGTACCATTCGTCGGTATTGTCGAATATCGGGTCGATGTCGAAAACGACGCCGCGGAACGGATAGAGGCGGTGCCGGACAACTTGGCCGATCTGATACTTGGCGCTCCGAATCTTGCTCATTCCGAAGCCTAGGTTACAGCCTCCGCGCGGCCAGAAACAACGCCACGAACAACAGCGCTACAATCGTAAACTAAATTCTCCTAACACGTCGTGCCAGCCGTGGACTGGCTTTTGCTGAACGTTTGTTCATAATCCATATCTTTGACCCATTTCCGGGTCTTTCTCGGCGACCAAACCGGCCAAATCGACCAGAACCTTGGCCTGCTTCCAGGTTGCGTCGTCCTGCATCTTGCCGTCGATCATGACCGCGCCGCTGCCGTCGGGCATGGCGGCAATGATCTTCTTGGCGAAAGCAACTTCTGCGGGGTCCGGCGAGAACACCTTTTTGGCGATCGGCACCTGGCTCGGATGCAGCGTCCAGGCGCCCGCGCAGCCCATCAGGAAGGCGTTGCGGAACTGCGCCTCGCAGGCTGCCCCGTCGGCGAAGTCGCCGAACGGACCGTAGAACGCCTTGATGCCGGCCGCGGCACAGGCATCGACCATTTTGGCGATCGTGTAGTGCCAAAGATCCTGCTGGAAGCTCGCGCGCGGCGCGTCGGACGAAGTGGAGTCGGCCAGCACTTTGTAGTCGGGATGCCCGCCGCCGACGCGCGTCGTCTTCATCGCGCGCGACGCCGCAAGATCGGCCGGGCCGAGGCTGATGCCGTGCATGCGCGGCGAGGCCGTCGCAATCGCTCCGACATTGTCGACGCCTTCGGCGGTTTCGAGAATGGCGTGAATGAGGATCGGCTTCTTCACCCCGTTCTTCGCCTCAAGCTGGGCCAAGAGCTGATCGAGGTAGTAGATATCCCACGCGCCTTCGACTTTGGGCAGCATGATGACGTCGAGTTTTTGCCCGATCGCGGCGACAATCTCGGTAATATCGTCGAGCACCCATGGCGAGTTCAACGCATTGATGCGCGTCCACAATCCGGTCTCGCCAAACTCGCAGGACTTCGCCATGGCGATGAAGCCACTTCTTGCGGCTTCCTTGGCGTCAGCCGGAATAGCATCCTCGAGATTGCCGAGCACTACGTCGACCTGGGCGACAAGCTCCGGCACTTTGGCGCGCACTTTTTCAATATGCGGCGGGACGAAATGAATCATGCGCTCAAGCCGCAGCGGCAAATCACGCAACGGCGCCGGCGCGCCGATCGCCAGCGGTTTGAAAAAATTACGCGGTAGCTTCATGCGGCGCCCCCACGGCCGTCGACGATACTAACGGTAGGATGAACGGCACGACCCCGCCAAGCCGTTTTTCACGCCAATGCTGCCTAGGAAATGGCGCCCCTCACACCATTTCGCCGCGCATCAGGCGGGGTTGGGAGGCGGCGGGCGCTACGCCCTCGCGCATGACCGCGCGGCGTAATGGGCCGATGCGGTCGACGAGGTAGAGCGACAATCCGCGGATGCCGTGTGCCGGAAAGAAACCTGTGAGCAGGCTGCGGTTGAGGAGATCGACCGCGATGGTGCGGCTTGTGACATCGGCCCGCCGCTGCGTCTCGTAACGCACGAGCACTTCCGGCGCGCCGACGTCAAGATTTTGCCGGCGCCCGTCGGCGACGATTTCGGCAATGGTGGCGCCGTCGCGTAGCCCGAGATTGAGACCTTGGGCGCCGATCGGCGGCACCACGTGAGCCGCTTCGCCGACCAGTGCGATACGCTTGCCGGCGAATGCATCGGCGGTCTCGACCGCAAGCGGAAAGATGCCGCGGCCTGGCTCGACGCTCATCTTGCCCAGATGCGAATGGGCCCGGTGCTCGATTTCGGCGGACAGCCCGGCATCGTCCATGGCCACAAGCGCTGTCGTGTGTTCGGGGTCGAGCACGCAGACCAGGCTCGAGCGCTGGCCGGGCAGGGGCACGAGCGTGAACGGACCGCTTTCGGTGTGGAATTCCGTGGAAGTATCGTTGTGCGGCCGGGTATGACCGAGATTGAGCGTCAGCGCCGTCTGCGGATAGGCCCGCTGCTGCGTTGAAATCCCCGCTGCTGTGCGGCAGAGCGAACGCGCCCCATCGGCGCCGATTGCAAGCCTGACGCGTGCCAAACCGTCGGCATGCGTAATTGTAACACTGTCAGCATCGCTCTTGACCACGAGCGCCGGAGAGCCAATTCGCGAAATTTTGAGCTCGCTGACGCGCGCTTCGAGCGCTGCTACCAAATAACGGTTTTCGATATTATGGCCGAAGGCTTCGAGCTCGATTTCGGCTGCGTCGAAGAACGTTTCCGGCGTGCGAAACAAGCGCTGCGTGTCATCGATGATGCGGAGTTTTCGCAGCGGCGCGGCGTAAGGACGACAGGCTTGCCAAACGCCCAGCGTCTCCAGCGCCTTGACCGAACTCGCCAAAAGCGCAGTGGTGCGGTGGTCCTGTTCGGCCCGCGGCGCGATAAGAAGCGTTTGCGCGCCCGCCGCCGCCAGCGCGATGGCGCTGACCAAGCCGGCCGGCCCGCCGCCGACGACCGCCACTTCAGATGTCAACGTGTTGTCGGCGCCGTTCATCAGTTCAACCATTGTCTCAGGCGCAGCCCGCTAGTCCCATGATTTATGGTTGAAACCATAGCAATGACAGAGAGATTGCGCACGATCTTCGATTTCACGTGTAAGCTTGGCATATGAATCCGACCGAACCGTCAGCCAAGCCCAATCCGCAGGCGGGTCCGCCCGTGACGACCGCGGCCTTCGCGGTCCATGTGTTTACGGCGTCCGGGGCGGCCTGTGCGCTGTTGGCCCTGATCGCCGCTGTGCGTAGCGATTGGCCGCAAATGTTCGTCTGGCTCGGCGTAGCGCTATTCATCGACGGTATCGACGGCACTTTCGCGCGACGGCTCCGCGTCGCTGAAGTGCTGCCGCGCTGGTCGGGCGATGTGCTCGATCTCGTGGTCGATATCCTCAACTACGTGTTTGTCCCGGCCTATGCGGTTGCTGCGAGCGGCATGGTGCCGCCCGTCGTCGCGATTCCGCTCGGCATCCTGATTGTCGTTACCGGCTCGCTCTATTTCGCCGACCGGCTGATGAAGACATCAGACTATTATTTTCGCGGCTTTCCGGCGATCTGGAATGTGGCGATATTCTATCTTTTCGTCCTCAAGCCTCAGCCGCTGCCGGCGACCGTATCGATCGTCATGCTGGCGGTGTTCACCTTTATCCCGTTTCATGTCGTGCATCCGATGCGGATCGCGCATTTGCGCGAGATCACGCTCCTGGCGCTCGTCGCTTGGACACTGCTCGCGGCCTACGCGATCGCCACAAATCTCGATCCCGGTTTCTGGACGCAGGCGGGCTTGTGCTTTCTCGCGATCTATTTCATCGCCGTAGGTTTCTTGCGCCGGCACCACCCGTAATCCGAGACTTGATCGCAGTCTCACCAACCTGTCTTATCCGCGCGCACACCATCGAAGGAGCTTGCAATGCCGCGACCTGTTTTGCTTATCGCCGGCGGAAGCCGTGGAATTGGTGCGTCGACGGCAAAACTTGCGGCCGAACGCGGCTATGACGTTGCCATCAACTACGTCAGCAATGCCAAAGCGGCAGCAGAGGTCGCCGACGCGGTGAAAAAAGCCGGCAGCAAAGCCGTCACACTTGCCGGCGACATGACAAAAGAAGAAGACATCCTGCGCGTCTTCGACCAGGCGACACAGGTACTCGGGCCGATCACCCATTTCGTGCACAGTTCCGGCATCGGCGGCAAAAATTCTCGGCTCGATGCCGCAAGCGCGACGACTATCCGCGAGGTGCTCGACGTCAATCTGTTTGGCGCCATTATCTGCGCGCGCGAGGCGGTGCGCCGCATGTCGACGGCGCACGGCGGCAAGGGCGGGTCGATCGTGCTGTTATCCTCGATCGCCTCGCTGACCGGCGGCGCCACCGAATATGTCTTCTATGCCGCTGCCAAAGGCGGGGTCGACGCGCTCACCAATGGCCTGGCGCGCGAAGTCGCCAAAGAGGGTATTCGCGTCAACGCGCTGCGGCCGGGGCCGACCAACACCGAAATTCACGAGCCGGGTCGCCTCGCCCGGATCACGCCGCTATTGCCGATGGGCCGCCCCGGCGAGCCCGACGAAATCGCCGAAGCGGTCCTGTTTCTCCTCTCTGACGCGGCGTCTTACATTTCCGGCGCGGTGCTCAACGTTTCCGGCGCCCGCTGATGTGCCTGCCTTGTGTTCGACACCCGGCTGCCTATGATCCCGGCCGAGCTTTTTTTTGAAGACAATTCAAATCTGTTCCAAGGAGAGGAAAAATGGTTGCGGCAGTACGCGTTCATAAGCCCGGCGGACCCGAAGTTCTGACTTACGAAGAGATTGAAGTGGGAGCGCCCGGACAAGGTCAGGTCCGGGTCAAGCAGCACGCCTGTGGTGTCAATTTCATCGACACCTATTTCCGCATGGGCATGTATCCGTCCCCGGTCGGCATGCCGTTCATCGCCGGCAACGAGGCGGCCGGCGAAGTCGTGGCGGTTGGGCCCGGCGTCGGCGATCTCAAGGTTGGCGATCGGGTCGCCTATGTCGTCGCGCTCGGCTGCTATGCTGCGGAACGTCTCGTGCCGGCCGATCGCGCCGTCAAGCTGCCGGCGAATATCAGCTACGAACAGGCCGCCGCGATGATACTCAAAGGCATGACGGCGGAATATCTCTTGCGTCGCACCTTCAAGGTCGAGAAGGGCATGAATGTGCTGATGCATGCGGCGGCCGGCGGCGTCGGCCTTATCCTCTGCCAATGGGCGAACCATCTCGGCGCCAATGTGATCGGCACCGTCGGTTCGAAGGACAAGGCCGCACTCGCCAAGGCCAATGGTTGCCACCACACGATCCTCTACCGGGAGGAAGACTTCGTCGCGCGTGTCAAGGAAATTACCGGCGGCAAGCTGTGCGACGTGGTCTATGACGGCGTCGGCAAGACGACTTTCCCGGCGTCGCTCGATTGCATCCGCCCGCTCGGCCTGTTTGCCAGCTTCGGCAGTTCGTCGGGGCAGATCGACGCCTTCAACATCAATATCCTGCAACAGAAGGGCTCGCTGTTCGCGACGCGGCCGACGCTCAACACCTATGCCGCCAAGCGTGAGGATCTGCTCGCCATCGCCAACGATTTATTCGACGTCGTCGGCAAAGGCGCAGTCAAGGTCCCGATCAATCAGAAATACGCTCTTCGCGATGCGCAACAGGCGCACCGCGATCTCGAAGGGCGCGCTACCACCGGCTCGGTTATCCTCGTGCCGTAAGGATAGAGCCGTATAGCACAATGAAAGTTTGGGGGTACTGGGCAACGTTGGGATGGGCGGTTCTCGCCTTCCTGGCGGGGCAGTTCGCGGGCTCGGTTGCGCTGCTGTGGCAGCGCGCCGGCGCGTGGAACGCATTACTGGAAACGCCGTATGACGGCATTCTGGTGACGCTGTTCGTCGTGATTTCCAATCCGGTCACGATCGGCGTCATCATGCTCGCCGTTTTGCTCGCACGCGCCCATCAGACGGACTATCTGGCGCTGAACTGGCCGCAAACGCGCTTTGTGACCATCGGCATGGTCTGCCTCGTCGCGCTGATCGCGATCTGCGACGCGCTGCTTTATTTCAGCGGCCGCGCGCTGGTGACTTCGTTCCAAATGCAGTCCTACACCACAGCCGCTGCGGAAGGCTGGCTGCTACCAATGTGGTTTGGCGCCATCATCATGGCGCCCGCCGGCGAAGAGATCATGTTTCGTGGGTTCTTGTTCCGCGGCTGGGCGCGCTCGGATCGTTTGGCCTGGCCCGCGATCGTCGTCATATCGCTCGTCTGGGCGGCCTTGCACGTTCAATACGACTGGACCGGCATCGCGCAGATTTTCGTCATCGGGCTATTTTTGGGCTGGATGCGCTGGCGCAGCGGGTCGACGCTTTTGACCTTCGTCCTGCACGCGCTGTTCAACCTTGAAGGCACGATGGAAACGGTGGCGCAAGTGCATTTTTTTGCGAAGTAATTGCACTTCCTAACACAATAGAAGCTAGTGCCTGTATTCATAAAACGAGATCGGTGAGCAAGAACAAGAAAGGGACGATGTCCGCTTTACCCCCGAAAGCGGACTCAACTCGGACATCTCGCCATGTCCGCCAAGTGCCAACAGCGGAAGTGGATAGCCGTTTCACTCGATCACTTCGTCAGCATTCATCAGTAGGCTCGTTGGCACGTCGACGCCCAGTGCGCGGGCGGTCTTCAAATTGATGACGAGGTTGAATTTGGTCGGCAGTTGGAT
>DASQRX010000116.1:0-33405 GCA_035642635.1 Xanthobacteraceae bacterium
GCGATGCTCTGCGGCGTCGTGGTGTTGAGCAACTGCGCCTGCATCTGGATCAATTGTTCGAGCAGGTTATTGCCGAACACATTCGCGGCCCCGGCAGTCGTGGAATTATCCGATGAGCCGGTGCTGCTGGACGTTCCCGACGCGCCCGACGCGCTTGAATTGCTCGGCGCCGTCGTCATCGAAATGCTCGAACCGTCGCTGAAGTCGATCGAGGTCGTCGAGGAGCCGTTGCTGTTCGCGGTGGTCTGGCTGGTGCCGCCGCTTGTCGATGCGTTGAGCGATTGCAGAAGAGCCTCCAGCCCGCCACCGCCGCCACCGCCGTGATGATGGTGGTGGCCGTGGCCTTGCTGAGCCTGCTGGGTGGAATCGCCCGAATCGGCCGAAGCGCCGGCCTGTGAGTCGGACGACCCGTCCGACGCGTTCGCCTGCAGCGAGAACAGAGCTTGCAGCGTTTGCGGGCCGAATTGCGGACCGCCGGCCGATGAAGCGGTGCCGGTGGCCGACGCAGTTGTCGCGCCGGTCGAGGAGGATGATGAACTACCTGTCTGGCCAAGCGTTGCGAGCAATTCCGATAGCGGATCGGATTGCCCCGACGTGGCGTTGGACTGCGAGTTTTGCTGCCATAGCGATTGCAGATAGGCGTATGGATTATTGCTGCCCGATGAATTGACCGACGCTGACATGACCTACTCCTCGATACATACAGAACCGCCGGCGGCGCTGGCGGTTACACGTTGCCGGGCGTTGCGATGCAAACGCCGGGCCGTCAGCCAACTCGCGGAAAATAATGAGCTTTTTGGATTGAGCGCGGATCCGTGCCGGCGGAAATTTGCCGCCGCCCGGCAACTCTTGCCGGTGCGCGCCGGTTA
The DNA here is from genome assembly GCA_035642635.1 of Xanthobacteraceae bacterium. Taxonomy (GTDB): domain Bacteria; phylum Pseudomonadota; class Alphaproteobacteria; order Rhizobiales; family Xanthobacteraceae; genus BOG-931. The sequence goes on from DASQRX010000116.1 coordinate 870, forward strand.
ATAACAGCGCGGTTTGCTCGCGCCGGATGAGCGTGATAGCGAACGGCACATGTCCCGACCATTGATCATCGCCCCGTCGATCCTGGCGGCCGATTTTGCCAAGCTCGGCGAAGAGGTCCGCGCGGTCGACGCGGCCGGCGCCGACTGGATCCATGTCGACGTCATGGACGGGCATTTCGTGCCGAATATTTCGATCGGCCCCGACATCGTGAAGGCGATCCGGCCCTACACCAAAAAGCCGCTCGACGTGCATCTGATGATCGCGCCATGCGATCCTTATCTCGAAGCCTTCGCCAAGGCCGGCTCCGACATCATCACGGTACATGTCGAATCCGGGCCGCACATCCACCGCTCGCTGCAGGCAATCCGCGCGCTCGGCAAGAAGGCCGGCGTCACTATGAATCCCGGCACGCCGGAATCGAGCGTCGAACATGTCATCGGCCTCGTCGATCTCATTCTCGTCATGTCGGTCAATCCGGGCTTCGGCGGCCAAAAGTTCATTCCTGACGCGCTGACGAAGCTGCACAATCTGCACGCCATGATCCGCGACCTGGCGGGCGACCGCCCGATCGACATCGAAATCGACGGCGGCATCACGCCTGACATCGCGCCCGAGGCTGCGCGCGCCGGCGCCAACGCTTTCGTCGCCGGCTCCGCTGTGTTCAAGGACCGCACGGCGGATTCCTATCGCGCAAATATCGCGGCCATCCGCAACGCCGCGGCTCTGGCGCGGGGGGAAGCCGCGTGACCATCCCCCGCTATTCCCGGCCGCAAATGGGAGCGATCTGGACGCCGGAGACGCGATTTCGCATCTGGTTCGAGATCGAGGCGCATGCGGCGGACGCCATGGCCGAACTCGGGATGATCCCGAAGGAGGCGGCGAAAAGGATTTGGGACAAGGGCAAGGCCGCGGAATTCAACACCGCGCGCATTGACGAGATCGAGCGCGAGACCAAGCACGATGTCGTCGCCTTCCTCACCCATCTGGCCGAGATCGTCGGCCCGGAAGCGCGCTTCGTGCATCAGGGCATGACCTCGTCTGACGTGCTCGACACTTGTCTCAACGTGCAGCTCGTCCGCGCGGCCGGCATTCTGATCGCCGATGTCGAGACGCTATTGACCGCGCTCGAGCGGCGCGCGCGCGAATATAAATTCACGCCGACCATTGGCCGCTCGCACGGCATCCATGCCGAGCCGACAACCTTTGGGCTCAAGCTCGCGGTTGCTTTCGCCGAATTCTCTCGCGCCAAAGCGCGCCTGGACATGGCGCGCAAGGAAGTCTCGACCTGCGCGATTTCGGGCGCGGTCGGCACTTTCGCGCAGGTCGATCCGCGCGTAGAGGCTTACGTCGCCGACAAGATGGGGCTTGCGATCGAGCCGGTCTCCACCCAAGTCATTCCGCGCGACCGGCACGCGATGTATTTCGCGGCGCTGGGCGTCGTTGCCGCTTCGGTCGAGCGGCTTGCGACCGAAATCCGTCACTTGCAGCGCACCGAGGTTCTTGAAGCCGAGGAGTTTTTCTCCGCCGGCCAGAAAGGCTCGTCGGCGATGCCGCACAAGCGCAATCCGGTGCTGTCGGAAAATCTCGTCGGTCTCGCCCGCATGGTGCGCGCCTACGTGACGCCGGCGCTCGAGAACGTCGCGCTCTGGCACGAGCGTGACATTTCACATTCATCCGTCGAGCGCATGATCGGGCCGGACGCGACCGTGACGCTCGATTTCGCGCTGGCGCGCCTTGCCGGGGTCGTCGACAGACTTATCGTTTATCCCGACACCATGAAAAAGAACCTCGACCGCCTCGGCGGTCTAGTGCATTCGCAGCGGGTGCTGCTGGCGCTCACGCAAAAGGGCGCGGCGCGCGAGGACGCTTATCGTCTGGTGCAGCGCAACGCCATGCGGGTGTGGGCCGGCGAAGGCGACTTTCTAACGTTCCTGAAAGCCGACCAGGACGTGCGCAAATATTTAAGCGACCAAGAGCTCGACGCCAATTTCAATCTTGATTTTCACTTCGCCCACGTCGATACGATCTTCAAACGCGTCTTTGGTCGCGCGTAAGCGCCGGCGCCGCGGCAGCTGTGCATTTCCCGACAAATATGGTTGACAGATCGCTAACGGTACCTTGTTCGACTCGCCCTCCTGACATACGCTCGCCCTAGCATAGGGGAGATGGCTATGGGCCGCTTGGTGCGTAATCCGACCTTGTCGAGTGCCGAACCGGTGCAAACCGGCGGTGACTTCGGCGGCATGTTTCAGACCGCGACCCGCGCCCGGCCGGCGGTCGAAACGGTCCCCGGCGACGACTATCTCCTTCGCACCGTGAAATACATTCCAGGCGAAGTGCTCGGCTTCTCGATGCTGGTCAACGCCATCCTGGCGCAGGCGATGGTCGCTAGCGGCGGCGACAACGCTACCATGGCCGGATTTTCAGTGACCAGTACCGCGATCTGCGCGCTGGTCGTCGGCTGCATCCTGACGCCGTTGTTCTGCTGGTACGTGCGTGAGGACGACGACGCCTGGATCACCAACGCGGTGGTGTCGACGATTGCCTTTCCGTTCTGGTCCTATCTGATGGGCGCGGTCGCCTTCGCCAAATTCCATGACGGCAATCTCGCGGCGATCCTGATCCTCACCTTCACCGCCGTGAGCGGGCTTGTCACGCCGGTGGTCGACCGCCCCAGACAGCAAGAACAGATTGGCGCCAACCCCAAAGAAGGGCCGCGCCTCGTCGAAGGCCTGAAGGCCTGACGCTGCCATTTGTCGCGCAATGGCGGCACGTCAAGTCATCCTTGTCTTCGATTCCGGTCTCGGCGGCCTCACGGTCTATCGTGAGATCGCCGCGGCGCGTCCGGACGCCGATTTCCTTTACGTTGCCGACGATGTCGCGTTCCCTTACGGCGCGTTGAAAGAATCCGCGTTGGTTGAGCGCGTCGTGGCGCTTATGGGCGAGTTGATCGAAACGCACCGGCCCGATCTTGTGGTGATTGCCTGCAACACCGCCTCGACCATCGTGCTGCCGGACCTGCGCAAGAAATTCACTTTGCCCTTTGTCGGCACGGTGCCGGCCATCAAGCCGGCCTGCGCCGCTTCCGTGACCAAGCGCGTGTCCGTGCTCGGCACCGAGGCGACGGTGAAGCGCGAATATACCCGCGCGCTCATTCGCAATTACGCGCAAGATTGCGAGGTGACGCTGGTCGGGGCGAAACAGCTTGCCGCCTATGCCGAGGCCGCGCTTGGCGGCACACCGCCTAGCGATGACGCATTGCGCGAGGAAATCGCCCCCTGCTTTCGCGACGGCGGCAAACGCACCGATACGATCGTGCTGGCCTGCACCCATTACCCGCTGTTGATCGAACGCCTGCAAAAACTCAGCCCCTGGCCGGTCAATTTTCTCGATCCGGCGCCAGCCATCGCCCGCCGGGTTGTCGATCTTCTGGGCTCAGCTACGGAGCGGGCGGAGGCCGGCAACACGCGGGCCATTTTCACTTCGGGCCAAGCACCCGAAAAAGTGCTGGCGCGTTTTGGCATTCGTTCGAGCACAAACGCCGCCTCTGCCGCCCGCTGACGCCCGCCGTCGCTCGGCCGCCCGGCTGCCCGGCCCCGAGGGACCTCTACCCGTTTGACACCCGGCGGGTTTCCCCCTAGATACCGCCCACTTCGCGGGCCGAAAGGCCCGCGAAGTGTTTCGCGACCCGTGGTTTAGGCCGGCGCTTCGGTCAGAAACCTGTCGGTTCCGGGCAATGCCTGGAACAGAGGAGGGCGCGATCCTCAGCCGCGGCGTGATCCCGAAAAGTGGTCCTCCGGTTTTCGGAAGAGATCGTGCCCAAACACATAGAGGACGCGAATGACCAAGCGCCACCAGGCGAAGTACAAGATCGATCGTCGGATGGGCCAGAATATCTGGGGCCGCCCGAAGTCGCCCGTCAACAAACGCGAATACGGCCCCGGCCAGCACGGCCAGCGCCGCAAGGGCAAGCTTTCCGACTATGGCGTGCAATTACGTGCCAAGCAGAAGCTCAAGGGCTATTACGCCAATCTGTCGGAACGCCAGTTTCACGGCATCTACGACGAGGCCCGTCGCCTGAAAGGCGACACCGGCGCCAACATGATCGGGCTACTTGAACGGCGGCTCGACACGGTGATCTACCGCGCCAAACTAGTTCCGACGGTTTTTGCCGCGCGCCAGTTCATCAGCCACGGCCATATCAAGGTCAACGGCAAGCGCGTCACCGTCGCCAGCATCAAGGTGAAGGTCGGCGACGAGATCGAGGTCAGGGAAAAGTCGAAGCAGCTCGCGCTGGTGCTCGAGGCCAATGCGCTCGGCGAGCGCGACGTGCCCGACTATATCGAGGTCGACCACTCCAAACAGACCGCCAAGCTGTCGCGCGTGCCGAGCCCCGCCGACGTGCCCTACCCGGTCGTGATGGAGCCGCACCTCGTCGTCGAATATTATTCGCGCTAAGTCGCGCCAGTTATTCCCTATCCCGAGGTCCCGCGCTGGCGCGGGCCTCGGGGTCGGAGTGATAGCGCGCGTTCTTTAGGACGCGGCCGCGTTCTCCTTCACCGCGATGCCTCTGTCCTTCATCAGGGACTGCAATTCGCCGGCCTGGAACATTTCGCGGATGATGTCGCAACCGCCGACAAATTCGCCCTTGACGTAAAGCTGCGGGATCGTCGGCCAGTTCGAATACGACTTGATGCCGCCGCGCAAATCGTCGTTTTCGAGAACGTTGAGGCCCTTATAGGGCACGCCCAGGTAATCGAGGATCTGCACAACCTGGCCGGAAAACCCGCACATCGGGAATTGCGGCGTGCCTTTCATAAAGAGCACCACGTCGTTTGACTTCAGCTCGTTACCGATAAATTGGTCAATAGACATCTCGGTCATCCTGTTTGGCGCCGCGGGACCTCGCCCGCGCCGACTCTCGCCCTATAGCTTGCAATATATGTACCGCAAAAGGGCTGCAAAGCCCAAGCGGCTATGTTCGCGCCCCGAATCACAAAATGGAGCCGGAATGGGCGTCCTGTTGGCGTCAGGATCGGCAGCAGGAAGTTTCCGGACGCGATCTCGGGAGAGAATACGGCCGTCCTCACCGCTCCGGCGTGCCGGTCTGCAGCGCCAGCGCGTGCAGCTTGCCGCCCATCTCGGCCTTGAGCGCCTCGTACACGATCTGATGCTGCTGGACGCGCGATTTGCCGCGAAAGGATTCGGCAATGACGGTCGCGGCGTAATGATCGCCGTCGCCGGCGAGATCGCGGATCGTCACCTCGGCATCCGGAATACGCGTCCGGATCAATCGTTCGATGTCATTCGCCGCCATGGCCATGGCGTGTCTCCTCGCTGGTATCCAGTTCGCCGGCGAAGCGTGGCCTGAGTTCAGCAGAATCTTGGCTTAGCAGAATAGGTCTCAGTGGCAAGAGCGGCTCACCGGGCGCCATACGAGGGGTGCCGCGCAACCCGCTGGACGGCGGCCATGCCGCAATGCATGTTCCGCCGCCAAAACACCTAACGTCGCCGTGAGGAAGGACTTCATGTTCCGGCCATTCATGCTCGCGGGCGCGCTCGTGGCCCTCAACCTTTGTCCCGCCGCCGCGCAACAGCCCACACCGGCGCAGCGCGACGCAATCCGTGCATCGTGCCGCTCCGACTTCATGACGAACTGCTCGAGCGTCACGCCGGGCGGCAAGGAAGCGTTGGAATGCTTGCTGCGGAATCAGGCGAAATTGTCGCCGGCCTGCAACACGGCGGTGAGCGCGATTGCCGCACCTCCGGCCGCACCGGCACCGGCCGCTCCGGCTGCGGAGGCTTCGCCAACGCCCGCTGCCGAACAGACCGCGCCTAAACCCGCCGAGCCGTCCGCGCCGAAAGCGACCGCGACGACGCAGGAGGCTCAGCTTAAATCGGTGCGTGGGGCCTGCACGCTCAACGACTTCATGGCGCATTGCTCCTGGATCAAGCCGAGCAATCCTGAGCTTTTGCTCTGCCTGCAAGCGAACTCCTCTGATTTGTCGCCGGCTTGCCAAACCGCGCTGCAAGGGCTTCCAGCGGCGCAAGCTCCGGCATCGCCCGAGCGCCGACCTGCAGCGGCAGCGCCGAGCAAGAAGGCGTCGGCCGCGCGCGAGCCTGCGCCGGCATCCGCCCCTCCACCCGCGGCAGCGGCCGCGCCGACGCGGCCGAGCGCCGAGCAGAAAGCCGCGATCCGAGCGACCTGAATCCGACTTCATGGCCAATTGCGGAGGCGTCCAGCCCGGCGGCGCCGCTGCCCTGCAATGTCTGCAAAGCAATTCGGCCAAACTATCGGCGTCCTGCCAAAGCGCTGTGGCTGCAATCGCTGGCGGCGGCGCGCCGGTCGCGGCGTCATCTGGCGCACCGGCCGCGAGCACGCCGACGCCGGCAGTCGCGCCGCTTGGGCCGATCCCGCCGATGCGCCCGCGCGAGGCGCTCGGCATCCTCGCCATGTGCCGCGCCGAGCACGAGACGCTGTGCGGCAGCGTTCCGCTCGGCGGCGGCCGAGTCCTGTCATGCCTGCAATGCTACGAGGCGCTCGCGCGCGCGAGCAGGTAGATTTCGGCTAGACTGCTCCGGCCATGTAAGCCGGCAGCCACCTCTCAAAGCGCGCTTTAAGATCGTCAACCGACAGTGGCCGCTCGCCCGCGAGTGCGAGAGCGCGGCCGCCAGTGGCACCGAGACGCGTGAACGGCACGCCCGCCTCCTTCGCGCGTTGCGCAATGGGTTCGGAATTCCGTGCCGTGATGACGTAGCGCGCCTGATCTTCGCCGAACCAAAAGGCATGCGCCGGCAACCTCGAAGGTGCTTCGAGCACGGCGCCGATGCCGGACGCGATCGCCATTTCGGCGAGCGCCACCAGAAGCCCGCCGTCGGAAATGTCATGCACTGCCGACACCAGGCCGTCGCGGATCAAGCCGCGAACAAAGTCGGCGTTGCGCTTCTCGGCGGCAAGATCGACTGGCGGCGGCGCGCCCTCTTCGCGGTTACAGGTGTCGCGCAGATAAAGCGATTGGCCGAGCCAACCGTGGGTTTCGCCGATCAGCATGATCGCCTCGCCTTCGGAAGCGAAAGCGAGCGTCATGGATTTGGTGAATTCGTCGAGCAAGCCGACCCCGCCGATGGTGGGCGTCGGCAGGATCGCGCGGCCATTGGTCTCGTTGTAGAGCGAGACGTTGCCGGACACGACCGGAAACGACAGCGCTTTGCAGGCTTCCCCGATGCCGCGGATGCAGCCGACGAGCTGCGCCATGATCTCGGGCCGTTCCGGATTGCCGAAATTCAGATTGTCGGTGATCGCGAGCGGCTTACCGCCGACCGCCGAAATATTGCGATAGGCCTCGGCCACCGCTTGCTTGCCGCCCTCGAACGGATCGGCCTCGCAATAGCGCGGCGTCACGTCCGACGTCAGCGCCAGCGCCTTCGGGCCCTCATTGATGCGCACGACGGCGGCGTCGCCGCCCGGCCGCTGCACGGTATTGCCGAGAATGACATGGTCGTATTGCTCCCAGACCCAGCGCTTGGAGCAAAGGTCGGGCGCGCCGATCAGCTTTTCCAGCACTTCGGCGACAGGCATCGGCGGGACGACCGAAGCCGCGTCGATCACGGGCTGCTTGGCGCGCTCGACATGAGGCCGATCATAGAGCGGCGCTTCGTCGCCAAGCTCCTTGATCGGCAGGTCGGCCATTACCGCGTCGCCGTGGCGGACGACGAAACGCTTGGTCGGCGTCGTTTCCCCGACGATGGCGAAATCGAGCCCCCATTTGCGGAAGATCGCCTCGGCTTCCTTTTCTTTCTCCGGCCGGAGCACCATGAGCATGCGCTCCTGGCTCTCCGACAACATCATCTCGTAAGCGCTCATGCCGGTCTCGCGGCACGGCACCGCGTCGAGATCGAGCGTGACGCCGAGATCGCCTTTGGCGCCCATCTCGACGGCGGAGCAAGTGAGACCGGCCGCGCCCATGTCCTGGATGGCGATGACGCAGCCTTTGGCCATGATTTCGAGGCAGGCTTCGAGCAGAAGCTTTTCCGAGAACGGATCGCCGACCTGCACCGTCGGCCGCTTCTCCTCGGCGTCGGCGCCGAACTCGGCCGAGGCCATGGTGGCGCCATGGATGCCGTCACGGCCGGTCTTCGAGCCGAGATAGACGATCGGCATGCCGACGCCTGACGCGGCCGAATAGAAGATCTTATCTTTCGCGGCAAGCCCGACCGCCATGGCGTTGACCAGAATGTTGCCGTCGTAACGGCGATGAAACCGTACTTCTCCGCCGACCGTGGGCACGCCGAAGGAATTGCCGTAGCCGCCGATGCCGGCAACCACGCCGGCCACCAGCGCACGCGTTCTTGGACTCTTTGGATCGCCGAACGACAACGCATTGAGGCAAGCAATCGGGCGCGCGCCCATGGTGAACACGTCGCGCAAAATACCGCCAACGCCCGTGGCGGCGCCTTGATAGGGCTCGATATAGCTCGGATGGTTGTGGCTCTCCATCTTGAAGACAACGGCAAGCCCATCGCCGATATCGATCACGCCGGCATTCTCGCCCGGCCCCTGGATCACCCAAGGCGCCTTGGTCGGCAGCGTGCGCAGGTGAATGCGCGACGACTTGTAGGAGCAGTGCTCGTTCCACATCGCCGAGAAAATGCCGAGCTCGGTGAAGCTCGGCACACGGCCGATGAGTTTGAGAATGCGCTCATATTCGTCCGGCTTGAGGCCGTGCTGGGCAATGAGTTCGGGCGTGATGGCAGGTTCGTTGGAGATCACAGGGAGGGCGCGCTCGGTTCCAGAATTCCCTCTCCCATATGGAGAGCGGGAAGTCACGCCGCCAGCTTGAAGTGATCCACAAGCCCGGCGAACAGGCCGCGGCCATCGGTGCGGCCCATGGCGGCTTCGACGTGGTTCTCCGGATGCGGCATCATGCCGAGCACGTTGCCGCGCGCGTTGATAATGCCGGCAATCGCGTTCATCGCGCCGTTGTGGGTCCAGTTCGGGTCGACGATGCCGTCGGGCGACGAATAGCGGAACACCACCCTGCCCCCGCCTTCGAGCCGCGCGATGGTCTCGCCATCGGCAATGTAATTGCCCTCGCCGTGGGCGACCGGAACGCGGATCACTTGGCCGGCATTGTAGCCGCGGGTGAACGGCGTATCGGAGCGCTCGACGCGCAGATAGACGTCGCGGCAGATGAAACGGAGCTGCGCATTGCGCATCAGCACGCCGGGCAACAGCCCCGCCTCGCAGGCGATCTGAAAGCCGTTGCACACCGCGAGCACGAGGCCGCCTTTTTGCGCAAAGGCGCGCACCGCGTCCATGATCGGCGCGCGGGCAGCGATGGCGCCGCAGCGCAGATAGTCGCCGTAGGAGAAGCCGCCCGGAATGACGACGAGGTCGGTGCCCGCCGGCAGCGCCGTATCGGCGTGCCAGACCATCGCGGGCTCGCGCCCGGAGACGAGCTTGAGGGCGCGTGTCATGTCGCGCTCGCGATTGATCCCGGGGAAGACGACGACGGCTGATTTCATCCCAATCCCAGATCCGTCCGGATCATCCGCTGACGTCGATCCGATAGTTCTCGATGACGGTATTGGCGAGCAGCTTTTCGGCGGCATTTTTGAGCGCCACCGCGGCGCCGGCGCGGTCCGCGCCCTCGATTTCGATGTCGAAAACCTTGCCCTGGCGGACGCTCGCTACCCCGCTCACGCCAAGCGTCTTCAGGGCGCCCTCGATGGCCTTGCCCTGGGGGTCCAAAATCCCCGATTTCAGCGTGACGGTGACACGGGCTTTCATTAGACAGTGCTTTTGGGACAGTGCCGTTGCGCGGGGCGCTCCAAACTCACCCCTTCAATATGAACGAATCGCCGCTGCCGCAACCGGTGCCTAACGCACCGGTGCGCGAGAGCGTTCGAACAGCTAGCCCAAATCCGACTAACCCTTGACCAGAATCGGCCCGGTGCCCTGCGGCCGCTCGCCCTCGTTCATGATGCCAAGACGCTTGGCCACTTCGGTATAGGCTTCAAGGAGCCCGCCGAGGTCGCGGCGGAAACGATCCTTGTCGAGCTTCTCGTTCGACTTGATGTCCCACAGCCGGCAGGAGTCGGGCGAAATCTCGTCGGCGACGACGATCCGCATCAGATCGTTCTCCCACAGCCGGCCGGTTTCCATCTTGAAGTCGACGAGGCGGATGCCGACGCCGAGGAACAGACCCGACAGGAAGTCGTTGACGCGGATCGCGAGCGACATGATGTCGTCGATCTCCTGCGGCGTCGCCCAGCCGAATGCCGTGATGTGCTCTTCCGACACCATCGGATCGTTGAGCTGGTCGTTCTTGTAATAGAACTCGATGATCGAGCGCGGCAACTGCGTGCCTTCCTCGATGCCGAGCCGCTGCGACAACGAACCGGCCGCGATATTGCGCACCACGACTTCGAGCGGAATGATCTCCACTTCGCGGATCAGTTGCTCGCGCATATTGAGGCGGCGGATGAAATGTGTCGGCACCCCGATATCGTTGAGATGCTGGAAGACGTATTCGGAGATCCGGTTGTTGAGGACTCCCTTGCCTTCGATCACCTCGTGCTTTTTGGCATTGAAGGCGGTCGCGTCGTCCTTGAAATGCTGGATCAGCGTTCCGGGCTCGGGCCCTTCGTAAAGGACCTTCGCCTTGCCTTCATAAATGCGGCGACGGCGGCTCATAGGAGTGTACCGGGGTTTTGTAAAATCCATGGGAATGCCGTGGCTCCATTTTACACGTCAAAGTCCGCGGCGGCGGCACAAGGCTCGCTGTTGACTAAGCGCGACTCAACTCAGCGGCCCTCCGCGACACAAAAGCTAGCCGAAGGTGCCGCGGAGTACAATCGACATAGACCCGCGCGCCCACAATCGCAACGACGATCTGTGGGCGCTGGACCGGTTGCCTTGACGGGTCACCCCCGTTATGCAAGCCGGCGATTGGTTTACAATGCGGCAAGAACCGTTTCCAACCCCGTTCCACGCAAAAAGGCCAAGGCCATGACCACATTCGACAGGCGCGAAGAAGCCTTCGAACAGCAATTCGCGCACGATGAGGAACTCAAGTTCAAAGCGACTGCGCGCCGCAACAAGATGCTCGGCCTATGGGCGGCCGAGAAACTCGGCCTATCCGGCCCCGAAGCCGACAGTTACGCGCAGTCGGTGGTGATGCTCGACCTGGATAAGAAAGGCGATGTGGCGGAAAAAATCCGCAAGGATTTCGACGCCAAAGGCGTCGCGCAGTCCGATCACCAGATCAGCCGCACGATGTCGGAGCTGACAGCCCAGGCCATCGCCGACATCAAAGCCGGGCGATAAGCCGAAGTTCGACCGCTCAAATAATAGAAAACATTGTCGTCAAAGGGAGAGACGTTCATGGCTATTGCCAATTTTACCCTCGCCAATCGGCTGCGCGCCGGAGAGACGGTCTATTCGGGCTGGTGCGGGCTGCCCTATCCGCTCATTGCCGAGACCCTGGCGCGCGACGGCTTCCCGGCGGTGACCATCGAAAGCCAGCACGGTCTGTGGGACGTCGGCGGCATTCTCAACGGCATCGCCGCGGTGCGCCAGGGCGGCGCGGCGCCGATCGTGCGCGTCCCGCTCAACGATTTTGCTTTGGTGAGCCGCGCGCTCGATTTCGGCGCCGAAGGCATCATCGCGCCGATGATCAATGCGCCGGCCGACGCGCGGGCATTTGCCGCCGCCGCCAAGTTTCCGCCGACCGGCGAGCGCAGTTGGGGTCCGCACCGGGCGACGACCTTCGCCGGACTATCCGACCAGTCGGTCTATCTGCGCGAGGCCAATGATCACATTGTCACATTTGCCATGATTGAGACGCGCACGGCGCTGCAAAACTTCGATGCGATCATCGCCATGCCCGGGATCGACGGCTTTTTCCTCGGTCCCTCGGACCTCTCGATCGCGCTGTCGGACGGTAAGAACCTCGATCCGCTATCGAAGGAAGTCGAAGGCCATCTCGACACCATGATCGCGGGGGCGCGACGGGCGAAGAAAATTCCTGGCGCCTATTGTCATTCGGCCGAGCGCGCCGCAGCGCTTGCCAAGCGCGGCGTGAAATTCTTGGCGGTATCGAGCGATCTGTCGATGCTGCGCGCCGGCGCCGCCGCGGCGTTGAAGGTCATCAAAGGTTGACGCTGGCGGCGGGTCCGCGAAGCGCCACAGGAGGCGGATCAGGAGCAACACCAACACGCATTGCCCGAGCGTCATATGCAGCAGGAAGCCGAAGTCGCGGGCCGGGCCTTTCGGCAATACGTCACCGAACTGGCCGAGCAGCCAGCCGGCGATGACGAACAGCGCGGTGAGCCAATGCACGGCTTGCGGGATCGCGCCGTATCGCGATGTCGAATTTCGCAGTTGCATGATTGAGACCTTGAGGCTCGAGCATGATCCCGAAAAGTGAAGACCGGGTTTTCGGAAAAGATCATGCTCAAATGAAAAATTCAGCGCCAACTAGCCGAGCGTCTCTGTTTGGAACAGAAAGAATTCCAATTCAGGCGAGATGTTGGCCGATCCGATCGAGCACCGTTGCCATATCAGACTCGACGTCCGTGGCAAGCACTTCCACAATTCGGTAGTCGCGCTCCTTGAGCCACGCACGCTGTGCGGCGCGCGGCGCGGCGGCACCCTCGCTTTCCTCCGCCGGCACGAGTTCGATGATGAGCCGGAGCGGAAACGAGACGAAGTCACAGATATGCTGCCCGATCGGCGTTTGCCGCTTGAAGCCGCGCCCGGCGAAGCGGCGATCGTTGGTCAGCGCCCGCCACAATAGCCGCTCGGCCTCGGTCGGGTTGCGGCGCAGGAGCCGCGCCAGCCCGCGCACCGGGCCTCGTTCCTTGGGCGCGCGGCCACCGCCGTGCTCGGCCAAAAGCTCGCGCAGCATTTCAGCTTCCGCCCCGTCGAGCACACCGCCGCGCGCCGGGCCCTTGCGCCCTTCCGCGATCGACATGATGACGCCGTGCAGTGTCTGGATGTCCTGCTGCGTCGGCTGCATGCGCGAGAAAATGTTGCGCAAATTGATCTGCATGGTTTCGCGCTTGTCGGGCGGCCGGAAGAACTCGACCTTTTCCAGTTCGCGCTCGAGCGCAGCGAAAAAGGCCAGAAGCTGCTGTTTCGGGGCCTGCGGCGATTTCTCCGGCATGGCGAACGGCAGTTTCCCTTCGGTCAGGAGTTCGAACCATTCATAGGCGACGATCACGACGGCCTGCGCCAGGTTGAGCGACGCGAAAGCCGGATTGACCGGCAAGGTGACGATACGGTCGGCGAGCGCCACCTCGTGGTTTTCGAGCCCATTGCGCTCGCGCCCGAACACGATCGCGACTGTTTGTCCGGCCGCGATGCGCGGCGCGATCTGCCGCACCGCGTCGTTCGGGCCGACGACGGGTTTGGCCTGATCGTGCGCCCGCGCCGTCGTTGCCAGAACGAAGCTACAATCGGCGATCGCGGCTTCGAGCGTGTCGTAGAGTTGCGCGCCGTCGAGAATACGGTCGGCGCCGGCCGCCATGATGCGGGCTTTGTCGTTGGGCCAGCTCTGCCGCGGCTTGACGAGGCGCAACCGAGATAAGCCGAAATTGGCCATGGCGCGCGCGGCGGCGCCGATATTCTCGCCAAGTTGCGGCTCGACTAGAACCACTACCGGCCCCGGCTGATCAATCCAATTCTTGGTCTTGTCAGTCCCTGAACCCGGCATCGTTCCCCCGCAAAATGGCGCGAAATGGGTATATCGGAAGGTTTTCCCAAAAGGCAGCGCCGCGCTTGCAAAGTCGGCTTTCTCGGCCGCGCAACGGGTGCTATAGCGAGCGCCGCCGGAACCGCGGGGGCGGCTCATCCGCGCACCCTCCCCGTCGCGTCCCTCATCCATTCGGCGCTGCACAGTTTCTCACTCGAAGGGTCTTATTCACATGGCAAAAATCAAGGTGGCCAATCCGGTGGTCGAGATGGACGGGGACGAGATGACCCGGATCATCTGGCAATACATCAAGGACAAGCTGATCTTTCCATATCTCGACATCGACCTGATGTATTTCGATCTCGGCATGCAGAAGCGCGACGAGTCGCGCGACCAGATCACCATCGATGCGGCCGAAGCGACCAAGAAGGTCGGCGTCGCAGTCAAATGCGCCACCATCACGCCCGACGAAGCCCGCGTGAAGGAATTCAATCTGCATGACATGTATCGCTCGCCAAACGGCACCATCCGCAACATTTTGGGCGGCGTGATTTTCCGCGAGCCGATCATCTGCAAGAACGTGCCGCGGCTGGTGCCGGGCTGGACCAAGCCGATCATCATCGGCCGCCACGCCTATGGCGACCAGTATCGCGCCACCGACTTCAAGGTGCCGGGCAAAGGCAAGCTCTTTCTGACTTTCGTCGGCGACGACGGCAAGGAGATCAAGCGCGAGGTGTTCCAGTTCCCGGGCTCGGGCGTCGCCATGTCGATGTACAACCTCGACGACTCGATCCGCGATTTTGCCCGCGCCTCGATGAACTACGCCTATAACCGCGGCTATCCGCTTTATCTCTCGACCAAGAACACCATCGTCAAAGTCTATGACGGCCGTTTCAAGGACATTTTCCAGGACGTGTTCGACGCCGAGTTCAAGGACAAGTTCGCCGAGAAGAAGCTCATCTACGAGCACCGGCTGATTGACGACATGGTGGCGGCGTGCCTGAAATGGTCGGGCGGCTATGTCTGGGCCTGCAAGAATTACGACGGCGACGTGCAGTCCGATACCGTGGCGCAGGGCTACGGCTCGCTCGGCCTGATGACCTCGGTGCTGACGACGCCGGACGGCAAGGTGGTCGAAGCCGAGGCCGCCCACGGTACGGTGACGCGGCACTTCCGCGAACATCAGAAGGGCCACGAGACCTCGACCAATTCCATCGCCTCGATCTTCGCCTGGACCCGCGGCCTCACCCATCGCGCCAAACTCGACAACAATGCGGAACTGGCGAAATTCGCGGCGAGGCTCGAGAAGGTGACGGTCGACACCGTCGAACAAGGCTTCATGACTAAGGACCTGGCGCTCCTCATCGGTCCCGATCAGAAGTGGCTCACCACCACCGGCTTCCTCGACAAGATCGACGCCAATCTGAAAATCGCGATGGCCTGATCGTCGTTGCCGGACAATCTGCCGAAATGCAACGGGCGCAGCGCCTTACCGCGGTGCGCTCGTTTTCATTTCTGCCGCGCATCAGCGGGTGGCAATCGGACTGGGAAAAGCCTATCTAGCCGGCATGGCAGCAAGCGCAGAAACCGCGATGGGCAAGCTCGGCGGCAAGATCGGAACAATCACCCTTGTCATCGCTTTGCTTGGCCTCCTCGCCGCGTCAATCTGGTTTGCGGTGTACACATGGACTTCGGTCGAAGGACCGCCGATGCCGACCACCGGCTATGTCGCCATGACGCTTGGCGTCGTATTCTCGATTGGGGTCGGAACCGGCCTGATGGGCTTGATCTTCTATTCGAGCCGTCACGGTTACGATGAGCCGAGCCACGAACAGCCGAGCCATGAAGAGCCGAGCCATGAAGAGCCGCGCCAGCCCGATTGACGAAATCGGGCCGAACCAGAGGCCCGCGAGCGCGCTGAATGCGCACCAGTGTTTTGTCTAGCTTTCCTTGTCCAGCTACGTAGTCCAAATCCGGGCCCATCCACGGCGGGCGCAATGAGGGAGAAATCACCATGACGCGAACCATTCGGTTGCAGAGCGACAGCAATGCCCACGATCGTCCGTGGCGGGTCGCGGTCGAGCAAGGCTTCTTCGCCGCCGAAGGTCTCGATGTCGAATATTTTGAGGACAATCCCAAAGGCGCGGCCGGACGGGTCGAGGACTTTTCCAAGCGCTGGAAAGAGTCCCAATTGCAAAGCGGCGCGCTCGAAGTCTATCCGGTCTGCGAATGGGGCGCGATCGAACGCGTGCAATCGCTCGGCGGCGGCAAGATCATCGGGCTCGACACCACCGTGCGCACCGGCGCGCTGATGGTGGCGAAGGATTCCAAAATCCAGTCGGTGAGCGAGTTGCGCAAAGTGCCGATCGCGGTCACCTGGCACGCCGGCACATTCTACGCCGCGATCGAAGTGCTCGAAGCGGCCGGCGTGCCGTTCGAGGACATTACGCTCGTGCATGCCAATGACCGGCTCGAAGCGCTTTTGAGCGGCACGACGCAAGCGGCGGCTTTGATGGAGCCGCTGGTCAGCCGCGCGCTGGCGCAAGGCGCGCGCAAGATCGCCGATCTGCGCTGGCGCGGCGGCATCGTCGCCGGCAATGACGTCGACGACGAAACCGCGGCGAAGCTGCGCCGCGCGCTCAACCGCGCCATCGCCTGGCTGCGCGAGAACGAGGACCGTTCGCGCCAGGAGGTGCTGCGCGACCTTGACCCCGAGCAGCGCCAAGGCGGCATGATGCCCGAACTGGTCGGCGTCAAAAACTATCAGGCGAGCGAGTTTCAGGAGAAGGTCAACTGGATGCTCGACCGCGGCTTCCTCAGCGAAGCCCCCGATTATGGCGAGGTCGTGCGCAGCAAGGGCTAAAAAGGCAAAGCCCCCGGCGGGGAAAGTCACCGGGGGCCATGCTCGCTTTAGCCAACATCGGGAAGTTGAAGATGGTGATAAGACTTCCCGCTGCCGGTTGAGCGCTGTTCGACCACATAATTGCGGCAGGAACTTGTGCACCGCAACCGCTGCTGCGATCAACAGGTCGTTATTTCTCGCCGCATTTGACCCAAATAAGGACACCGCCAGGCGACCGGCGGCCCCCCGCATAAATTTCAAATAAACACGGATGGCTGATTACGAAGATGTGTACGCGGCCGGAACCGGCAGCCGCGGCAAGCGGCGCGAAAAAGATAGCCTGCACACAGTCCGGCGCTTATGGTCCGGCGCTGTCGAACCGGACTTTCTCGAAGCGGCGTTTCGGTGCAGCTCAACCTTGAAAATCTGAACCTGAAATTAAGACCGGCGCGGCCGGCGAACCCGAAATTCGCGGCCTTGCGCCACGAGTTGCGCGGCATTGCCGTATCGTTGCTCCTGGTTCTGGCGATAACGGTGGTGGGGCTCGTGCTGCGCCACTATGTCGGAATTCTGCGCGGCGCGGTCCTTTACCTCGTGCCGGTGATGATCGCCGGCTACCAATTTGGCGTCATTCCGGCGTTGGCGGCGGCGGTCGCCGGCGTGCTGATGTCGGGCTATGTCTATTTCGCGCAGCTCTACAGCTTCAAAGTCGCCGAGCCGCAGGAAATCCTCAATCTCCTTCTGTTCATGGTCGTTGCGGTGTTTGTGTCGCATCTCGCCACGCAGGCCAAGCGCCACACCACGATCGCGCGTAAGCGCGAACGCGAGATGAGCGACCTCTATGCCTTTTCGCGGCGGCTCGCGGCCGCGCCCGGCGCCGCCGACATATTCGTCGCCATTCAGGATCACCTCGCCACCTTGGTTCAGCGCAAAGTGGTGCTGCTTGCCGCGTCCGAAACCGGCGCGACCGATGCGGTGCCCGAGCGCGTGCACGACGAGGTCAAGCGCGTCGAGCAGGAAGAGTGCGGCGAGCGCATCATCGACGACGGCAGCGGCAACCTGTGGCTGGTGCGCCGGGTGTCGCCGAAGTCGCCCGATTTCGGCAGCATCGCCGTCGATCTCGGCGCCGCCTCGGGCGCGGCGCTCGTCGATCTGCGCCAGCGGATAGACGACGCGCTGGCGGATGCCGCGGCAACGCTGGAACGGCTCGACGTCGCGCGCGCGCTCAACGAAGCCAAGATGCGCTCGGAAAGCGAGCTGTTGCGCGAAGCTTTGATCGGCTCGGTGTCGCACGAATTGCGCACGCCGCTTGCCTCCATTTTCGGCGCCGCCACCATCCTGTCGAACGCGCCGGTCTTGATGCACGACGAGCGCCTGCACGCGCTCACCGGCGTGCTGCGCGACGAAGCCGAGCGCCTCAACAACGACATCCAGAATCTGCTCGATGCGACGACGATTTCGAGCCAACAGGTGCGACCGAAATTGCAGTGGATCGAGCCGGTCGACATCGTCAATGCCGCGGTCGAACACCGAAAGCGCCGGCTCGCCGGGCATCCGGTCACGCTGGATTTGGACTCCAATTTGCCGATCGTGCGCGCCGACCCGACCCAGGTCGAGCAGGCGCTGGTGCAGATCCTCGACAATGCCGCGAAATATTCGGGCGAAGGCTCCCCGATCCGCGTCGCCGCGCGGCCGAGTGGACAAGCCGTCGTGCTCTCGGTGCACGACAGTGGCGCGGGCCTCTCTGGCGACGAGAAACGTCAGGTCGGCGGCCGCTTCTTCCGCGGGCCGCGCCATGCCGCGACCACGTCGGGCTCAGGTCTCGGGCTGTGGATCGCGCATGCTTTCATCTCGGCGAACGGCGGCAAGGTCGAAGTCGAGAGCGAGGGGGTCGACCGCGGCACCACTGTGTCGATCTATCTGCCGTCATCGGGCGAGACGGCGCCAATGGAGGTTACGGTTGATGAGTGAGATTCCGTCCCGCGTGCTTGTGGTCGACGACGAGGTTCAGATCCGGCGGTTTCTGCGCACCGGCTTCGAGCTCGACGGTTTTGCGGTGGAAGAGGCCGAGACCGGCGCGCAGGCGCTCCGCGCGGCGACGCTCAAGCCGTCGGACCTGGTCATCCTCGATCTGGGCTTGCCCGACATGGACGGCGCCGACGTGCTCGAGCGGCTGCGGGCGTGGTCGACCGTACCGCTGATCGTGCTTTCGGTGCGCGCCACCGAGGCCGAGAAGGTGCGGCTTCTCGAACTCGGCGCCGACGATTATGTGGTCAAGCCGTTCGGCATGGCGGAGCTTCTGGCGCGCGCGCATTCGGCGATGCGCCGGCAATTGCGCGCCTCGCGCGGCGAGCCCGTCGTCAAATTCGGCCCGCTGTCGATCGATTTCGCCGCGCGCGCGGTGTTCATCAGCGACCAGCGCGTCACGCTCACGCCCAAGGAGTACCGGCTCCTGCAAATCCTGGC
Organism: Xanthobacteraceae bacterium; assembly: GCA_035642635.1. Taxonomy (GTDB): domain Bacteria; phylum Pseudomonadota; class Alphaproteobacteria; order Rhizobiales; family Xanthobacteraceae; genus BOG-931. The sequence goes on from DASQRX010000116.1 coordinate 19,876, forward strand.
GCAGCATTCCGGCAATGTGGTCACCCACCAATTCCTGCTGCGCGAGGTCTGGGGCAGCGAGCATATCGACGACACCCATTACCTGCGCATCTTCGTGCGCAAGCTGCGCCGCAAGATCGAGGCCGATCCGACGCAGCCGAGCATCCTCCTGACCGAACTCGGCGTCGGCTATCGGCTCATCATGTCCGATCCGCCGGCGAACGCCCCGAGCCCGCCGATGGTCCCCGGCGGATCCGGCGCGCAGGGGGTAGCCGGATAAGCATCGGCCGCCGAAGCGGCACCCGGTCACGTGCTTGTGTCAGTGCGCCCGGCTCGCGGCGGGCAAGTACCTAAGCGATCCGGGAAATTACAGCTAAATCATTTCAACAATTGAATAATTCCGTTCCTCACGGGCCTACGCGCGATATTGCGGCAAATTAGAGGCAATTATCAACGCGATTTGAACTTTTAGTCCGTAGAACCCTTATCCAGTTCGAAACGACCAATCGGGGTGCGGGCCAACGTGCTCGCTGCTTTTTTCGCGTCAATCAGCGGGACATTGCACCCGCACAACAGGGACGGCCGTTATGACCAATTTGAGAAAGCTCCTTGGCGTAGGCGCCTTCGGTGCGCTCATTGCCGCCAGTGCCACACTCGCGAGCACGTCGGGCTTCGCTGCGCCGCGTTATGACGGCCTGTGGAGCGTGTCGATCGTCACCGAGAAGGGCGATTGCGACCGCGGCTATCGCTATCCGATCCGCATTTCCAACGGCCAGGTCGTCAATGCGGGCGACACCACGTTCACGATCTCCGGTAAAATCGCCCCAACCACCGGCACCATCACGGTGACGGTGGCGGCGGCCGGCAAGAGCGCCACGGGTTCGGGCCGCCTCGCCGGCGACATGGGCGGCGGACACTGGACCGGCGGCGCCTGCTCCGGCTCCTGGACCGCCGAGCGCCGCGGCGCGTAAGCGGCTCACAGAGCCAGTCACCTCCTCCACGATCGCTACACAACGTCATGGCCGGGCTTGTCCCGGCCATTCACGTCTAACGGCTCCATGACGTTTGTTAGTGCTGGGAATCGGGCAATGAACTTAAGGTGCCCGCCTCACCCTTCGGCCGCCTCGTCGTCGTCGGCCTCTTCCTTATCGCCGGCGAGAATCTTTTCCGCGATCAGGCCGGCATTCTGCCGGACCGCCGCTTCGATTTTCGCCGCGATATCAGGATTGCCCTTGAGGAAGGTTTTGGCGTTCTCGCGGCCCTGACCGATGCGCTGGCTGTCATAGGAGAACCAGGCGCCGGATTTTTCCACGACGCCGGCTTTAACGCCGAGATCGACCAGTTCGCCGACCTTGGAAATGCCCTCGCCATACATGATGTCGAACTCGACCTGCTTGAACGGCGGCGCCAGCTTGTTTTTGACAACCTTCACGCGGGTCTGATTGCCGACCACCTCGTCGCGCTCCTTGATGGCGCCGATGCGGCGGATATCAAGCCGCACCGAAGCGTAGAATTTAAGCGCCTGCCCGCCGGTCGTGGTTTCCGGCGAGCCGTACATGACGCCGATCTTCATGCGGATCTGATTGATGAAGATCACCATCGTATTGGAGCGGTTGATCGAGCCGGTGAGCTTGCGCAGCGCCTGGCTCATCAGCCGCGCCTGCAAGCCCGGCTGACTGTCGCCCATCTCGCCTTCGAGCTCGGCGCGCGGCACCAGAGCCGCGACTGAATCGATGATCAGAACATCGATCGAACCCGAACGCACCAGCGTGTCGGCGATTTCCAGCGCCTGTTCGCCGGTATCGGGCTGCGAGATCAGAAGGTCGTCGACATTGACGCCGAGCTTGCGCGCATAGATCGGGTCGAGCGCGTGCTCGGCATCGATGAAGGCGCAAATGCCGCCCTTCTTCTGGGCCTCGGAAAGGCAATGCAAAGCGAGCGTGGTTTTGCCCGAGGATTCAGGGCCATAAATCTCGACCACCCGGCCGCGCGGCAAGCCGCCGATGCCAAGCGCGATGTCGAGGCCGAGCGAGCCCGTGGACACCGTCTCGATGTCCATCGCCTGCATGTTCTTGCCGAGCCGCATGATCGAGCCCTTGCCGAAGCTGCGCTCGATCTGAGAAAGCGCCGCATCAAGAGCCTTCGACTTATCCATTGACGATCCTTCGACGAGACGAAGCGCTGCACTACCACCGCTCATAGCTCATGCTCCTTATGGCCGGGATTCGGAGGCCACGAAAGCGGCCAGCCCCCCGTCACACCCGGCTTTTGGGCCCCTGCGGCCCGCCATCGGACCCCCTGGCCCGCTGGCAATTGGCTAAGGCAGCACCGTACACGATATGTTCCATGTTCGCAATATGTTCTTTTGTTTGAAAACCGCATTGGTCCCTCTTTTGGTGAGATTGAATGAACGTTCTGTCTAAACCGCCGTGGAAACGGTCGATTGTACAGCTTGAGGGGTGCCCGCTGGGAGGGCATAGTTCCCTCATGTCACCCGACGAAATGCAGACATTGCTTCAAGCCCATAACATTGGCTTTACCGCCAAGGACATGCCGCATGGGCGACAGTTCCGGCTTGCCGACGGCGCAATTGCCAACATCTACGCGAGCGGAAAGATCGTCTGGCAGGGGAAGGACTCGCCCAATGCCGCGAAGGTGAGAGGACTCTGTGGCTCTGCCGAAGTGGCGAGTGCTTCGGCAACGTCATCTGCAGAAGTCGTCACCCGTCGAACAAAGTCTTTATTGTCTATGGGCACGACACAGATGCCCGCGAACAACTTGAGTTACTTCTGCGCCGAATGAAGCTTGAGCCAGTGATTTTGCAGAATCTTCCGATAGGCGGCGACACAATTATTGAGAAACTAGAAGCAAATATAGACGTTCGTTATGCCTGCGTTTTGCTCACACCGGATGATGAAGGCCACCCTATAGATGAACCGAAGGAAAAGAAGCCCAGAGCGCGCCAGAACGTCATTCTTGAATTAGGGATGTTCCTAGTCCGACTCGGAAGAAAGCGTGTCGCGATCCTGCATAAGGGAAGCCTAGAACTTCCATCCGATATTAGCGGCCTGATCTACATTAAGTTCAACAAGCGAGTTGATGAAGTGACGGGGCGGCTCGGCGCTGAACTACAGGAAGCTGGATTCCCAATAAACATTAAAGACCTGCTCGGTTGAGCAAGAGAGGGCAGCCTCACGGCGCCCCTCTAAGCGGCCTCAGTTGGTAGCCTCTTGCTGCTCACGAGGCGTTACCGGCAGCGGAATCGGCAATTCTAGCCGCTGTTCAAAACCAAATCGCTTCACGATTTTGGCTTCGTATTCCCACCTATCCGCCGAATCCTCGGCCATCTCTTGAACTCGCCTGCCTCCCGAGAGCACGCGTTCCAATCAAATTGAGGAACTGAAATAGCTTTTTTTCCGATCCCCACCGTTGGCCTTATTAGCTCTAAGGAGTTCCAAAATTCTCCCGCTGCTGCGCGCAAGCGGAAAGTAGATATGATTCACTGTTAAACTGGACCTTTCGCCGATAGAAAAGCTCCTTCAGGTCGCCTCAGTTGGCGGCCGCCTTCATTCAACGCCGCCGCTTCAGATATGACCAGATCAGGAAAGCTGCGAGAACGACCGCCAGCGCAGCAAGCGCGAAGGGCCTGACTTCAGGCGGCAACGGTCGAGGGTTGGTCAAAACAATCCCTAGAGTAAGGACAGCCATGTCGTCCCCATCCGGGCTGCTGCGAATGGTACCGAAAAATCGTCGCGAAAATACGCCGCCCTCTGGGTGATGGTTTTTACACTAGGTAAACATCCGGAATTGACAGGAACGTCGGCTCGGAATGGCTTTTCAGGTATGGCCGCGGTGGGTTGTCTGCCACAGCGGCCACCTTGCAAATCCCGTGCTCGATAGCGGATCGAAACAAGAAATCCGACCAAGGGAGATCGCCGATGAATACATCACCCATGAATACCGGCAACAAAGGTGGGCTCGCCAATAATCTGACCGCGCAATTGGGTCTGTTGGCGGTTGCCGTCGTCGTGCTGCTCATCATCGCGGCGCGCTACATGTGGTAGTTCGCGCGGTAGTTCGCGCGCCAACTCGCGCAACAACGCGTGCAAGAATGCGCGCAAGAACGCGTGCTTGTGGCCGGCTGCCGTTTGTGGACTGGCCATAGGCTAAGAAGAGCCCCATTCGATGGCGCGATCGGGCCGTCAGTGGCTGCCAATGACCCACGTGCTGTTGTAGCAAGGCGGCGTCACCCAGCCGACGGCGCCGGGCGTGGGTCCGCCCCAGGACAGGCAGCCGCCGGGCGCATTGATCGTTACTATTTGCCCGGCCTTGATGGTGTTGGCGTTCAGTTGCGCTATTTCCGCCTCGAGCGCGGCTATCCGCTGTTCGAGGCACCCCCTGCCGCATCCCCGCGCTTGCGCCTCGGCGCTGAAAATCGTCACGGAAATTGCGGCTACACTCGCGAGAATGATTGCAACGCGCATGTTTATCCCCCTGTTCAGCCGCCAAACATCATCCGGCAACGCCTGGGCGAGTGCAAGAGGACCCAGCGTCAGTCGGCCGGGTCTTTGCTTTTTTGCGGCCGGCTCGCTTTGAATTTTGTGATGGTCCGTTTTGAGCGAATAGGTAACGCGCGCCGCTTCGTTAAATTTGGCTTATATAGTTTTACGTGTGTTCAAGAAGATTGCCCTATATCCCGGCCCGGGCGATACATTTGGAATGCATAAGGGGCACCCCATGCTTTTACGTGTTATCCGGTTCTTGCATGATGAATCCGGAGCTACCGCGATTGAATATGGCCTGATTGCAGCGGGCATTTCCGTCGCGATCATCGTCGCCGTGACGTCTCTCGGCACCAACCTCAACACCACGTTCAGCAGCGTTTCGACCGCCATCAAATAGCGAGATGGACTGAAAAAACAGACGTGGGGCTGATCGTTCGCGCGCTGATCGTTCACACTTCGGAGGCCGCCCACTCGGCGGCCTCCATCCATTTGGCGGCCTCTTCATCTCGATCGCCTTTCGGATCTGCGGCGGGCCGTTTTCGATCGCCCGCGCGACCGCATTGCACGCAGCTGCGGGCAAAGTAGTATTCAGCCGGGGCGCCGGGATTGCTTTCGTCGCGCGGCTCGGCGTCCGCCAACGCGACTTAAGGAGAGTGCGTCCAGAACCCGGCGGGGTCGGCTGCGGCGGCTTCGCCGGAGCAACAAACCTCGCGCAGGCGCAAATAACTGAAATCAAGCCTCGATGACGATTTTCGGCGCCGGGCGGCCGGCGCCGAGCAGGCCATCGCGCACGCGGGCGGCGATGTCGCGATAGACTTGCGCATGCGCGCTGTCGGGCGCGGTCGCGACCACCGGCTGGCCGGAGTCGGATTTTTCCCGGATCGAAATGTCGAGCGGCACTTCGCCCAGAAATGGCACGCCGAGCCGCTCGGCTTCGTGCCGCGCGCCGCCATGGCCGAAAATGTCGGAGCGCGTGCCGCAATGCGGGCAGATGAACATCGACATGTTCTCGACAATGCCGAGCACCGGCACATTGACGCGGCGGAACATGGCGATGCCGCGCCGCGCGTCGATCAGCGCGAGATCCTGCGGCGTCGAGACGATGACCGCGCCTTTGAGCGGCACCTGCTGCGCCATGGTGAGCTGCGCGTCGCCGGTGCCGGGCGGCATGTCCACCACCATGACGTCGAGCGTGCCCCACTCCACTTCGCGCAGCATCTGCGTCAAGGCCGACATCACCATCGGCCCGCGCCAGATCATCGGCGTTTCTTCCTCGATCAGAAAACCGATCGACATCACCGGCATGCCATGACGCTCGATCGGTTTGAGCCGCGTGCCGCCGACGGTCTGCGGCTTCTCGCGGATGGCCAAGAGCTTCGGCATCGACGGGCCGTAGATGTCGGCATCGAGAATGCCGACTTTCAGGCCGAGATCGCGCAATCCGAGCGCCAGATTGACCGCGGTGGTCGACTTGCCGACGCCGCCTTTGCCGGACGCAACCGCGATGATCGAGGTGACGCCGGGAATGCCCGCGGGCGACGGCGGGCCATGCGCGGGACCGTGCGCGGGACCATGCGCGCCCGGCGCCGCGCCTTGCGGCCGTTGTTGAGCTTGTACCCGCGGCGCGGCTGCCCCGCTGGCGCCACCGGCACGCTCGGCGGTGAGCGCGACCAGCACCGAATTGACGCCCGGCACAGCGCGGATTGCGGCTTCGGCGCGCTCGCGCACGCCTTCCCAAAGCTTGACGGCGCCGGCATCGACCGTGATCGAGAAAAAAATCTTGCCGTCGGCCGCCACGATTTCGGACAATTTTCCGCTCGCCGGCAGCGGCACGCCGTCGGGCCCCGAAATCTTACCGAGCGCTGCAAGAACGTCGTCTTTCGATGTCATGACGGTCTACATAGGCCCCCTATCGGTGAGGTCAATCTCCCGCTCGCGCCCCGGTTGACGCGCCGCCGCCCGTCGGGCCATGACGGCGTGCGCACACAATGGAGGAAACACATGGCAAAGGTCGCATTCGTCGGGCTTGGCGTGATGGGCTACCCGATGGCGGGACATCTCAAGGCGAAGGGCGGCCATGAGGTCACGGTCTATAACCGCACTGCCGCGAAGTCCGAAAAATGGGTAGGCCAACACGGCGGCAAAAGCGCGCCGACGCCGCGACAGGCGGCCGAGGGCCAGGACTTCGTCATGGCCTGCGTCGGCAATGACCACGATCTGGGCGAAGTGATGCTGGGCAAGGACGGCGTGTTCTCGGGCGTTGCCAAGGGCGCGATCGTCGTCGATCACACCACGGCGTCCGCCGAGATCGCCCGCGAATTGCATGCCGAAGCGAAGCGGCGTGGCTTCGATTTTGTCGATGCCCCCGTATCGGGCGGCCAGGCCGGCGCCGAGAACGGCGTGCTCACGGTGATGTGCGGCGGCGACGAGGCGCCGTTTGCGCGCGCCGAGAAAATGATCGCCGCCTATGCGCGCGCCTGCAATCTCATGGGCCCGTCAGGCTCGGGCCAGCTCGCCAAGATGGTCAACCAGATTTGCATCGCGGGCCTGGTGCAAGGCCTGGCCGAGGGCCTGCATTTTGCGACCAAAGCCGGCCTCGATATCGAAAAGCTGATCGCGACGATTTCCAAGGGCGCGGCGCAGTCGTGGCAGATGGAGAACCGCTACAAGACCATGGTAGCCGGCAAATTCGATTTCGGCTTTGCCGTCGACTGGATGCGCAAGGATCTCAACATCTGCCTCGACGAAGCGCGAAGGAACGGCGCGAGCCTGCCGATTTCGGCGCTGATCGATCAGTTTTATGCGCAGGTGCAGAAGATGGGCGGCAAGCGTTGGGACACGTCGAGCCTGATCGCGCTGTTGCAGCGCTGAAATGGCTCTTAGAACGCGTCATTGCGAGGAGCAAGGCGACGAAGCACTCCAGGGCGGCGGCACTGTGCTGGATTGCTTCGCGGAGCTCGTCATCGGGCCGGCCACTTCGGGCCGGACCCGTTGGCTTGCAATGACGGCGACTAATCCGTTGGCTGGATATTCGCTTGTTTGGCGAGATCCGCCGTCGCCTTGAGATCCTCGTCGACAAATTTGCCGAAGTCATTGACGCTCATCTCAACCGGCGTGACGCCGAGCTTGGCGAGTTTTTCTTGCAGCGCCGGGACCTGCAGCGCCTTTTCGGTGGCATCGTGCAATTTGTCGATGATGGCGCGCGGCGTTTTGGCCGGCACCGACAGCCCGACCCAGAACCGGAATTTGGCGTCCGGATATCCCGCCTCAACGATGGACGGCACGTCCGGCAGGAGCGCCGACCGCTGCGGCGAACTTACCGCAAGCACGTTCAGCTTGCCGCTACCAATCGCTGAAGCCGCCGCCGCCAGCGGGATGAAATAATAATCGATGCGCCCGGCCATCACTTCGGTCAGGCCTTGATCGCGGAACGGCACATGCCGCACGTCGATATCGGCGGCGAGCCGGAAGCGTTCGCCCGCCATATGCGACGAGGAGCCGATGCCGGCGGACGCAAATGTCAGGGTTCCGGGCTTTGCCTTCGCGGCAGCGACCAGATCGGCGACGGTCTTAAAGCCGCTCTGGGTCGAAGTGACCAGCACGTTCGGCTGCACGCCGAACATAACGACATGGGCGAAGTCCTTAAGCGGATCGAAGGGGAGGCTTTTGTGCAGCACCATCTCGGTGCCCAGCGACGTCGAGCTGGTGACGGCCATATAGCCGTCGGGGTTCGATTTGGCGACGTCGGTAAATCCCATCGTCCCGCCAGCGCCCGGTTTGGTCTCGATCACCATCGGCTGACCGAGCTCCTGGGAGACCTGATCGAGCACGACACGGCTCACGGTGTCGGACGCGCTTCCCGGTTGAAATGGAATGATCACCCTGACCGGCCGGCTGGGATAAGAATCCACCGCGAATGCTGCGGTTACGGCCATGTTCGCGGTCATGGTCGCGGTCATGACCGCCGTGCCGAGAACGACGCCAGCAAATGCGCGCAATGATAACACCTGAACCTCCCCAAAAATATTCGATGCCGGTGCCGACCAGGATCGCTGGGCGGGGTGATAGCAGTTTTCCTGCATTTGAAACAGGATGGCCAATCAGCGCAGCGGTGCGCTTGGCCGGCCCAGACGACAGGGAACTCTTTGTCCAACAAAGACTTTGCAGCTGAGCCCAGAACTATTAATTGGGATCTTGTCAAAAACCGGATCAGCACGATGAACGACGTCAAATTCAGGCTAGCTAACCCCGGACTGCGGCCGCGCCGCACCAAGCTCGAAATGCCGGGCTGGGCCGGCGAGCCCGCGCCGCGCACCGACGGCGCGCAGGAATATGCCTGGCATTGCGCGCCCTTCACCGAAGGGGCGCAATACGGCATCGAGATTTTTTATCCGTATGACAATGAGCTTCACGTCACCAAGCGGAACGGCGCGCTCGTTTTCGACGGCGATTTCGGGCCGCCGCCGGACGGCAGCGACATCATGTGGCCGCCGTTCCGCAGCTTCGGGCGCGATTACTACACCTATCAATTGCTGCTCGATCTCAAGGTCGGCAGCGACTGGGCGGTGCGGACGGAGCCGCATCCGCGGTTCTACACCGACCCGACCGACACGGTGCCGATCGCCGTGCCGGCGCTGCTGCGCACCGAATGGTGGCCGATGATCTCCTTCGTCGTGTTCAAATCGCCCGGCGAAGGACGCACCCATATTTTTCGGCCCGGCGAGCCGATGTTGCAGATTCTGGTGTTGCCGCTCGTGGCCGATTTCATGCTCACGGCAATGGATGAGGAGGAAGCTGCCGAACGCGAGTTGCGCGGCCGGCGCATCCACGGCAGCCGACCGGCGCTGGCTGCGGATTCGACCTGGACGTCGAAGACCGACACCATCTTCGACGGCACGTACCGGCACCTGCTTCGGGCCGCGAAGGCTAAGGCGAGAGAATAACCAATCTAGCAGTTTGCAAAAAAGCCGCGCGGGGCGTCCGAAAAAACGCCCCGCTTCGACCTAGTGGTGATGGTGGTGATGGTGATGGTGACCGCGGTGGTGGTGATGATGGTGGTGATGATGACGAGCGCGGTGATGGTGGTGGTGATGATGGTGATGGCCGTATTGGGCCAGCTCCGACGCCGGTGCTTCGCTGCGCTGCGCGTCATCGGCTATTAGCTTGGGCAAAGCGTTCGGAATCGGATCGAGAAGATCGCGGTAGCTTGTCGCCGGCGCTAATTCCGTCTGTTGCGCCGGCGATGCGGCCTGGACGCTCGTCATTGTGGTGAGCGCCGCCGCCGCGCCCAATAGACCAGCTATTTTCTTGTCCATAGTTCCTCCAAAAGGAAGTGATGACCTACTCAGCCCCAAGCAATAATCCATCCCAGAAAGGTTGGTTCCGAGGTAGAATAATGCCTAAGCCGCGGCACTTGGACGAGCCGTGACCGCCGCGTACCAGCGTTTGAGACTCGCCAACGCATCAGGCACCACCATCCGTGACACGCGCATGAAATCGATCGCGATCATCGCGGTAATGTCGGCGACGGTATAATCCTCGCCGGCGACATAGGTCCGGCTTGCGAGCTCGGCGTCGAGGAATTGCAGGAACGAAAGCGCGCGCGGCTTGTTGGCCTCGCCCCATTCCGCGACTTGCGGCAACTCCATTTCCTTCATCGCCGGATGTAGATGCCGGAAAATGTGCGACACCGGAACGAACAGATGGAACTCGACGCGCCGGTTCCACATTTCGACCAAGGCCGATTGCAGCGCGCCGCGGCCGAACAGCACTGGCTCGGGCTCCAGCGCCTCGAAATAGCGGCAGATGGCGATCGATTCCGTGATCACGGTGCCGTCGTCGAGAACGAGCGCGGGGACGCGCTGCATCGGGTTGATCGCGGTGAAGGCCTCGCTCTTCTGCTGCAGCGATCCGAGGTCGACCTGCTCGGCCAGAATCTTGATCCCTTTCTCGGCGAGGAAGACTCGCACCCGCCGCGGATTGGGGGCACGGCCGCCGTCATAGAGTTTCATCGCAATTTCCTCCCCCTAGCCCATTGAATGCGCAAGCTTATCGTGGCCTCGGAAGGTCCACCAGCGCGCCCGTCGAGATTCACCCTAGTTCACGCTCATGTTGCCGTGAGCCCAAAGTGTAAACGAAAGCTTGCGCGATTCCCGCAGCGCTTGCGTCGCCAACGAAAATTAAGCCTCGTCTTAAGGAATTTCAGCCACTTTCACGCTGAACTCGAGCGTGATCCCGAAAGTGGCGGTGGCTTTCGGCAAAGATCGCGTTGCAATTGCAATACCAGCCTCGGAATGCGATGCCCAAAACGCCCAGCGAACCGCGCGATCTCGCTTCGCCGGCCGGCCCTTCATCGGCGCAGCGGCGGCATGCGACCCAGCACGTGCGCGAGGCACGCGACCGGCTGACCTCGACCAGCGGCACCCGCCCGGTCTTCGATTACGAATTGCTGCGGCAGTTCGCGCAGAACCGTATTTCGGCGTCTCCGATCATTCTGCTTTTGGTTCTCACCATCGGGATTTTCTCAGGCCTCTGGACCGGCGCTTTGGTCTGCGGCGTGTGGACCGCCGGCGCCCTCCTTATTCACCTCGTCATCATCCGCAAATGCCGGCAGTTCCTCGCCGAGCCCACCAATGTGTCGACGCTGCGCTCATGGCGCATGCACTTCATCCTGCTCGATCTGTTCTTCGGCATGGCCTGGACCTTCATCCTGATCAATCCGATCGGCATGGACGATCAGGCCGCGACCTTCATGCTGTTCGTCATGCTACTGGTGGTCGCGATTTCCAGCATGCTGGCATCGAGCCTGCCGATCGCGGTGTTTGCGCTGACGCTCCCGGTCACGCTCGCGCTGGCGCTCGATTTCGCGATGCGAGGCAACCTGCACAACTACATTCTCGCCGTCATGGCGCTGACAGCCGAGGCCTATTTCTCGCTGCTCGCCTACCGCCTCTATTCGACGACGCTGGCGACGCTCGAAGCGCGCGCCGAAAAGGACGCACTGATCGGCGAGCTCGAACAATCGAAATCGATCTCCGATGAAGCCCGCCGTCGCGCCGAAACCGCCAATATCGCCAAATCGCGCTTCCTGGCGCAGATGAGCCACGAGCTGCGCACGCCGCTCAACGCCATTCTCGGCTTCTCCGAAGTGATGAAGGGCGAGATTTTCGGCGCCCATGGGGTGCCGGTGTACAAGGACTATGCCGGCGACATTCATAGTTCCGGCGTGCACCTCCTCAATCTCATCAACGAGATCCTCGATCTGTCGCGCATCGAGGCCGGACGCTACGAGCTCAACGAGGAGCCGGTGTCGCTCAATCGCGTGGTCGAGGATTGCCACCATTTGCTGAAGCTGCGCGCCGGCAATCGCGGTCTCACCATCCACGAATTGTTTGAGCCCGAGATGCCGCGGCTGTGGGCCGACGAGCGCGCGGTACGCCAGATCTGCCTCAACCTGTTGTCCAACGCCATCAAGTTCACCCCGCAAGGCGGCGAGATCTGGCTCAAGGTCGGCTGGACCGCGTCCGGCGGACAATATATGAGCGTGAAAGACACCGGCCCCGGCATTCCCGAAGAAGAGATCCCGATCGTGCTGGCGTCCTTCGGCCAGGGCTCGAACTCGATCAAATCGGCCGAACAAGGCGCCGGCCTCGGGCTTCCCATCGCCAAGAATCTGATCGACCTGCATGGCGGCACGTTCACGCTGAAATCGAAGCTGCGCATCGGCACCGAGGTGATCGTCACCTTCCCGCCCGAGCGCGTCATGTCCGCGCTGGCGCCGATCTCGGAAGGCTCACCACCGCTGCAGCCGAAGACCGAGATGTCGTCGGCACAATCGTCGGCAGCACAATCGTCGTCGGCCGACGAATCCGTGAACCGCGCCAAGCGCGATCTATTCGGCAACGGCGGCTAGAGGCTATAGCCGGCAAGCGTCTTGTTTTCGCCTGCCTCGTGTCTATGTTGCCCCGCGATTTCAGCCGAGATTTTGATGCTTACCGAAACCAGCATTTCATCGCCCTGCAACCGTGTCTGCGTCGTTCATCCAGCGTCGCGGCTCTGCATCGGCTGCGGCCGGTCGCTCGACGAGATCGGCCGATGGATCGCGTTGAACGAGGCCGAGCGCAGCCAAATCATGGCGCAATTGCCGGCGCGGCTCGCCGCGATCAACGGCGTCACAGCCGCATCAGCACCGGCCTAGGGGATATTCAACGTGCGCCAGCGCCTGCTGTGGCTCCTCCTGATCGGGATCGTGATCGCGATCCTGATCATCGTCGCCCAGCGTGGCGAAGGCCGGATCGGTTCATTGTCCACCGACGATTTCGGCTCGCTGGCCTACAAGCTTTTGATCCTGGTGTTTCTAGGCTCAGCCGTGCTGACAATGTTCCGCGAGCGCTTCTCGCAAGCCGTCACCGCGGCGTCGCTGTGGGTCGTGGTCGGCCTGATGCTGGTGATCGGCTATTCGTACCGATACGAGCTCGGCAATGTCGCCGATCGTGTCATGGCCGAACTCATTCCCGGCCACGTCATTTCGCATGGCCGCACCATAGAAGTCGCGCGCACCAATGCCGGCGACTTCGACATTTCGGCGCAGATCAACGGTGCGCGCGTGGCGATGGTGCTCGATACCGGAGCAAGCTCCGTGGTGCTCACGCAACAAGATGCCAGAGCTGCCGGCCTGCCGCTCGAAGTGCTCAACTATACGGTGAGCATCGACACCGCCAACGGCCGCACCCGCGCCGCCCAGGTCACGCTTGATCGCCTCTCCGTCGGCGGCCTCGAAGAGCGTTCGGTGGAAGCGCTGATCGTGCAACCCGGCCAGTTGCGCACCAGTCTCCTCGGCATGAGTTTCTTGAACCGTCTGCAAAGCTGGCAAGTCAACGGCGACCGGCTGATCCTGCGCGGATATCCTTAGAGTCCGTCTTGAGACTTCAGCAAGGATTACAAAGCTTTCGCAGCATGAGGCGGATGGACGCGAGTTTCAAGAAGGCAAGGGCGCTGCGGTTGAGATTTTCCCAGTCCTTGGCGAGACGGCGGCAACGGTTGAGCC
>DASQRX010000117.1:0-22047 GCA_035642635.1 Xanthobacteraceae bacterium
GACGGCCACCTTATGGGCATGGCCGATAAATTGACGGGCACTATTCTCCCACGAATAGCGCAATGCGAATTCACGGCACGCTTCGCGGGAAATCCACAGCGCCTGCATGCAGGCAACGCGAAGGTCTTCGTTCAGCACACCAATCGGATTGTCGCTGATAACGTCCTTGGGCCCGGTGACCGGAAATGCCGCGATCGGCACGCCGCTCGCCAGCGCCTCGAGCTGCACGATGCCGAAAGTATCGGTCAGGCTTGGAAACACGAACACGTCGGCCGCGGCGAGATGCGCGGCGAGAATGCCATTGTCGAGCTGTCCTAGAAATTTTGCGCTTGGAAAGCGGCGCTTAAGCTCGGCTTCCTGCGGGCCGGTGCCGATGACGACTTTGGTCCCGGGCAGATCGAGCGACAGGAAGGCCGGCAGATTCTTTTCCACCGCGACACGGCCCACCGACATGAAGATCGGCCGCGGGAAGCCGAGATCGATGGCGCGGTCCGGCCGGAACAGATCGACGTCGACGCCGCGCGTCCACATGCCGAGATTGGTGAAGCCACGCTCGCCGAGTTCGGTCATCAGCGATGGCGTCGCCACCATCGTCACGGTCGCCGCGGCATGGAAGCGCCGCAGCACATTGTAGATCCACTGCGCAGGGATCGGCGAGCGCGCGGAAATGTATTCGGGAAATCGCGTCGTGTAGCTCGTCGTAAAAGGACGGCCGACCCTGATGCAATAGGCCCGCACGGCGTGGCCGATCGGACCTTCGGTCGCGATATGGATGGCGTCCGGCCTCGCCGTCTCGATCCGATCGGCGATCTTCTTCCTGCCCGGCAGAGCAAGCCGAAGCCCCGGATAGGTCGGCACCGGAAACGTCCAAAAACCGTCCGGCGACAGGAACTTGACGTCGACGCCGAGCTTGCCAGCGGCCCGCGCCAGCGAACCCAGCGTGCGCACAACGCCGTTGACTTGCGGACGCCAGGCGTCCGTCGCGACCAGGACTTTCATGAGGTTGCTTTCGGCCGGGAACTTGTCGCCCGTGTCATTTGTTCGAATCGCATTCTCTGACAATTGCGACTTCGTATCTCAATTGTGTGACGGTCTTGGCGCGGCACCACGAACGCAACGCAGCCCCTCCGTAACAATGCTGTTACAAATGGATGGGAGTTTGCCGGCGCGATTCGCGAACGGAGTAGTTAACGTCCTGGCTGACACGGGTCCCCTAACGCAGTCGATCATTCGCGGCGTCGGACGGAGCAAGATCAGCTTCGCGATCAGCCTGGCGATCGTCGGCTTCGCCGTCGCCACGCTTTATCATTTGCTGCGTGGCATCGACATCGGCAAAGTCATCGACGCGATCGAAGCGCAGTCGGGATTGAAGATCCTGCTGGCCGGATTGCTCGTCGTCGCCGGCTACTCCAACCTCGTGCTCTACGACGTGTTCGCGCTGCACACGATCGGCAAGCGGAATATGCCATGGCGCGTCGTCGCCTTCGCCAGCTTCACGAGCTACACGATCGGCCACTCGCTCGGCGCCGCGACATTCACGTGCGGCCTGGTCCGGTTCCGCGTCTATTCGTTCTGGAACTTGACCGTCGTCGACATCGCCAAGATCGCGTTCATGACCGGGATGACCTATTGGCTGGGGAACGCCTTCGTGCTCGGCGCCGCCGTCACCTACGCGCCGCACGCGCTCAGCGTTTTCGATCATCTGCCGTCGTGGACCAACCGGCTGCTCGGCCTCACCGGTCTTCTCGCCGTCGGCGGTTATCTGCTCTGGCTCGCGGCAGCGCCGCGCACCGTCGGCCGCGCCAATTGGAAAATCGTATTGCCGAATGCGCGCGGCACGCTGCTGCAGATCGGCATTGGTACGATGGACCGGCTGCTCGCATCGCTGTCCATTTTTATCCTGCTGCCGGTGAGCCCCGATATCGGCTTTGTGACTCTCGTCGTGATCTTTGTGGTCGCGACGCTGCTTGGCACCATCAGCCATACGCCGGGCAGTCTTGGCGTGGTCGAGGCCGCAATGCTCATCGGCCTGCCGCAATATAACCGGGAGGAACTCCTGGCCACGCTGCTGACGTTCCGCGTGCTCGATTTCTTTCTGCCGTTGATGCTCGCCACTATCCTGTTCGGCCTTCGGGAACTGCGGCTTGTGGCGCGGCGTGTACAAAGCAGGCGTGCGGAAACGGCTCCAACCTTGTGAGGCGGGCGCCGACGCTTTCTACCACCCGGTCACGACACGCGCGAGCTGCTCGGAGTCCTTCGGCAAAGCGTTGCCGCGCCAGGTCACGTGCAAGTCCGGCCGGACCAGGAGATAGTCGAACCCATAGACGCGCCGCACCACCTCGCTGTCGATATCGAGCAATGACAACGGCGCACCGACCGTATCGAACGCATGCTTCAGGTCCGAGGCATCGGCCTTGGTCCGGCCCAGGCGCAAGAGCGTGTAGCCGTCGCCAATGCGGTCGTGAACCGAAAGTGTGCCAGCCTCAAGCCAGACATGCGGCAAGCGGGCGCCGGGCCAAGTCGTCGGCTCGTAGGCGTCGATATTCGGTTCGGGCCCGCCCGGTTCGTCGCAGATGATCGGAGACCCCGCGTAGCGATAGCCGAGTTCGGCGCCGACGACGCGGAACGATTTTGGCGCCTCGTCCGCGGCAATCGCCAGCAGATTTGCCAAGGCCGCCTTGCCTTCCGGCGTATCGTCGGCGATGCAGGGACGATAGGCGCTCCGCCACTTCGAGCGGCCCGTCGTGCCGCGCCCCGAGGCCTGCACATTGATCGCTCCAATCGGACGCCGCTCGGCTTCGTAGGATCGAAGAAGTTTCGGACCGCCCCAGTGCTGGAGCGTCGCGGCAAGCTTCCAGGATATATCGATCGCGTCACCGATGCCGGTGTTCATGCCGAGACCGCCGGTCGGGATCACCAGATGCGCGGCGTCGCCGGCGATGAAAGCCCTGCCCTGCGCGTAATGCTCCGCGAGCAAAAGCCGCTGCACCCATTTGGCACAATGCAGCATCCGGTATTGGATCGGTGTGCCGACGATCTTTTCGAACAGCCGCACCATGTCCTCGTCTTTCTCGACGACGGCATGGAGCGTGAAATGCTCGCGCGAATCCTGCACGATCATCAGCGTCCAATGCTCGTCGATGCGATGATAGTGGCGGGCCCGCGGCGCGATCACTTTGGCGTAGAGCTCCGGGCAATGAAACAGCGCCTGACGCATTTCCAGAATATGCGGCTCGCCCTCCATTCTAAATCCAAGCTGCTTGCGAACCGCGCTTGAACCGCCATCGCAGCCGACCAAGTACTGGGCCCGGAATGAAACGCGATCGCCGGCTGTTGTCCTGGCATGCAAGGTCACCCCGTCGGATCCTTCCACGAAGGATTCGAATTCATGACCGAATTTGACCGCGACATTTGGAATCTTCTCCGCCACCGACTTGAGCAGCGGCTCAAGCGTGTACTGCGAGATGATTTGGTAGGGTTCGAGCGGCATCGACCCGTCCAAGGTGGCGTCCCGCTTTGCCTTGGCGCTGGCGACGGTCGGATGCGCCATCTTGAACAGCGGCGGATGCATCAGGTCGAACAGAAGATACGTATCCATCGGCCAGTCCGGCGGATATCCCGCGGCGCGCACAGTGTCGGCGAGACCGAGGCGGCGGAAAATCTCCATGGTGCGCGGATTACAGCGCTCCATTTTGGGGTAGCCGAGCGGCGCATCGTTCTTCTCGATCAGGATGCAGCGTACGCCGCGCCTGCCGAGGTCGATGGCGAGCGTCAGGCCGACGGGGCCGCCGCCAACAATAAGCACCTGCGTATCCATGCCTGTTTCCGAAGACGGATCGCGGCCGCTACTCGGATCAAGCCAGTCCGAAAAACGACGTCGCGTTGCGGTAGCAAATCTTTTCCTTGTCGGCGTCGGATAGATCCAGCGACGCCATGACTTTCATCGCTGAACGGATGTAACCCGCGCCGCCTTCCGGCCCAAAAGGTGCGTCGGAGGCATAGAGCACGTGATCGACGCCGAAGAATTCAATGCCGCAAACCGTTCCGGCGCGGCTGCCGCAGAGCGCGGTGTCACCATAAAACGCGCGAAAACATTCGAGCAACGGCTTAGCGAGGCTAGGCAAGACGTGGCTATAGTCCTCGCCGGAAGTTCGGCTGCCGAGCGTCGCCCAGCCGGTGTCGATGCGGGCGTCGAAGAACGGGATCATCGCACCGAGGTGATGGGTCAATATTTTTAAGCTCGGAAACCGCGTCATGACACCGGAAAAGACCAAGCGCGCCATGGTGGCGCTGGTCTCATAGGGCCAACCGAAGATCGTCCAGATTTCGTATTTCGAGCTCTTCTCGGCGGCAAAATCGGGAAAATCCGGCTTGCGAGCCGGATGCAGCAGAATGGGCTTGCCGGATTTGGCCGCGATTTCGAAGATCGGCAGGAAACGCGGTTCATCGACACAAGAGCCGTTGACGTTGGTGTGAAGCTGCAATCCGTTGGCATTGCCACGGAGCAGGATACGTTCGGCTTCTTTGGCCGCGGCGTCAGGCACGTTCATCGGCAGCGCGCCGACATAACCGGCGAAACGGTCCGGATATTTCGCGCATAATTCAGCGAGGCCGTCGTTGGCGGCACGGGCAAATTCCGGCGTTCGCTCGGGCCCGGTCATGCCTTCGAGCGGTGGCAGCCCGAGCGAAATGACCTGCGCATAATCCTCAAATTCATCCATCATGCGAAAGCGGGCGTCGAGGTCGTGGATCGTGGGCACATTCTGCATGCGCTTGCCGACATCGGTCGTGCCGCCCGCGGTCTCCGACATCAGGCGGAATATTTGTTGCGGGAAGAAATGGCAGAACGCGTCGATGTGGCGCATGGCGAGGAAGCTCCTCTCCGCTTGAAAGGCAATATCGGGGATAGGCCTAATCGATCGACGCGCCCGAACTCCTGACCACTTCGCCCCAGCGGACGATCTCAGCGCGGATGAACGTCTGCAACTCCTCGGGCGTGCCGGTATCTGCCGGAACCAGACCGAGGCTTGAGATGGCTTGACGTGTTTCTGGTGTGGCCATGATCGCTTTAATTGCGGCATGCAGCTCGTCGACAATCGGCTTTGGCGTTGCCGCCGGCACGACGACCATCTGCCAGGCCGACGCGTCGAAGCCGGGCACGCCAAGCTCCGCAATCGGCGCAATCTCCGGCGCGATTGCGGCACGCGTTTTGGTGGTCACGCCGAGCGCGCGCATTTTTCCGGCCCTGATGAGCTGCAGCGACGAGGTGAAGTCGGTAAACATGACCTGCAGCCGGCCGCCCATCACATCGACTTGCGCATCGACCGCCGCTTTGTAGGGCACATGCACCATGTGGATGCCGGTCATGTTGCTGAACATCTCGGCATAGAGGTGAAACGGCGATCCGGCGCCTGTCGAACCATAGGACAATTCGCCGGGCTTCGACTTGGCATAGGCAATCAGCTCAGCCACCGAATGCACCGGCAAATCATTGTTGACCACGAGAACGAAAGGCACCGTTGCGATCAAAGCCAGCGGCATGAAGTCGTGCGCTGGATCGTACGGCAGATTCTTGTGCAAAGTGGCGAGGATCGCGAGCGGCGTGCTCGTTCCCATCAGGATGGTGTAACCGTCGGGACTGGACTTGGCGACGAAATTGGCTCCGACCATGGTGCCGGCGCCGGGCCGGTTTTCCACGACAAAAGGCTTGCCGAACCGGTCGCCCAGCTGCGGCGCCAGAATGCGCGCCAGCAAATCTGTGGCCGCGCCGGCTCCGGTCGGCACGACAAAGACGACGTTATGCGCCGGATAGTCCTGCGCGAGCGTAGCCATCGCGGACATCAGAATAAAAACCAAGGCCCAAAGCAGTCTCATGTATCCTCCCCCCAGGGAATATTGCGCATCCCATCGGGAATCTTTGTCAGCTCGCAGCCGCGTTTACTGGTTCGGTCACCCCGGAAATCGTCGTGTCGGGAAAAAGCTCTTTGAGCCGCGGATAGACTTCACGCGCGAACATGCGGATGCCGTGCACGGTGTCGTCGTGTTCGAGAAAGCCGGCCTGCCCCATGATGAGCAGATTGCCGTAGCCGCCGACATGGTACCAATGCTTCTTGATTTGCGCCAAGACCTGATCGGGCGTGCCCGCGAACATCGTGCCGGCTTCGACTGCGCCGTCGACGGTGGCTTGCTTGGTGCCGGTGACGCTGACGACATTATGCGCGCCCTTCGCCAATTGCACGTTCATGGCGACCGGCACATAACCCGGCGGATTGGAAAAGTGCAGTGGGACTTTGTTGGCGGTGACGTACCACAATAATTTCTCGGCACCGTCCCGCGCCCGCGCCTCGGTGTCGCCAACATAGACCAGCGCCGCATAGGCCAAGCGGTCGACCGGTACGTCTTGGCCGCGGCCGGCCTCGCGCCAGCCGCGGCGATAGGATTCGAAAATACGCTTGGTGTTGTCAAATCCGGTGAGGAATGTCGCCTGGATGTAACCATGCGCGCCGACTTGCGCGGCGCCGCCCGGGCTCGTCGAACTGACCCAGATCGGCGGATGCGGCTGCTGGATGGGGCGCGGCCAGATATTGATCGAACGGTGGTGGAAGAAACGGCCCTCGTGACTGAACGGGCCGTCGTGGTTGGTCCAGCATTTGACGATCAGGTCGAGCGCTTCCCAGTGCCGTTCGTTCATCCGCACCGGATTGCTGTTGGCCGGCAAAACCTCATAGGGCACGCCGCGCACGAAACCGGCTTCGAGGCGGCCGTGCGAGAGTACGTCGACCATCGCCATTTCTTCGGCGACGCGCATAGGCTGCCGGCGATTGGCGATTGGATTGCCGAGGATCAAGAGACGCGCCTTCTTGCTCAGGCGGGCGAGCGCCGCCAGCATCAAAGGCGCCGCAGGATCGACGCAGGTCGCGGTCTGATGATGCTCGTTGAGCATGATCTCGACGCCTTCGTCTTCGGCGACCAGCCATTCGTCGATATAGCGGTCATAAAGCGCCGCGCCTTTGGCCGGATCGTAGATGCGATTGGGCAGCGACACCCGGATCGACGGATAGCTATCGGCCGGCGGCAGAAAGGGATAGGCGGTCTCGCTGAAATGCCAAGCTCTCATCTCACTCTCCCAAAAATTTCAGGACCGCGGCCGTAAAGACCGCCGGCTGCTCAAGCTGCGGCACGTGTCCGGCGGCTGCCATGGTCTGCGTGCGCGCATTCGGCAGCAAACCCGCATAGGCGTCGAGATAGGCCTGCGACACTAGGCCGTCGCTCTCGCCGCGGATGAACAGCGCCGGCGCGGTGACGCGGTGCAGCCGCCGCTTGAGCTTTGGATTGTGCATCCACGGCTCCCAGGTCAGAAGCGCCAGTGTCTCGCGCGCGCGGAACATGGCTGACAGCTCGTCGTCCGACATTTTCGACGTGTCGGGCTTCATCCGCTCGGGGTCGTGGTAGATGAGCTTTGCCACCTCCGCCTCGGGCTTGGCGAAGACGTCCGGAATATCGAGCCTGTCGGGCGGGCCGACCTTGACCCCGACCGGTCCGACGAGGACCAGACGGGAGAAGCGTTCCGGCACTTTGGTCGCCATTTCGGCGGCGATCCAGCCGCCGAGCGAGCACCCGACCAAGTCGGCGCGGTCGAACTTCAGGTGATCCATCAATTCGAGATAGAGATGCGCAATATCGTCGACGCTATCGAGCCAATCCGGCAGGCTCGATTTGCCAAAACCCGGATGCGACGGCGCAACGACCCGGCGTTTCTCGGACAGCGGCGCAACGAAGGGTTGCCGTTGATCGAACCCGCCGCCGCCGTGGAGAAACAGGATGGGGCGGCCACTGCCTTGACCGGAATCGAACAGTTCAAGCTCGACATCCGCCACTTTCAACTTGCTCACTGGCACGCACATTCCTCCCCCGGCGACGCCTTTTGTAATGCGACTGACGATCGCCCTCCTTTTGAAACGTTACACAACGGCGCGGCGAAGGGAACGCTGGTGCCGGAATAGCTGGACTGCGTTACGGCTTTGCACTTAGACCTCACACACTCAGGTAGTTGCGCAGCACAAATTCGTTGCCCTCAAGTTCGGCTGAACTGCCGGTAAAGCAGATTTCACCTTTGTTCATGACGTGGTGACGATCGCCGACCGCGAAGGCGGCCACCAGATTTTGCTCCACCAAGAGGATGGCGAGACCCTCCGCTTTGAGCCGCGCCAGCACTTCGACGATCTGCCGCACGATCATCGGCGCCAGTCCTTCCGAGGGCTCGTCGAGCAGAAGCAAAGCCGGATTGAGCATCAGCGCGCGCGCGATCGACAGCATCTGCTGCTCGCCGCCGGAAAGCTGGAAACCGAGATTGCGCTCGCGCGCGCACAGGCTGGGAAACAGATCGAAGATTCGCGGCAGCGTCCAATAGTTCCTACCGGTTTTGCCGCCGCTGCGGGCGAAAACAGTCAGGTTCTCGCGCACCGTCAGGCTCGGAAAGATGCCGCGCTCCTGCGGCACAAAGCCGAAGCCGAGCCGCGCCACGGCGTAAGGCGGCAGACCCGCAATATCGCGGTCGTTGTAGCGGATGCGGCCGGGGCGCGGCTGCAAAAAGCCCATGATGGTGAGGATCGTCGTTGTCTTGCCGGCGCCGTTGCGGCCGAGCAGGCAGACGACTTCGCCCGGCAGCACGGAAAACGAGACGCCATGCAGGATATGGCTGTCGCCGTAATAGGCATTGAGGTTCTCGAGCTCGAGCATCAGTGCGCCACCCCGAGATAAACTTCGCGCACACGCGTGTTCGACTGAATGTCCGCTGGCGCGCCCGTCGCCAGTACCTTGCCGTAGTAAAGGACGGTGATGCGATCGGCGACCGAGAACACCACTTTCATGTCGTGCTCGATCATCAGGATCGACAGCGTTGGCGGCAGCGATCCGATCAGGTCGATCATCCGCGCGGTCTCGGTCGGCGACATGCCGGACGTCGGCTCGTCCAACAGCAGAAGCTCGGGGGCGCCGGCGAGTGCGACGCCGATTTCGAGCTGACGCTGCTCGCCATAGGACAGTTTGCGCGTCAGGCGCGCGCCGTCGGTGTCGAGGTGCACTTGCGCCATCAATTCCTCGGCGCGTTCGGACAACGCCTTGTCGCGGCCGACCGGCGCAAAGAAATTGAGCGGATTGCCGCGATGCACTTCCAAAGCGAGCCGAATATTTTCGATGACGCTCAGATTCTGGAATAGATTGTTGCGCTGAAAGGTGCGCGCCACGCCCATGCGGCTGATCCGGTCCGGCGATAATCCGGTGATGTCGCGATCTTTAAGTAAAATGCTGCCGGAGCTCGGCCGGAGCTGGCCGCCGATCTGATTGACGAGGCTGGTCTTGCCGGCGCCGTTCGGCCCGATGATCACGTGCCGCTCGCCCGGCGCAATGTCGAGACAGACGTTGTCTGTCACCACCAGGCTGCCGAACGATTTGTTGAGATGGTCGAGACGGAGCACGCTCATTTGAGCACCCGCCGCCATTCGAACTTCTGCAGCGTGCTCCATAGCCCGCCCGGGAAGAACATCACGCAACAGATAAAGGTGATGCCGATGATGGAGAGCCAATGCTCGCTGTAGGAGCTCACCACGTTCTTCATCAAGAGGAATATCGCGGTGCCGATAGCGGGGCCGATCAGCGTGCCGGCGCCACCCAGCATGGTCATGATCAGAATGTCGCCGGACGAAGTCCAATAAACCGCGTCGGAGGAAATGAAGCCGTTAAAGATAGCGTAAAGGCCACCTGCAAGGCCAGCAATCGCGCCCGCGATGGTGAAGGAGATGAGCTTGTAAGCGCGCGTCGGATAGCCGATCGCCATCATGCGCTGTTCGTTCTCGCGGATGCCGACGAAGGCGTGACCGAGCGGCGAATTCAGTAGCCGGCGCAGGCCCCAATAGGTCAGGGCGAAGAAGCTCAACGCCATGAAATACATCGTGAGCGACTTCGACAGGCTGAAGCCGAAGAAGCTCGGCTGTTCGGCGATCGCCATCCCGTCCGAACCGCCAGTGACATCCCGCCACTTCAGCGCCACCGAGAACACCAGCTGCGAGAAGGCAAGCGTCAGCATCAGGAACGGAACGCCGCCGGTGCGGACGCAAAAGAAGCCGATCAAAGCGGCGCCGGCGCCGGCAATGACAACACCCGCGGCAACGCCGAGCCAGGCATTGAGCCCGAATTGCACGCCGAGCACGGCGACCGCATAGGCGCCCAAGCCGAAAAAGGCGGCGTGCCCGAGCGACATCAGGCCGGTGAACCCGAGCAGAAGATCGAGACTCATGGCGAAGATCGCGAAGATGAGAATTTCTGACACCAGCGCCCGCGGATAGTCCTTTATCAGGAACGGCAGCACGATCAGCGCGGCCAGCGCCACCAATTCCACAGCGCGCGTCTGCATCGTCGCGGGCCTGCTCGTCGCGGTAACGGCCGGCGCAATGGAGATGTCGGAATATTTGATGCCGAACAAACCCTGCGGCCGGATCAGCAGCACCGCTACCATGGCGAGATAAATCAGAAACAGTGCGATGCTCTGGAAATAGGCCTTGCCGAACGTATCGGCGATACCGATCAAAAGGCTGCCGATAAAAGCACCGCGCAAACTCCCCATGCCGCCAATAACGATGACGATAAAAGCCGGGATGAGGATCTCTGAATCCATCCCCGGATAGAGACCGAGCACCGGCGCTGCCGCGATGCCGCCCAGCGCCGCGAGCGCCACGCCGAAGCCGAAAATGCCGGTGAACAGCGCCGGCACATTAGCGCCGAGGCCGGCGGCCATTGCAGCATTGTCGACGCCTGCTCGCACCATGGCGCCGATGCGGCTGCGTTCGAGAAGGAGCCAGAGCAGGAGCGCGATGACAAAACCGAAGCCGATCAGAAACAGCCGATAGGCGGAGAATGCGCCGAGCCCAATATGAACGATGCCCTGCAGCGCGTCCGGTGCCGGCAAGCGCAGCACCATGCGGCCCCACACCGTCTGCACCAGATCGAGGAACACGAAAGTGAAGCCGAATGTCAGCAACACCTGATCCATGTGGCCGCGCCGATAAAGCGGGCGCAGAAACAGGAGCTCCAGCAAAACGCCGAGCGCGATCACCGGTATCGGCGCGATAACGAGCGCCAGCCAGAAGCTGCCGGTGGCCTTGAAGATTGCCAGGCCGAAAAACGCGCCGAGCATGAAGAACGAGCCGTGCGCGAGGCTGACGACATTCAACAAGCCGAAGATGAGCGAAAGACCGGCCGCCATGAGAAACAGGAGCACGCCGTAGACCAGCCCGTTCAGAAGCTGGGCGACAAACAGATCCATGTGTTTCTCTGCCGGCCGTACACCGCGACGCGGTCGATCTGTCAGTAGACCTTCTTGCCCGGATCCTGGACTGCATTGGACGTCGAAAGGATCTTGGTCGAGATGCCGTCACCCTTTTCGATCACCTGACAGATATAGATATCCTGGATGGGATTGTGCGTTGCCGGATCCATGCGGAACGCCCCGCGCGGCGCGTTGAACTGCACCTTGGTCATCGCCTCGGCGAGCTTGTCCTTATCCGACGCATCGCCGCCAGTCATTTTCAGCGCTTCGGCCAGCGCCTTGGCGCCGACATAGCCATAGTCTGCGAACAGGTCCGGCGAGTATTTGTATTTCGCCTTGAAACTCGCGGCGAATTCCTTGCTCTCGGGGTTGTCGATGGTGTCGGTATAAGTGAGCGCGGAAATAACACCGAGCGCGGATTTGCCCACCGCGCTGACCGTCTGCGAGTCGATGATGGTGAAGCCGGTGAGCGGCATTTTCTCCTTCAAGCCGAATTCGGAATATTGCTGAATGAAGCGGGCGCCGTCCGCGCCCGGCATGAAATCATAAGTCACCGGCGGATTGATCGACTTGATGTCGGTGAGATAGGCGCTGAAATCCGTGGTGCCGAGCGGCGCCCAGATTTCCTTGAGCACCTTGCCGCCCTTGGCGAGATACGGTCCCTTGAACTGCGCAATGACGTCATGGCCGCCGGCATAGTCCGACGCCGTGGTCACGACCTCCTTGCCGAGGTTGTCATAGACGTAGTTCGCCATCGGCGTGGAGAGCTGATAGGTCGAGATCGAGGTGCGAAACAAATAAGGATAGCGGTCCCAGGTAATCGCGTCGGTGCCGGCGCCGGACACGATATAGAACGCCTTTTGCTGCTTCATGTAGTTGAGGACCGCGAGCGCGACATTGCTCGCCTGAATCCCCATGACCAGATCGACGTTGTCGCTCTCGACGAGCTTCTTCGCCTTCTGCAGGCCGATCTGCGGATTGAACTGATCGTCTTCCTTGATGATCTCGATCTTGCGGCCGGCGACCGTCCAATTGATGCTGTCAAAATACAGACTCATGCCGTTGAAATTAGCGTCGCCGGCATAAGCGAGACCGCCGGTATAGGTATTGATATTGCCGACTCGGATCGGCGCGCTGCCCTGGGCGCGGACGTAAGGCGCCGCCAGGCTCGACGCCAAGATAGCGCCCACGCCGGCCGAACTTTTCATGAATGTGCGTCGTGACACTCCGCCCGTGCGCGGACCTTGTTTTTTCATTGGCGTTCTCCCTAGCCGCCATTCGGCAGCCGCCGCCATACTAAGCGTTACCGGATGCAGGTCGCTAGAGGAGATTTGGCAAGGTCGACCCTGTTCATTTGCAGAGCCGTGTTGTTGCCGCCGCAGCCCGCGCTCGCTAATGGAATGACAGAAGAACGCCTTGCCGGCACGCCGACATGCTTCGCCGCAACGGTGAGTTGACGAAAGAAACAAGCGTGCAAAACGCACATCAAGCGGGCAGTGCCAAAATGGCTTTAGAATTTGGTGTTTTCGATCACCTCGACCGCAACGACCTGCCGTTGAGCGAATTTTACGAACAGCGGCTGAAAGTCATCGAAGCTTTCGACCGCTCCGGCTTCTATGCCTATCACGTCGCCGAGCATCACTTCACGCCGCTCGGCATGGCGCCGTCGCCCAGCGTGTTCCTGTCGGCGATCGGGCAGCGCACGCGGCGGCTCCGCTTCGGCACCTTCGTCTATGCACTGCCGGTCCATCACCCGCTGCGAGTGCTGGAGGAAATCTGCATGCTCGATCATATGAGCGGCGGGCGGCTCGAAATCGGCTTCGGGCGTGGCTCGATAGCGTTCGAGATTTCTTATTACGGACAAAACGCTGAAGAACGGCAGCAGATATATGCCGAGCGTCTCGAACTCATTCTCAAGGCCTTCACGGTCGATAGGTTGACCTGGAACGGCCGTTACGATCAGTTCGAAAACGTCCCCATGGAGCTTGCGCCCTATCAGAAGCCGCATCCGCCGCTGTGGTACGGCGCGCATTCGCCGGACAGCGCCGAACGCGCCGCGCGCAAGGGCTTGAACATCGTCACCAACGACATGCCCGGCAATACCCGCGCTATCGTCGACCGCTATCGGCAGGTCTGGCGCGAGGCGCAAGAAACCCAAGCGAGTGCGCCGACGTCGCCCAAAATGGGCATGGTGCGATTCATTCTAGTCGCCGATACCGACGCCGAGGCGATGCAGATCGCGCGCCGCGCGTATCTGCGCTGGCGCGCGAGCTTTACCTATCTGTCGGAAATGAACGGCACTCTGCCCCAATCACCGCTGCGCGTCGACAGTTTCGACACGCTGATCGCTCAGGGCCAGGGCATCGCCGGATCACCGGAAACGGTGCGCGCCTTTCTGGCGGCGCAGATCGACAATTGCGGCGTGAATTACATTGTCGGGCAGTTTTGCTTCGGCGATCTCGCGCTCGATGAAATGCTGCACTCGGTCGAGCTGTTTTCGACGCATGTCATGCCGGCGTTGCGGAAGAAGTCGGCGATATAGCGCTTGAGCGGAAGCGCATCAGTAAACCTACAAACGAATATGGCCGATTATCACGGGCACTTCATCTGGTACGAGTTGATGACGACGGACATGAAGGCGGCAATCGCCTTCTACGCCAAGGTCCTGGGCTGGGGCATGCGGGACGCGTCGACGCCAGGCATGTCCTATACGCTGTTGACAATTGGCGAGGCTACGATCGGCGGGCTGATGCACCTGCCGGAAGACGCGCGGAGAACGGGTGCGCAGCCGCGCTGGCTCGGATATGTCGGCGTCGATGACGTGGACGCAACCGCACGCCGGATCTTACAGCTTGGCGGCGCGGTCCACCTGCCGCCGGCCGATATCCCCGACGTCGGCCGCTTTTCGGTCGTCGCCGATCCGCAAGCAGCAACGCTTGCGCTCATCAGATGGCTCAGTCCCGGCCAGCCGCCCCAGGACGCGCTGGACAAACCGGGGCGCGTCGGCTGGCACGAATTGCTCGCCGCCGACGGCGATAAGGCATTTGCCTTCTACAGCGAGCTTTTTGGCTGGCAGAAAGCCGGTGCTGAGATCGACCCGATGAGCATGTACCAGCCGTTCGCCGCTGCAGGACAGATGATCGGCGGCATGTTCACCAAGCCGCCGATCTTAGCCATGCCGCTCTGGCTTTATTATTTCAACACTGATGACATCAGCGCGGCGGCTGGCCGGGTGACGGCTGGCGGCGGCCAAATCCTGGAGGGCCCGGTCGATGTGCCAGGCGGCAGCAGGGTTGCCAGATGCATGGACCCGCAGGGCGCGATGTTCGCGCTGATTGAAAAACGGAAGGACAAAGCTGTCGGATATTTTGAGCGGGGCGCGGCGCGCAACCCGTCCGGCGCGCCGAGCCGGCGGTGGTCTTGGTAAGACCCGACACTTTCACGCCGTCAGCGAAGGGCTGCCGATGTGGCGCCGCGGCCAAGTGCAAATTGGCCGACCGGGCCCTCGACGTGGAAATCCATTCCGGTCATTTTTGCGAACAGGTCGATATTGGCGGGCCCAATCGCACAGCCGCCGAGCCCCATATCGGTCGCGATCAGATAGAGCGTTTGCGTCAATACGCCGGAGTCCTTGAGAATAAGCGAATAGGCGATCGAACCGTATTTCCAAGAAACCCTGCCGAAGCGCGCCGCGATCGTGATCAGGATCTGGGGCGCGGCAGCCGCGCCCGTGGCGAACTCGGCTGCTTTCAATAGCGCTTCGAATTCGGGTGCGCGGACGCTGATCGGCACCAGCGCGTGCTCGCCGGCATCGTAATGATAGAACCCGCGCGGCAGTCCTTCGCATTTGTCGACAGCGAGATAGAGTTCGAGCTCATAGCTGGCGCCGCCTGAAGGATACGGCCGGACGGTATATTCGAGCATTGGACCGCCGCCGTCGCCATCCGGATCGAGCGGCGCCCGTAATGTCGACTGGACGCGCGCGGTCGCGTCAAGAAACCGTGCCAGTTCGCTGAACGTGATCGGATGCCGGTCATCGAAGTCGCGCGTCGAATGACGCTCACGCAAGAGTTTTACAGCCGGCGACATCGCCTCCGCAGCCGCGGCTGACAACTGGCGCAGATCGATTCTTTCTCCAGGCCAGCTCGGCCGCACCGCCGGCAGCGACGGTATGACGTCGACATACGAATAAAGTCCGCCCACCGGATTGGCATGCCGGCCCTCGGTGCTGCGCGTGTGGAACAGAAAATCGTGAAAGTCCCAAAGAACGAGATTGCCGTCGCCCTCGGTCGGCCGCAGCCCTTTGTCCTTGGCGGCATCGACCTTGAAGAGGATGTGACAATCGACCAGCAAAGCCAGAAGCTCAACGCCCGGGAAACCCGTTTGCTGGCGGAGCTGCTTGATCCTGCGCGGTACGGCGAGCGTCGCCAACATGGTTGCGATCTTTTGATGATAGATTTTGAACAACGCACCCGAGCGCGGCGATTCCAGAACCATCTCGTCGGCGCGCCGCCGCATATAGGCAAATCGCGACAGGACGAGCGCGTCGGTATCGCGGAGTTTCGGCATTTGCGGCCAGTAATCCGGCAGCTGCGGTTCGATGACGACTTCATCCTTGCGAGGCGAACGGCCCAGCCGGTATTCGACGAGCCCCCGCGCGGCCAAGCGCCGGACCAATAGATGGATTTCCTTATCGATGGTCCGGCTTGGCGAGGCGAACGAACGCAACGGCAGACCCGCGCGCAGGTCCCGTGCGCGCTCCACAGCGCCAGCGCTGAATTTTCCCAAGCCGAACGAAAAGCTATCGACGCCGGCGACGATATCTTCGCCGGTCCGCGCGTCGAGCGTGACGTGACTGAGGAGTCGGGCGGAAAGGCCTCGCGGCGGCGCCGATCGCTTCTTCCTTGTGCTGCGCGCGCGCAAACCGGGATGACCTTAAGTGTGCGGGTGTATCGGATTGAGGTCGGTTTCCGCAACCGGCCGCTCCAGCAGTCCGAGCTTGATCGGGACGTCGTAGAGCCGGCCTGGCGCGAAGCGGCGATAGAAATGCCGCATCCCCGGAACGATCACGCGGACGACGGGCACTTCGATGTCGAGACGCGTTTGATCGAGGACGAGGAAATCGAGACCGGCGCGCTTGGTAATGTCGACGCAGGCCATCACCTGCTCGCGGGTATCGAGACTGCCGAACTTCGCGGCGAGGTCCAGCGGAGCCGCGGTCGAACCATTCGGCAGCAAGTAGGGATGATCCCGCAAACGAAACGGGCCGGACTCGTCTTCTCCGGATGTGTCCCGGGCTCCAAGCAGTCCGATGGATAGAAACTGGTTCAGCTCGGTCAGCGACCGCAACATCGCGATGCGCGCGTCGAAATGCGAGCCGGAGCCATATTCGACAAACTCCCTGCCGTCTTTGTCCGAATATGACATCGCCACAAAGCTCGGAATACCGAGATCGCTGGTGATGTCGATCGCCCAAACCCGGCGACCGGTCTCGGCAAGCTGGCTCTTGAGATCGCGGACGTAAGGATCGTCGAACTGAGCGAGATCGACTTCCGGCCGCTGCACCCGGTTGTACCACCAGATGGCGTACGAATCGCGCTCCACCAATTCGAGGAATCCCTGGACGATGGCCTCCTCGCGCGTATTGCCCGCCGCGCAGCCATTGGAGTCCGCGTGAATCATCTGCTCGGGTGACGACCCCCCCGCGTAGAAGAAATACAGCATGCTGGTCGGCAGATACTTGAAGCGCTGGTCGCGGAGCGACCAGACCGGCGACCATTCGACGGCAGCTGACGGATCGAACGGCGCCGGCGTCGGCGTCCCGTGATGGTAATGGTCATGGTCGTCGAACCGCCCGTGAGCCGTCTGGTATTGCGCGTCGCTGAACAAGAGAACGTCGTTTGGAACGATCGCTTCGCCCGGCGCGAAATCCGTAAACCGCCGCGTCAGCCTGATTTCGTCGCCCTGATAAATCCCGGAATAGCGCTCGATCGCTTCCATCAGCGCGCTCGCCTCACCCTGCTCGGCCGTGCTGCCCTTGCCGAAGCTGCCGCCGCTCAGGCCCGCACGCAATTCGTCGACCGACTGGGCGGGCCCCGAGAAATTGTGGCCGGCGGAGTAGTTGGTATTCAGCGGCAAATCGGCCTCGATCCGCTCGAGCTTCGTCACCACGCCGGTGAGCGCACTGACGTGCTTCTTATTGCGCGCAACCGTGGCCCGCGACGACACCGACCGGTACCCGCCGCTGGTCATAATCAGCTTGGCACCACCGTTGAGTTCGATCGGCACAGGTGCGCGGTGCGGGTCGCGCAGCGTCTTGCTGCCGCATGCCGGGCATTGCGGCCGGTGTGCGACATAATGCTTCACGATGCTCGAGCCCAAGAGATCGAGGCTGACGATGTGATCGCGCAATTCGGTGCGGAAATCGGTGGCGATCGCTTTCACAATCTCCGTGGCTGCGAGCGCGGTCGCGCTCTGCCCGAGCGTATCCTTGGCGAGAGGCGACGCCACGACGCGGCGCGCCTGTGTGCGGTCGAGGAGTCCCTTGATCTCGCGGTTCCGTATCATCCGATCGGCGAGACAGACCCAGCAAGCGCTGTGGCCCGGCGTGAACACCGGCCCCACCAGAGGGAATATGCCGGACGGCTGCGCGAGCAGCCATGGCGTCTTATCCGAAAGGTGCTTCCGGTTCAGTTCATCGAGCCGTGCTTCAAGGTAGTCGTTCACCATCACGACCGTCAGGTCGGCTTTGCCGGTCACCAGGCGAACGCCGAGCTCGCTCAGCGCTGAGCCGAGCTCCTTTGCGCCCTTCACGTCGATCGATTGAATGCGGACGCGGCATTTCCTGAGGTTTTCCTCCGCGGTTCCCGGCGGCATTCCGAGGCTCGCCCAATAGGCGGCCGCCGCTCCCGCCGCGGAACGCGTTTTTGCAACGACATAGCGGCGGTCGATCAGACGTTTGAACGCTTCATTGACGTTATCGAGCGGATATTTTCTCCCAAGATCGCGCGTGATCTGCGCAAAACTCTTTCCGGCGCCGATCGCCTCCGCGACCGCGCAATAGAGTTCTCCGTGAAGAAAGAACTTCCGATCCTCGGAATAAAGGCAAACGGTATCGGGCGGCAGCACATACACGGAGAAATTCGGCGCGAATTGCAGAACGTCCTTGCCGTCGAACTGCGCCGCGCTTTTTTTGCCGCGACCACCTACCACGGGTCCAGCACGCGGGACCGGAGGCTTCTTACCGCCAGTGTGGATCGCCATCGTCGGACAAATATTCTTGAGCTTGAGAAAACGCCGCTCGCCAATGCGGCGACACGGGTCGATACGTTGAGGGCCGATACATTAGGCCGCTCATTTACGGCCACTCATTCGGCGAACGTCCAAGGTGAATGAGTCCCGAAATGTGTAGGCCCAAAATAAACGACACAGGTCCGGCCGGGTCAAGGAGCGCCCGGCCATGACGACCTGTGTCAATTGACGTAACGGAAATGTGCTCGCGTCTAGCAGGCGCGGCAACGTCCGGTTCCGTAAGACCAGCAGCAGCCGCCACAACCGCAACCACCGCAGCCGCCGCAGCGCCTCCACGCGCAGCCGCAGCCACCGCACCGGCCGCATCCACCCCACCAGGCGGTCTTTTCGCCGGATTGAGTCGGTGCTGCGTTTTCCTTGTCGAACACATAGAATGTCGACAAGCTGACGTCGGAAATCTCTTCCTCACCGAGGTAGAGTTCGTGATGCGTCGTGGTGTTCTGCGCCGGAATGTCCGCCGCTGTTCCACCGGTCGCCGCGGATGCTGCACCGGCCATAGCAAATGACACGCCGGCGATTCCCAGAACGGGGATGGCCTTACTCCGACGGTTTCGCTTTGAAGTCTGTTTCGCACGCGCCATTTAGAGTCCTCCCATACCTGTGGGCATGTTGCTCAATCGATCGAATGCGCACCCTCATTGTACGCTTGGCAAGCAGCGCCAAGCAAGTGACGATCGGTCGAGAGCATTACATATCGGCAATGTAACAACACGGCAGCGTTGCTTGTTCCCTAAAGTTGCCACTTTCGCTGCGAAACGACTCTGGACATCATTGCGTATGACTTGAGCGGCAACATAGTACCGAATAAGACATGGTACCGACTGAGACATGCCGCGGTGCTCATGCCAATTGCGACATGACCTGGCGCAGACGCCCGGCCAAAAACGCCCGCCCTCGCACCTATGGTCCGCGGCAATCCGCTGCGCATCATGTTTAGCAAGAAGCGCAAACATGACATCGGCGCTCTCAAAAACGACGCGACGTCGGTTGCCACAACCGGCCGCGTTGTGCACTGCGATAAAGATTGAGCCGGATGGTGCCCCGTCGCCATGGTGGGTAGACTCGATCGGCGGCATGCTGGAGGAATTTCGCAATTTCAATGCGGCCGACGCCGAGAGATGGACGACGGTCGTCCAGTCCGCCGGGCTGAGCAACTAGATTTTACTTTTCCGAAAACCGGATTCCACTTTTCAGGATCACGCTCCAGGGGGCCCCGATGGTTTGGTACAAGACAATAGGTGACGGACCCGCCAAGGTCGTTGTCATCCACGGTTGGTTCTCGGATCACAGCGTGTTCGCGCCGATCTTCGAAGCGCTCGACACCGACCGGTATACTTACGCCTTTATTGATATCCGCGGCTACGGAAAATCGCGCGACGTCGTCGGCTCCTTCACCATCGGCGAAATCGCCGCTGACGCGGTCGCGCTTGCTGACCGGCTCGACTGGAACGAGTTTCATGTGATCGGCCATTCGATGGGCGGCAAGGCGGCGCAGAAGGCGGCGATGGATGCCGCTTCACGCGTCATGTCGGTCATCGCCGTTACGCCGGTGCCGGCTTGCGCGTTGCCGTTCGACGACGCCACGTTCGGATTCTTCGCGAAGGCATGCGAGGATGACGGCGCTGCACTCGCGGTGATCGGCGAGTCCGTGGGCAATCGGCTTTCGCCAATATGGCTGCAGCACATGTTGCGCGGCGCACGCGAAACGGCGCTGCCGCAGGCCTTCAAAAACTATATGGTATCGTTCGTCAAAGACGACCTCTCGGCCGACGCTCACAAGGTCCGAATGCCGATGCTGGTTCTGGCCGGCGAATACGACAGAGGCGTGAGTGAGGATATGGTGCGCGCCGTCTATCCCGCCCTCTATCCCCACGCCCAGATCGAGACGATCGCGAATTCGGGACACTATCCCATGGTGGAAACGCCGATCGCCTTCGCCACGCGATTAGAGCAATTCCTCGCCGACTCCGGCCGAACAATTTTTGGCGCCATCGATCAGCGGATTGCCAAAGCATCGCCCGCGACATGATTCCCGCCGCTGGGCGTCGGCGAGTTCATCGAGCATAGCCGGAAAGTCATTGCCTCGTGGCATGACCCTGGGCGGGCGCGACGGGCGGCGCGGCCTGAGGTTGCCGCTTCTCCGGCTGCACTGTTGCGCCAAGTTTTTCACCAGCGGCCGGCGCCGGGCTCGGTGGCGGCTGTGGCTGCGCGGCTCCGGGACTTATGTCCACGGGAAGCGTTGCCGGATTGACCGGCGTGAACGAGGCGGATTGCCCGGATTTTCCATTGTAGCCCAAAAGTCCGTCCTTGGTGGAGACGATGTCGCCGGGCCGCAAAGTGGGATCGGTCTTTACATCAAAGGAGGCCAGACCAAACGCGTCCTTGCCGTTGCAGGAGCAGTTGGCCACCAATTGCTTGCGGTACACGAAGGCGGTGCCGAGATTGGTATATTTCTGGCCGTCTTCGGCGACGGCGGCGCCGATTTCACTGCCAAAAAAAACCTTGGTCTGGCTGTAGGGACAAATCGCCTTGCAGGTTTCAACCGGTGTCCCGTTGGCCATTTTCTCCAACGGGAAGTGCTGGCCGTCACACAGCCGCACACAGAACGCCACGCCATGGCCGGTGCTGCCGGCGTTCTCGTTCACATTCTCCTGCCCGAGCGGCGCCGGCGCTACCCGCCCGATCCCGGGCGGTGGCGGCGGATGGGCGTCGTATGCCGGCGGTGACGCCGGTCGCTGCTGCGGGCCGCCAAACAGAAAATCAAAAAATCCCTGAGCATGGGCCGAACCCGGCACGGTCATATTCAACGCGGCAGACAACGCGCCCGCTACAACGACCACGCGCCATTTCGAGTGTTCGGTGCAATTCCGAGTCACCTTCCAAGTCACCATCCAAGTCACCATCCAAGTCACCATGGCAACACCTCACAGCCGGCGGACACGGAGAGGGTGGCGCGCGCTTCGCGCCAGCCGAACGAGCCTCTCATGACGCCTGCCGCGCCACCCTTTTCCGACGTCGGGGTCTCGCGCCCACCTTGGTCTGCAAGGATGCGCGTCCGAAAATTGTTTGGCAATGTCTGAAACCAGACCAAGGGGGAACTTCGGCTGCGTCAGAGAGGTGTCCACGCACCCGCAGAGGCGGGCAGTCATCGGCGCGACGCCAACAGCCGCTGTGCTAAGGCCTGCTTTTTTTGGCTTGAATTGACGGCCTCTCCGCCGCGGCGGGCAGACGATATTCCAAAAAACCGTGCGACTGAGCTAGGCGTGTGCGCCCGCCATCAAGCGCCGCCGCATCGGCTTGAGCACAAAAAGCGCCAGCAGTCCGGTTAAGATATCCATGCCGATAATGAGACTGAATACCGGCAGCCAGCTTCCGGTTTTTTCGAAAATCATGGCTGCAACCGGCGCGCCAAG
>DASQRX010000118.1:0-4611 GCA_035642635.1 Xanthobacteraceae bacterium
CCCGCTGCCGCAATGTCTCACGTTTGTTCTGTCTGGGCCGGCGCTGGTGGCGCTCGCGCAAAACGGCCAGGAAAATCTAGCGCAGACCGGCTAAATATTCCGTCGCATTCAATCGAGCCGCGGCTGCCAGATCATCAGCGCGAAGATGCAGGCTACGCCGAGCAGCCCCGGCACGGCGAGCGCGCACCAGGTGCGGAACTGGCGCCGGTAGGCTTTCGGCAGCGGCTGCGATTCCAGCGCCGCTTCGCGCGCCACGCCGCGGATGCGGATCTCGAGGCGCACGGCAAAAAACCAGCACGCGACGATTCCGGCATAGAATACGAGCGAGACCAAAATCCAGAATTCGCCAAGCGGCTGCAGGCCGATCGCCGTTGCGAGCGGAAAGCCGCTGATCGGCTGCAGCACGATGGCGGGGATCATCACCGCTTTCTCGACGGTGACGACGAATTGCGAGGTCAGAGCCACGACCGACGTATTGCCGGAGCGATGCGCCAGCAGCATGAACATCGCCAGGCACAGCCAAGTGCCAAACATCACCGCGGCGAAGAGCACGTGCACGAATTTGATGGCGAAGATGATGTCGATCATCGTGTGTGAGCATTGGCCGCTCGTCCCCGCGAAAGCGGGGACCCAGATTGCAAGTCATGAGCAACCTAACTGGATTCCCGCCTACGCGGGAATGAGCGGATAAACGCACCCTGCCCCCAATGACGGTGGAGCAAGCCTCCGTGGTCAGAACGGAATCTCGTCATCCATATCGCCGCCACGCATCGATCCGGCGCCGGCCGCGGCCGCGACTTTGCGCGTCGGGCCGGGCGAGCCGAAATCGCCGCCGCCGCTCTCGTCCATATCGCCGCCGCCGCTGGCGCCCGGTCCGCCGGCGCGATCGAGCAAGGTCAGCTCGCCGCGAAAGCCTTGCAGCACCACCTCGGTGGAATAGCGATCCTGGCCGGATTGGTCCTGCCACTTGCGCGTCTGCAATGCGCCTTCGAGGTAAACCTTCGAGCCCTTTTTGAGATATTGCTCGGCGATCCGGCACAAATTCTCGTTGAAAATGACGACGCGGTGCCATTCGGTCTTTTCGCGCCGCTCGCCGGTGGTCTTGTCGCGCCAGGATTCCGACGTGGCGAGCCGCAGATTTGCGATCGGCCGCCCGTCCTGGGTGCGGCGGATTTCGGGATCGGCGCCGAGATTGCCGATCAAGATAACTTTGTTGACGCTTCCCGCCATGACTTACTCCCAAAAGTGGCCTTACTCCTGATGACGTATTTCGCTACGTCGTGTTTCCGCGATCCGGATTTCGCTTGCTCGGCGTGGCCTGCGCCTTCCGGCTGCGAGCATCTCGCTCCGGACACTAGTCGCGGACCGCCCCCCTGCAAGGACGATCCGCGGATCGCGCGGGTTATCCACACGCGTACCAGTGCCGGCCGGCGTCCGGTCGCTATGTTCCTATTTTGTTCTAGGACGCTTGCGCGGCAAAATCAAGGGGTCGCGACCATCCCGGATGACGAAATTCCTGTCACGCGCGGCTTCGGCAAGCCGCCGCAACACTGCCGGCAAGCGCCTCGATGGAGCCGCATCCGGAATCCGGCGCTCTGTTGTTTTTTTACACTATGCAGCGGCTTTAGGAACCATTGATACTGCGGCGGACGCAGAAGCTTACGCGGCCAATTGCCTGCGAGGGTCTGGTATGAAGCGTCTTGGTTTGGGTTTGCTGACGTCGGTCTTGGCGGCAGCGGCGTGTGTGCCGCTCGCGCATGCGGCTGATTTGCCCGTAGCCCCGATCGCTCCCGCGCCCTATTACCGGCCCGCGCTCTACGACTGGACCGGTATTTATCTCGGCGGTCACGTCGGCGGCGCAGCTCTCCGCGACACCTACAACCAAGTCGGCGCGCCGGCGACCGTCTTGACCGGCCCGCTCGACGTCAATCCGGGCGGCGTGGTCGGCGGCGGGCAAGTCGGCGCCAATTACGAATTCGCGCCCTGGGTGGTTGGGATCGAAGGATCGTGGACGGATGTCGGATTCAGCGGAATAACCAGCGTCGGCACGACCACCGGCCTTACCGAGAACAATACATCCACGCCGCAATGGTTCGCCGCCGTCACCGGCCGCGTCG
Source organism: Xanthobacteraceae bacterium (assembly GCA_035642635.1). Lineage (GTDB taxonomy): Bacteria > Pseudomonadota > Alphaproteobacteria > Rhizobiales > Xanthobacteraceae > BOG-931. The sequence goes on from DASQRX010000118.1 coordinate 2,118, forward strand.
GCTATGCCGCCGATTCGCTCTTGTTCTACGTCAAGGGCGGCGGTGCCTGGATGAAGGTCGATTACACGCAGAGCCTTCTGGTAAACCCGGCCTCCCCGTTCAACCAAACGATTACCGACACGCGCTCTGGCTTCACCGCCGGCGTCGGCGTCGAATATGGCCTGACGGAAAACTTTTCGGCCAAGCTCGAGTACAATTTCTACGACTTCGGCACCCAGACCTATAACGGCTTCGCGCAAACGCCGGTGTCGATCAAATCCGACATGCATGTCGTCACGTTCGGCCTCAATTACCGCTTCACTTGGGCTGGAGGCAGACCCTACTAGCTCTGCCGTGTTGCGTAGTGTTCCGCGTACCCGATTGAAGCGACCACCAAGGGCCGGCCGTATGCCGGCCCTTGTTATTTTCAGCCGCTATTTGCGAGCCTTATTCTCCCCGCCTGAAGAGCCGGGGATTACCTGTTGCCTGCACTGGCAATGCCTCGCCGTTCTCACTATGTTCGGCAAGAGAACCCGAAGTGCCTGAAGCCAAAAAGGTGGTCCCAGCGTCGGCGGTGAGCGCGGCGGAACGGGGCCTTTTTCGCATGAACGACAGCCGTAACAACGAAAAAGATTTTAAAACCCCTGCCCGGCGCGATCGTCACGTGATCGCCATCCGTGGCGCGCGCGAGCACAATCTCAAAGACGTCGATCTCGATATTCCGCGCGACCAGCTGGTGGTTTTCACCGGCCTGTCCGGTTCGGGCAAATCCTCGCTCGCCTTCGACACCATCTATGCCGAAGGCCAGCGCCGCTATGTCGAAAGTCTGTCCGCCTATGCGCGGCAATTCCTGGAAATGATGCAGAAGCCGGACGTCGACCAGATCGACGGCCTGTCGCCCGCCATTTCCATCGAGCAGAAAACCACCTCGCGCAATCCGCGCTCGACCGTCGGCACCGTCACCGAAATCTACGATTACATGCGGCTGCTTTGGGCGCGCGTCGGCGTGCCTTACTCTCCCGCGACGGGTCTGCCGATCGAGAGCCAGACCATTTCGCAGATGGTCGACCGCATCCTGGCGCTCCCTGAGGGTACGCGGATCTATCTGCTCGCGCCTGTGGTGCGCGGCCGCAAAGGCGAGTACCGCAAGGAGCTCGCCGAGTTCATGAAGCGCGGCTATCAGCGCGTCAAAATCGACGGCGCGTTCTACGAGATCGCCGAAGCGCCGGCCCTCGACAAGAAATTCACCCACGATATCGACGTCGTAGTTGATCGCCTGGTGGTGCGGCCAGATATCGCCGCGCGGCTCGCGGATTCGCTCGAACAGGCACTGAAACTTGCCGACGGCTTGGCGGTCGCCGAATTGGCAGATAGCGGGCCGTCAGCCGGCGCCGATACCCGTAGCAAGGCCAATAAGCAGCGTAACGAAACCGCAGACCGCCTCACCTTCTCGGAAAAATTCGCCTGCCCGGTGTCCGGCTTCACCATTCCGGAAATCGAGCCGCGGCTGTTCTCGTTCAATAATCCGTTCGGCGCCTGCCCAAAATGCGGCGGGCTCGGCGTCGAGCAGCACATCGATGCCGAACTCGTCATTCCCGACAAGGAGCGCACCTTGCGCAAAGGCGCTATCGCGCCATGGGCCAAGTCGAGCTCGCCTTATTACGTCCAGACCCTGCAAGCACTGGGCAAGCACTACAAGTTCACCCTCGACACCAAGTGGAAGGACCTGCCCAAAAAGACGCAGGACGCTATCCTCTACGGCTCCGGCGACAGCGAGATCCGCTTTTCCTACGACGACGGCGCCCGCGCCTATGAAACCAAGCGCGCCTTCGAAGGCGTCATCACCAATCTCGAGCGGCGCTACAAGGAAACCGACAGCGATTGGGCGCGTGAGGAGATCGCTCGCTATTTCACCGACGTGCCGTGCGAAGCCTGCAACGGCTTCCGGCTCAAGCCCGAAGCTTTGTGCGTGAAGATCGCGGGCCTCCATATCGGCGAAGTGTCCGAAATGTCGGTCAAGGGCGCCGCGGCCTGGTTCACCGAACTGCCGCAAAAGCTCAATGCCAAGCAGAACGAAATCGCCGTGCGCGTGCTCAAGGAAATCCGCGAGCGTTTGCGCTTTCTGGTCGATGTCGGGCTTGAATATCTCACCCTCGCCCGCGCCTCGGGCACATTGTCCGGCGGCGAGAGCCAGCGCATCCGGCTTGCCTCCCAGATCGGCTCCGGCCTCACCGGCGTGCTCTACGTGCTCGACGAGCCTTCGATCGGGCTGCACCAGCGCGACAATGCGCGGCTCCTCGAAACCTTAAAGCGCCTGCGCGATCTCGGCAACAGCGTCATCGTGGTCGAACACGACGAGGACGCCATCCGCACTGCCGACCATGTGCTCGATATCGGCCCCGGCGCCGGCATCCACGGCGGCCATCTGGTGGCGCAAGGCAGTGTCGACGATCTGATCGCGGCGCCGGAATCGTGGACCGGCAAATATCTCTCCGGCGAACTGGTCGTGCCGATC
>DASQRX010000119.1:0-36144 GCA_035642635.1 Xanthobacteraceae bacterium
AGGATGTCGGCAATCTCGTCACCTTCATCGTCTCGTCGCGCGCCTCGTGGCTGCATGGCACCACGATCGATCTCGACGGCGGCGAGATCCCGGTTTTGTAACCTGGGTGGCTTGGCGCGAGCCCAATGAACGTCTCATGAACATCCTTTTGACGCCAGCGCGGATCGGACCGGTCGAAATCAAAAACCGCATCGTCATGCCGCCGATGACCACGCGCACGGCGGACGACGAGGGTTTTGTCACCGAGGACTCGATCGCCTATTACATGGCGCGCGTGCGCGGCGGCACCGGCCTCATCACCGTTGAAATGGCTTCGCCGGAAAAGGTGGGCCGCCATCGCCGCCGCGAAGTCGGGATTTATGACGACCGTTTTGTTCCCGGCCTGCAGCGGCTGGTTGCCGAAATCCATCGCGGCGGCGCCAAGGCCTCGATTCAACTCGGTCATGCCGGCGGGCACACCCGCATCGATATTTGCGGCGAAACCCCGATCGCGCCATCGGCTATACCGCATCCGGTTTACGAGACGACATTCGAGACCATCGTTCCCGAGGAAATGACCAAGGAGCGCATCGCCAGAACGATCGCGGCCCATGTCGCGGCGGCGCAGCGCGCCAAGGAAGCCGGCTTCGATTGCGTCGAAATTCACGCCGCGCACGGCTATCTGATTTCGCAGTTCCACGCCCCGTTCGAAAACCTCCGCACCGACGAATTTGGCGGCAGCCTGCTCAATCGCGCCCGCTTCGGCTTGTCTGTTCTGCGCGCGGTGAAAGAGAAGGTGCCGGGCTTAGCCGTCATCTATCGTCTATCGGTCGAGGACTATTTCCCGGGCGGCATGCCGTTTGGCGAAGGCCGCCAGATCGCGCAATGGGCAGCGCAAGCCGGTGCCGATGCGCTGCACATCACCGCCGGCCATTACCGCTCGCTGCCGTCGGCGCAGATCGTGCTGCCGTCGATGAGCTTTCCGGACGCGATGTTTCTCGACTTCGCCGCCGAGGTGAAAAAGGACGTCAGCGTTCCGGTGATCGCGGTCGGCCGGCTCGGCAATCCCGCAACCGCGCGTGCGGCGGTCGAAGACGGCAAAGCGGATTTCATCGCGCTCGGCCGCACGCTGATCGCCGATCCGCAATGGGTCGAGAAAGTCGGCCGCGATGAGCCGATCCGGCCCTGTCTCGCCTGCAATACCTGCATCAATGAAATGCGCGGCGGCGCCCGCATCGGCTGCGTCGTCAACGGCGCCGCCGGCCGCGAAACCGCGTTCGCCGATGCCCAACCGCCGCAGGGCGAACGCATCGCGGTGATCGGCGCCGGGCCGGCGGGCCTGACCTATGCGTCGCTCGTCGCCGACGGCAATAACGTGACGGTCTACGAGAAGGGCGAGCAGGCGGGCGGCGCCTTCCGCTATGCCGGGAAGGCGCCGCTGTTTCAGGAGGTGGAAGCGAACGAAGCAAGCTTCGAGCGCTACATCGTCCATCTGGTTGCGGCGTGCCAAACGCGCGGCGTGAAATTTCGCTACGCGACCGATATCGCTGCGCGTCCGGCACTGCTCGAACCGTTCGACCGCATCGTCATCGCGACCGGCGCCGAATATCGTCACCCGCGCTTCGGTCGTCTCGTCACCTGGATCCTCGATCACGGCTTGGCGCGCGTCCCCGGCATGGCGCGTCTGTTCTCGTCGCCGCAGCTGCGGAATTGGTTCTACTACGAGGCGCGGGTCGGCACCGGCAGCCGCTTTCGCGCGCTGGTGCGGCCGGGACAGAAGCTGAGCGTCATCGGCGACGCGGTGCGAGCCGGCAAGAGCAAGGACGCGATCACGAGCGCCTTCGAGGCGGCACTGCTGCCGCAAAAGGCAAGCATTCTGCAGCTTGGCCCAATCCAAAGTTGAAAATTGCCCTATAGGGGCAACATTGCGGCAGCGGCGGCCAGACCGGCAGTGCTGCCGCAAGATTATGCAATTGCGGAGAGCAAAACCCGCGATCACAATGCATTTTACTGGCATAGTTCTTGCGGCGCTGCACTCGAATTCCATTCGGTCGCGCGATGTTTCAACCTGCAAAGCTTCGCCTCGAAGACGTGAGCATGACCTTCAAGACGCCGGGCGGCGTCTTTGAGGCGCTCGCGCCGGTGACATTGGCCATCGCTCAGGGCCGCTTCATCAGCCTGATTGGTCCCTCCGGCTGCGGCAAGTCTACGCTCTTCAACGTTGTCGCCGGACTGCTCGAACCGAGCGGCGGACGCGTTGTGATCGACGGCCTCGATTCAACCGGCATGATCGGCCGCGTCGGCTATATGCTGCAGAAAGACCTGTTGCTGCCGTGGCGCACGGTGCTCGACAACGTCATCCTCGGCATGGAAATCCAAGGCGTTCCGCTGCAAGCCGCGCGCGATCGCGCGCTGCCGCTGCTCCGCCGCTACGGACTTGCCGGTTTCGAACATCTCTATCCGAGCGCACTGTCCGGCGGCATGCGCCAGCGCGCGGCGCTGCTGCGCACGCTGATGTTCGACACCGACGTCATATTGCTCGACGAGCCGTTCGGCGCGCTCGACGCGCAAACCAAGCTGCAAATGCAGGAATGGCTGCTGCAACTATGGAGCGACTTCGGCAAGACTGTGGTGTTCGTCACCCACGACATCGAAGAGGCGATCTACCTCTCCGACGAAGTCAACGTCATGGCGACGCGGCCGGGCCGGATCGTCGAGACGATCCCGGCCACGATCGCGCGGCCGCGCCCGCGCAGCGTGACGCTCACGCCCGAATTCATCGCCATCAAGGAGCGCTGCTTGGAGCTACTCACTGCGGCGCATCACTCAGCCGTTGACGAGGCCGCATGACGGTCCAGGAGACATCGCGGCTCGCAGGCGTCGTCAGCGAAGGCGCGCGCGCCGAACCGATCGTCAGCGTCCGTCCGGCCCGCAAGATCCGGCGCCTGCCGGTGCGCAAGGATTGGCCGCTCTGGGCAATCATCGGCACGCAGATTGGAATCCTGGTCGCCGTGATCGCGCTGTGGCAGATCGGCGCCGACCACGGCTTCATCGACGGCTTTTTCTGGTCGAAGCCGAGCGCGATCTTCAACACCCTGGTCACCTTCTTCACCGAAGGCGACGCCTTCACCGATATCGGCTTCACCTTCCGCTCGACCATCATCGGCTTTCTGATCGGAACGGCGTCAGGCTCCATGCTCGGGCTGTCGTTCTGGTGGTCGCGCAATTATGCCGCCATCGCGCAGCCCTTTATCATCTGTTTTGAATCGCTGCCGAAGCTCGCGCTCGCCCCGCTCGTCATCCTGGTGCTCGGAATGGGGCTCACGTCCAAGGTCGCCATCGCGACAGCACTCACCGTCGTCGTTTCAACACTGACGACCTATGCGGGCGTCAAGGCTGTCGATCCCGATCAAGAACGGCTGTTCTATTCGCTGGGCGCGAGCCGTATGCAGGTGTTCCGCAAACTTATCGTGCCGTTCTGCCTGCCGTGGATCATCTCGGTGCTGCGGGTGAATATCGGCCTGGCCCTGACCGGCGCCATCGTCGGCGAATTCATCGCCTCGCAACACGGACTCGGCCGGCAAATTCTCTACGCCGGCCAGACCTACGATATCGCTTTGGTCTGGGTCGCAGTGCTCGTGCTCTCGACGCTCGCCATCGCCATGTACGTGACGGTGTCATGGATCGAGAGCGTGCTGCGCAAAGGCGTCAAGCAATAGCAATCGCACAGGGGTAGTTGTTATGGACACGATAAAGAAGCGGGGCGCCTATCATTTGAATAGGCGACAGGTGCTTAGCGCCGGTGTGGCCGCAGGCGGCGCGGTCATCGCGCGTCCCATGATCGGGCGTGCCGATGCGAAGTCGGTGCTGATCGCCGAGCCGGTCCACGGCATGGGCTATCTGCCGCTCTATGTCGGCATGGCGAAAAACCTGTTCGACGATGTCGCGGTCAGCCTTGTGACCATCGAGACCGGCGGCGGCCATACCAATGCGGTGCTCTCGGGCCAGGCCTTTGCGTTTATCGGCGGACCGGAGCACGATGCCTATGCCAAGGCGAAGGGTGCCGAGCTGCGCGCCGTGGTGAACTGTGTCGATCGCGGCAATGTCTATTTTTGCGCGGCGAAGGGATCCGAACCGACCAACACCGATTGGGCGGCTTACTTCAAAAGCAAATCGATCGCCTGCGGACCCTATGGTGGCACGCCGAACTCGATCACGCGTTATCTTCTCAACAAATGGAAGCTCGACGCCAAGACCGACGTGACGCTCGTGGAGACCGCCAATTCGGCGATTATGCCGGCGGTGAAAAACGGGCAAGCGCAGATCGGCAACGCGACCGAGCCGTTCATCACCCAAGGCATCCGCAACGGCGTTTGGGGTGAGCCGTTCTACAATATTCCAAGGGAGTTCGGCCCTTACGCCTACTCGACCTTCAATGTCCGGCTCGACTCGATCCAGAAGGACCCGGAACTGGTACGCGGCTTCGTCCGCGGCATGATGAAGGCGCTGAAATTCGTCTACGACAACAAGGACGAGACGGCCGACATCGCCAAGAAGCAATTTCCGACCATGTCGCTCGACGACCTCAAGGCGACGCTGGACCGCTCATTCGGCGACAATCTTTGGAGCAAGGACGGCATGGTCAGCCACGCTTCGTGGGACACCGCCAAGGCCGTCGTCATGGGCGCGGGCCTCTTGAAGACGGACGTCGGCTATGACGAAATCATCGACATGAGCTTTGTCAACAGCGTCCGTGCTACGCTTTAGTCCTGAAAGCCGTCAGTAAAGGGAATGTCATTATGTCGGAACCCATCTGGAACCAGTTTCTCACCGAACGCGACAAGGCCGTGTTCGACATGTCGGGCTATGGCGCGCGCGGCGGCTTCGGCAAGCGCCCAGCGCTCCTCGTCATCGACGTGAACTGGGCCTTCTGCGGCGACCGCCCGGAGCCGATCCTGGAATCGATTAAGCGCTGGCGGAATTCCTGCGGCGAGGATGCCTGGACGGCGCTGCCCTATATCCGCTCGCTGATCGACAAATGCCGCGGTAAGGGCGTGCCGGTGCTTTACACCACCGGCGTGCGCCGCGACGACAACTGGGATTCCGGTTCGTGGCTCTGGAAAAATTCGCGTGGCAACGAGGACCGGCAGGCCATTGTCACCAATCTCGACGGCAATGAGATCGTCACGCCGATCGCGCCCGGTCCGAAGGATATCGTGGTGCTCAAGCAAAAGCCGTCCGGCTTCTTCGGCACCAATATGGCGAGCTATCTCACGCTGCTCGGCTGCGACAGCGTGATCGTCACCGGCACAACGACGTCAGGCTGCGTGCGCGCCACTGTACTCGACGCCTTCAGCCTGAATTACCGCATCGCGCTCGCCGAGGAGGGCTGCTTCGACCGTTCGCAAGCGAGCCACGCCATCAATCTTTGCGACATGAACGCGAAATACGCCGATGTGGTGAAGACGTCGGAGGTGCTCGAGTTTCTCGATACGCTGCCGGAAGGCATGTACAACCTGCCGAAAGGCAACGCCGCGGCGTGACGAGATTAGGCAGTTTTCTTCTCGCCATAGGCTGAGTGCAGCACGCGAACGAAGGTCAATCCTTGCACGACGATAGTGAATATGACGACCGCATAGGTGACGACCAGGAGATCCGTGCGCCACGGCGAGTCAGGCAGCGTCAAGGCGAGCGCAATTGAAATGGCGCCGCGCAGGCCGGCCCAGGTCAGCACCGTGGCGTCGCGGAGTTTTTCGCGCAGACTTTCGCGCAAGAACAGGAGCGGCACGGCGACGCTGACAAACCGCGATGCAATCGAAAGCGGCACGGCGAATATGATGGGCAACAGCGCGCCGGGCGTGACGACGAGGCCGAGAATATGCAGACCCATGAACAGGAACAGCATCGCGTTCAAGAGCTGATTCAGCGGCGACCAGAATCCGACCAGCGTCGCGCGCATATCCGGATTGAGCCCGAAGCGCTGTGACGGCGTCGCAACGCAAAGCCCGGCGGCGACCACGGCGATCGGCCCCGACAGATCGAATTGCAGCGCCAAACGATAGCAGCCGAGCACCAGCGCAATCGATATCAGAAGTTGCAAGCCCGGTTCGTTAACGGACCGCAACAGCAGCGCCGCAAACCAGCCGGCGGCAAGGCCGACAAAAGCGCCGCCGATGATCTCGCGGGTCAGCGCGAGCAGCACCTGCCCGTGGCCGAGGTGAATGACGTCGCCCTGCGTGACGCCCAGCCCCAACAGGAACAGCACCACGCCGGCGCCGTCATTGAACAGGCTCTCGCCGACCAGCGCGGCGCGCAGGCTTGGCGGCAGGCCGACCTTGCGCAACAGATTTTCGACCACGACCGCATCGGTCGGCGCCAGGATCGCGCCCAAGAGGACGCACCAGACGAACGGGACCGCCATCCCGATCAGTCCGAATACAAGCCAAATCCCGGTGCCGAAGATCATCGTCGAGATGATCACGCTCGCCGTGGCCAAGATCAGGATCAGCCATTTCCGCCGGTTCAGCTCGGCGACATCGACATGCAGGCTGCCGGCGAACAGGAGAAACGCCAGAATGCCGTCGAGGAAAAAGTGCGGCAGATCGGCGTCGCCGAGCGTTTCACGAAACCACCCCATGACATGCAGGTGGAGCACATGATCGCTGGCGACGATCAGAAACGACACGACGAGCGCACCGAGCAACATTCCGATCGCCGGCGGCAGTTTGACCCAGATGTGATTGATACATCCGATCAGCACCGCAAGGCCGAGCACCACGGTAAACTGATCGATTGGCTCCATCTGACGCCGCCCACCCGAAAATAGAAACAGGCGCGAAGCCGTCCCGCACCGGCTATCGCACCCAATCCGGCGAAATTCTTGGCGGCTTTCTGGCAGCTTTTACGCGGGCGCGAAAGCGCCCCACCGGCGCGTCACTTGTGCGGAGCTTATCGAGCCGGCCTTACTTGAGCGCGGTTGAGATCGACGAGAACGTGGTCTTGAGCTTGGTGCCGAGACCGGTGATCACCGGGATGATCGCCAGTGCGATACCGGTCGCGATAAGCCCGTATTCGATCGCAGTTGCCGCGCTCTCATCTTTGAGAAATCTTTTGATCAGGCGCATGGCGAACTCCTCAGAGGCACGGTCCCGAAAGCGCCAGCCGGAATGTGTCCGCGGGCGGCACTTGGTGTCCAGGATAATTCTTCGCTCGAACAATGCGCTAGAGCTCGGTGGCCGAGGCGCCAGACACGTCCGGATCATTAGATTTGAGGCGTTATTAGAAGCTTAAAAGCAACGCATAAACCCACATGCCTGGGCGGTTTTGTCGCTGCTAAGCAAAACTTTACCGTCTTAAGACACATTCAATCCCGCTTTATTGGCTTATTTCGTGGAGAGCTTGGCTTGCAAGGTTTGAGGGTTCGATGAAATTGCGTGCGCCAAATGTTGCACTTTTCGTTATTGCCGGCTGCCTGGCGATGCTCGGCGTGTTGGCATCGCTGCCGATCTCGTTGCCGATCCCGGGCCTGACCGCCAACCCCGCCTGGTACATTTTCCTGGCATGGTTTCTTCTCGCCGCCGGCAGCTTCGTGGGTCCGCGTTCCGAGGCGGACAAGAAATAGAGCATCATATCCGCAGGGTGGGTAAGACGCGCTGACGGACGGCTCAGAGGGGGCAAAATCGCGTGCGCGTCTTGCGGCGACGCGCGAGATTGATTTTGCCTACTACGCGGTGCGGCGAGAACCTGTCACCCGCGTCCAACGATCTGCCGCGTCTTGTCGAGATGGCCGTAACTCTGCACCGGCGCGCACATCAGGAAGCGGTAGCCTTCGCTGACGACGCGCTCGACATTGTGCGTCTCGACATGCGGATGGCCGACGACGACAGTGTGCTTCTTACAGGTGTCGACGATGCGCTTCATCCATTCGAGCACGACTTTGTGCTCGTATTGCCGCGGATAGCCGAGCTCTTGTGAGAGATCACCTTCGCCGATCAGGATGCAGCCGATCCCCGGCACGTTCTTGAGCATGTCGTCGAGATTCTCGACGCCGCGCGTATCCTCGATCTGCAGGACGGCGAAAATCTCACCCTGCGGATTGAGCGGCCAGACATCGGCCTTCTGGTAATAGTCCTGCTGGCTGAGGCCCCAATAGCGCGCCGCTGTCGTCGGGCCGTCGCCGCGAATGCCGGGCGGATTAAAATGCGCGGCGCTCTTCAGGCGCGGATAGCGGCAAGCACCGACCGCATTGGCTGCTTCCTCGACCGTTGAGATGTGCGGGAAAACGACGCCGTAGCAGCCCATATCGAGGGCCTGTTTGGCGTGCCACTGCGCCATCTCGACGCCGTTGACGGGAACGCGGACCAAAGGCGTGACGCCCGGCACCACGGAAGCGGCCTTGGCAATCTGCGCGCGGTTGAGCACGTATTGCAGGCAATCCCGCAACAATCTGCCATCCCACGGTTGATGCTCCATCTCGAACACGCAGCCGTCGTATTTCGACGTGGCCATCGCCACCGCGCCTGATACCTCGGCCGGCGTGAAACAGGTCAGCGCATGCTGGCCCGCTTCCAGCGCGCGAATGATCCCGTTGAGCCGCTGCAGTTCAGCCATTTTCGTGCCTCCCATGCGATAATGGCCCTCCTTATAGATGGTTGTCACTGTTTGACAATCGCGCTCCGAGCCGTAGCATCGCGCGTTCCCCAACCCATAGAGCGGCGTAGACATGATCATCGATTGCCACGGCCATTACACCACCGAGCCCAAGGACCTGCACCGCTTCCGCAAGGAGCAGACCGCAGCCGCCAACGCCAAGGACAAGGCGGCGATGCCGTCGCGCGCCGCGCTGAAAATGTCGGACGACGAAATCCGCGAGAGCATCGAGCAGAACCAGCTCAAATTGCAGCGCGAACGCGGCACCGATCTGACCATCTTCTCGCCGCGCGCCTCGGGCATGGGCCACCATATCGGCGACGAGAGCGTCAGCCTCGAATGGTCGCAGATCTGCAACGATCTGATCGCCCGTGTCGTGTCGCTTTATCCGAAGAATTTCATCGGCGTGTGCCAATTGCCGCAATCGCCGGGCGTCGACCCGCAGCACTCCGCCGCCGAGCTCGAGCGCTGCATCAAGATGGGTTTCATCGGCTGCAACCTCAATCCGGATCCGTCCGGCGGCTACTTCAACTCGCCGCCGATGACCGACAAGTCGTGGTTTTCGCTCTACGAGAAGATGATCGAGCTCGACGTGCCGTGCATGATCCATGTCTCCGGCTGCTGCAATCCGGCGATGCACACCACCGGTTCGTATTATCTCAACGCCGACACCATGGTGTTCATGCAGGTGCTGTTGTCCGACCTGTTCAAGACCTTTCCCAAACTGAAATTCATCATTCCGCACGGCGGCGGCGCGGTGCCGTTCCATTGGGGCCGATTCCGCGGCATTGCGCTCAACAACGGCAAGCCCGAGCTTGCCGAGATCATGGGCGACAATATTTTCTTCGACACCTGCGTCTATCACCAGCCGGGCATCGACCTCCTCACCAAAGTGGTGCCGATCGACAACATTCTGTTCGCGTCCGAGATGGTCGGCGCGGTGAAGGGCAACGATCCCAAGACCGGCTTCGGCTTCGACGACACCAAACGCTATGTCGACAAAGCGCCAATCAGCGACGCCGACAGGAAGAAGATTTTCAAAGGCAACGCCCGCAAGGTCTTCAGCCGTCTCGCCGCCAAGGTGCCGGCCTAGGAGTGTTTGACAAGGGTTGATCCGCGTTGGCGAAGAATCCGAAACTGGTTGCTCCGGGACAGCAAAGTAAATCGCGCGTCGTGCAGGTCGGCGCGCGCGTGGTCGAGACCCGCGGACTCGCTGCCGGGTTCTGGACCGATCTCTATCACCGCGCGCTGACCGTCTACTGGCCGGTGTTCTTCGCCACGGCGGCGGCGATCTTTATCGGCCTCAACGCCGTGTTCGCCTTCCTCTACTGGCTCGGCACGGATCCGGTCGCCAATGTCTCGGCCGATCTGCCGATGAGCCTGTTCTATTTCTCGATCGAGACGCTCGCCACGGTCGGCTACGGCGACATGCATCCGCAGACCGACTACGGCCACCTTATCGCCACGACCGAAATCTTCACCGGGATGAGCTTTCTTGCGGTGATGACCGGGTTGATCTTCGCCCGGTTTTCGCGGCCGCGCGCCCGCTTCCTGTTCGCCGAAAATCCGGTCGTCACCATGCAGCAGGGCCGGCCGACCCTGATGATCCGAATCGCCAATGCCCGCAACAACACGATCTCGCAGGCGACCGCGCGGCTATGGCTGTTCAAGCTGGAGAACATGAACGAAGGCCATCAGCTCCGGCGCTACTATGAGCTGAAGCTCGACCGCCGCGAACATCCGATGTTCGCGCTGAGCTGGACGTTGTTTCATGTGATCGACGAGACCAGCGAGCTTTACGGCCTGACGCCGGACGACCTCGCCGCGACCGAGGCCGCTTTTGTGCTGAATGTCAGCGGCGTCGATGACAATTCGGCGCAACAGCTCTATGCCCGCCAGCCTTATTCGTATCGCGACATCCGCTGGAATTACCGCTACCGGGATATCACCAGTCTTTCGGCGGAGGGCAGGCTGTTGCTCGATTACAGCCTGTTCCACGAAATCACGCCCGAAACCGCTTTGAGTGGCGCGGCCGCAAGCGAAGATGCCGAAAGCGAAGAGGCGCTCAGCGAGCCGTGATATGATTTCGCGCGCGCTCTAGAGTAGTCCTATGGGGACTGCTGGGCGCCGCTCGCGTCGAAGCGCAAGAATTTAGGAAGCGCAAGTATTCAGCATGTATTTATATGATCGATAGGCTCGAATTCATTATTGCGCTCGCCCGCGAAGAGCATTTCGGTCGCGCCGCCGAAGCTTGCCACGTCAGCCAGCCGACGCTGTCGGCGGGAATAAAGTATCTGGAAGACATGTTCGGCGTATTGCTGGTGCAGCGCGGCTCGCGGTTTCGCGGCTTCACGCCGGAAGGCGAACGCGTCCTGGAATGGGCCCGCCGCATCGTCGGCGACGCCCGCGCCATGCGGGCGGACGTCGACGCGCTCAAGCGCGGCCTGGTCGGCCACCTGCGGATTGCCGCGATCCCAACCGCGCTTGCCATGAGCGCCATGCTGACGACGCCGTACCGGGCCAAGCATCCCGAAGTGCGATTCACCATCCTGTCGCGGACCTCGATCCAGACGCTGAGCATGATCGAGAATCTGGAAGTCGACGCCGGCTTGACCTATCTCGACAACGAGCCGCTCGGCCGCGTCAAATCGGTGACGCTCTATCAGGAAGAATACCGCCTGCTGACCTCGCGGTCCGCGCCGCTCGGCGACCGCGACGAGGTCACCTGGGCGGAAGTGGCAAAAATTCCGCTCTGCCTGTTGACCCCGGACATGCAGAACCGGCGCATTCTCGACAGGCTATTGCGCCTGGCCGGCGGCGAGCCGGCGCCGACGCTCGAATCGAATTCCGTCATCGTCCTGTTTGCCCATGTCCGCAGCGGACGCTGGGCGACGATCATGCCGGCGAAACTCGCGGAGACGCTGGGCCTGACCGACAATGTCCGTTCGATCCCGATCGTCGATCCGCTGGTCACCCATGCGGTCGGCCTCGTGGTGCTCGACCGCGAGCCGACCACGCCGCTCATCACCGCGCTGCTCGCCGAAGCGCGCCAATTGGCGAAAGCCCTCGAGCAGCCTTCGGCCGCAACGAGCAGTCCGCCAAAACCGGCCGGCGACAAGAAGCGTAACACGAGATCGCGCAGCTAAGTCCGCGCTAATGCGGCGCCTTTGATGCCCATGCTCGTCGCGGAAATGACCGACGAAACGGCGCGCTTCAGCCAGCCCGGCGTGCCGTGCTGTGGGCAACCCGGCCGATCCAGCTGCCGAGCGCTTTGACGAAAACGTTGGGCCGCGCCTTTTCGTAGTCCATCGCAATCACATGCTCGACCGGCGCGGCTGGCGCCGTGGGTGACGACGGCGGTCCCCGCCGCCGCCGCGTGCCTTTGCGGGACGCGGGCCGCATTTTTTCATGCTGGATTTTTTTCACGTGAGCGAGCGCAATCGGTCCGACGTGGGTGAGGAACACCTTTTCATGCGGACGGCTGAGCGTCTTGATGGCGTCCCGCAACGGCAGCCATTTCACGGCCTTGACGTCGTCCATCAGTTCGTGGACCGGCGGGCCTATCGCGCGCATCAGCCAGAATTGCACGATCTTGATCTTGCCTTCGACCGCGTAGGACATCGAGCCGAGGAATTCGTGGACCGATACGTCGTGCCCGGTCTCTTCCACCACCTCGCGCTTGGCAGCGTCGCGCGGATGCTCGCGCGGCATCAGCTTGCCTTTCGGCAGCACCCAGGCCTTTTCCCGCCGCATCCGCACGATGGCGATGCGTGGCCTGGAATTTCCGCGCAAGACGATTCCGCCCGCAGCCAATATCGGCGCGGGGCCCTTGGCCGAATCAGTCATGTTAAATCTATGCCGGACCGATCCGCCGAGAGCAAGCCGGTATTCGCGCTTAGAAGCGCGCGCTGTGGAAGCCGATTTCTTTGTTGGCTTCTTTTTTCGCGCCCGCTGCTTCTTTTTCATGACACCGTGATGACGATTTTGCCGAAATGCTGGTTGGCGCGCATCAGCGAGAGCGCGTCGGCGATGGCGACAAGTTTATAAGTTTTGTAGATCGGCAGCGACAACTTTCCCGCTTCGATCGCCGGCCACAGGTCCGCGCGCATCAAGCGATTGATCTCACGAACTTCTTCGACGCTGCGGGTGCGGAATGTGACGCCGATATAGTCGATGCGCTTGAGCGCATGCAGATCGAAGTCGAATTCGTCCTTCATGCCGCCGAGCCGGCCGACATTGACGATGCGGCCCAAGAGCGCCGCTGCCGCCAGATTGCCGTTGGCGACGCCGCCGGAAACCAGATCGACGATCAGGTTGACGCCCTTATCGCCCGTCGCTTTCTTGACCTCGTCCGGCCACGCCGGATTGCTGGTATCGACCGCAACATCGCAGCCGTATTCGGCGAGCCGCTTGCGGCGCTCCGCATTCGTCGACGTCCCGACCACGAGCGAAGCGCCCAAAACCTTGGCGATCTGCATGCCCATGAGGCCGACGCCGGCGCTGGCGCCCTGCATCAGCATCGTCTCCCCGCGCTTCAATCGGCCCGCCGTCGCCACCGCGTTGTGCATGGTCTGTAGCGCGACCGGAAAGCACGCCGCCTGTTCGAAGGTCATGTTGTTGCCGGGGATGCGATGAACCCGGCCGGCATCGGTGACGACATATTCGGCGAAGCCGCCCGGCGCCGAGCCCATCATCCGGTCGCCCGCCTTGATATCCTTCACGTCGCTGCCGACCGCTTCGACCTCGCCGGAACATTCGAGCCCGATCCGCGCGCCGACGCCGCCGACGCTGCCGTGCTGGTGTCCTGTTGCCACCAGAAGGTCGGCGCGATTGAGGCTCGACGCCCGCACCCGGATCAAAACTTCATTCGGCTTGGGTTCGGGCTTCGGCAGGTCACGGACCTCGATCCCGCGCTCGCCGAGAACGGCGGCTTTCATCTTCTCTCTCCCCCTGACGCGGTGTCTTTAACGCCGGCGCAGAATATATGTTGCGGGCTTGCGCCGTCCATCAAACATTGCGGGCGATGCGAGATGAGTTAACGCATCTCATGAACGGTTTCGGCGGCTGGCGCGGTTACGTTGCGGAGTTGCCGTGCTATCGTCCGCGCCGCGCGATAGCGCAACGGCCCATAGCAGTGAATTCCAGATGCCATTTCAAGCTCTTGCCACGACCAGCGTCGGCAGCTTTCCGCGCCCTGCCTGGCTTGCCGATACCAAGCGCAGCGAGGCCATGTTCCGGATGTCCGGCGCGCCTCTCACGGAGGCCTTGGACGACGCCACCGTCGTCGTTCTGCGCGAGCAGGAAGAACTCGGCCTCGACATTTTGACCGATGGCGAGATGCGGCGAACCCACTTCATCTTCCACATTGCCGGGACGTGGGACGGGATCGACACCAAGACGCTGGTCAACAAGGCCGTGTACCGCAATCGCGCCGCCAATCGCATGGTGCCGCGCATCACCGGCAAGATCTCGCGCCGTGCGGCCGCCTCGGTCGGCGATCTGCGCGCCGCCAAGTCGCATACAGCCCGCCCGCTGAAAATGGCGGTGCCGGGACCGATGACGGTGGTCGACAGCGCAGCGAACGAATTCTACGGCCATGAAGACGAGCTCGCGATGGATGTCGCGGCCGCGATCAATGCCGAGTTGCGCGATCTTCAGGCTGCCGGCTGTGAGGTGTTGCAGATCGATGAGCCGGCGATGACGCGTTATCACGACAAGGTCGTGGCTTATGGGGCCAAGGCGCTCGATCGCTGCCTTGACGGCATCACGGTGCCGACCGTGGTTCATCTTTGTTACGGCTATCCGGGCGGTGGCGACCGGCAGCACCACTACGAATATGCCGACCTGTTGCCGCATTTGATGCAAACCCGCATCGGCGGGTTTACCGTCGAATTCGGCCGCAGCAGTTTCGATCCGCAAGTGCTGAAAATGTGCGGCGACCGGATCGTCATGTTCGGCTGCGTCGACCCGGGTGACTCGCCGGCCCCCACGGTCGAGGCGATCGAGCGCCGCGTCGCCGAGGCTCTTGAGCATATCGATCCCAAACAGGTGTGGCTTGCGCCCGATTGCGGACTGATGACCATCAGCCGGGCTTTGGCGGACGAAAAGCTCAAGGCCATGGTCGCGGCGGCCAAGCGGTTGCGGGCCCGACTTTAGTTCCCGTACCGCTGCCCTGTGATATCGTCTAAACTCTGTTGGAATCGAGGAGTTAGCGGGCGGCGGAATCCGCCCACATAGCTGAAAACGCCTATGAATCAGCTCATCCGCCCGCGCATTGCCGCGTCCGCCTGCCCGCACGATTGTCCGTCAACTTGCGCGCTCGAAGTCGAGGTCATCGATGGGCACACGATCGGCCGGGTCCGCGGTGCGGCCGACAACGCCTACACCGACGGCGTGATCTGCGCCAAGGTCGCCCGTTACGCCGAGCGCGTGCATCATCCCGATCGCCTGACGCAGCCGCTCCGCCGCACCGGCCCGAAAAGCTCTGGCGAGTTCGCGCCGGTGTCCTGGGACGCCGCGCTCGACCTGGTCGCCGAGAATTTTGTCCGCGCCGAGCAGAAGCACGGCGCGCAGGCGGTCTGGCCCTATCTCTATGCCGGCACCATGGGCTACGTCATGCGCGACGGCATTCACCGCCTGCGTCACGCCAAGAAATATTCGGGCTTCTTCTCCACCATCTGCGTCAATCCGGCCTGGACCGGCTTCATCGCCGGCACCGGCAAGCTGGCCGGCTCCGACCCGCGCGAAATGGCGAAGTCCGATCTGGTCGTGATCTGGGGCACCAATGCGGTGAACACCCAGGTCAATGTGATGACGCACGCGACGCGCGCCCGCAAAGAACGCGGCGCCAAGATCGTCGCCGTCGACGTCTACATGAATTCGACGATGAAGCAGGCCGACCTGCCGGTGCTGATCCGCCCCGGCACCGACGGCGCGCTCGCCTGCGCGGTGATGCACTGCCTGTTTCGCGACACCAAAGCCGATTGGGATTATCTCGAACGCTACACCGATGCGCCGCACGAGCTTGCCGAACATGTGCGCACGCGCGGTCCGGACTGGGCGGCCAAAATTACCGGCTGTGCGGCAGAGACCATCGAAGCCTTCGCCCGCCTCGCCGGCGAACGGCCGCGCGCGTTCTACCGCCTCGGCTACGGCTTCTCGCGTTCGCGCAACGGCGCGGTCAATATGCATGCTGCAAGCTGTATCGCCGCCGTCACCGGCGCGTGGCGTTACGAGGGTGGCGGCGCTTTTCACAACAACGGCGCGATCTTTCATCTCGATATCAGCCTGATCGACGGCGGCGATATCAAAGATTCTTCGATCCGCATGCTCGATCAATCGCGCATCGGACCGATCCTGACCGGCGACAAGGAGGCGCTGTTCGGCGGCCCCCCGGTCACCGCGATGCTGATCCAGAACACCAATCCGGTGGCGGTCGCGCCCGAGCAGGACACCGTCAAGCGCGGCTTTGCCCGCGACGACCTGTTCGTCTGCGTGCACGAGCAGGTCATGACCGATACCGCTCGGATGGCGGACGTGGTTTTACCGGCCACGATGTTCGTCGAGCACGACGACATCTATACCGCCGGCGGCAGCCAATACATTTTGCTCGGGCCGAAGCTGATCGAGCCGCCGGGCGAATGCCGCAACAATCACGAGGTGATCTGCGGGCTCGGCAAGCGGCTCGGCGCCGAGCATCCGGGCTTTGCCATGACGCCGCGCGAGCTGATCGACGGCACGCTGCAAAAATCCGGCTGGGGCACGCTCGCGGAGCTCGAGGCCAATCGCTGGATCGACTGCCAGCCGGATTTCGCCACCGCGCATTATCTCAACGGCTTCGCCTATCCGGACGGCAAATTCCGCTTCAAGCCGGATTGGCCCAATGTGCCGTTTCGGCGCTGGCACCGGAACGTCACCGAGGCGGCGATGCCGGCGCTGCCAGATCACTGGGAGGTCATCGAGGAAGCCGACACCGAACATCCGTTCCGGCTCGCGACCTCGCCGGCGCGCGGCTTCCTCAATTCAACCTTTACCGAAACCAAGACTTCGCTCTCCGGCGAACGGCGACCCGAAGTGATGATCCATCCCGACGATGCCACCCCGCTCGGCGTCGTCAGCGGCGACCTGGTCACGCTCGGCAACCGGCGCGGCCAAGTGCGGCTCCATGCCAAACTGTTCGACGGCGTGCGCCGCGGGGTGCTGATCGCGGAATCGATCTGGCCCAATTCGGCATACGCCGACGGCCGCGGCATCAATACGCTGACCGGCGCCGACTCGATCGCGCCGTTCGGCGGCGCGGCGTTTCACGATAACAAAGTGTGGCTGCGGAAAGCGGCTTAAGCCCCGGCACGCGGCAAGCGCAACGGCACGGCATCCGACGGCACGATCATCTTGCCGATCGGCCACAGTGCGATGCCGGCAAGTTTGAGATGCGCCCAGGCGAACGGAATGCCGACGATGGTGACGGCGAGCAGCACGGCCGTGATCAGATGAGCGAGCGCGAGCCACCAGCCCGCCAGCACCAGCCAGATGATATTGCCCAAAAGGCCGAACGGGCCAGTGCCGATGTCATGGCCGGTAAATTCCGCCCGCGACACGGCCTTTCGGCCGAACGGCATCAGCGTATAGGACGCGATGTTGAATGCCGACCAGGCCCAGGGCAGGCCGATAATAGTGACCGCCATGATGATGGCGGCAATCACCCAGCCGACCGCCATCCACAGGCCGCCGAAGACGATCCAAAGAATATTGAGAAGGAAAGAAAAAGCGCCCATGGCGACCAGAAGGTTATGGCGCACCCTATTTAGGCGGGCCCGCTCCGGGTTCAATGGCGCCAGCCAAATTAATCGAACATGGCCACAGCGCGCGTCGGCTCGGCAGTTTCATTGCTGCCCTGTTGGCGCGTTCGCGGCTTTGGCTTTGGCGGCTTGCCGCTTTTTGGGTTTCGGCTTTTTCGTCTGCACCCTGTTGGCGAGGTCCTTGTTTACGACGTCGGCGATCTTTGCGATGACCTGCGCATGCAGACGGGGCGATTTCTCGATCGTCACATGCGACAGGCTCGTGTCCGCGGTGAGGTCGACATTGCTGAGCTCACCCTGAAATCCTGGGCCTGGACTAATTTGTTTGCCAAAGCCGTTGTTCTGATAAAAATTCACGAAGTGAAGAACGTTCTTGGGCACTTGATGCGGATGCGTGGCGTCAAACGTAACGATGAGCTCGACCGGGATGTTCTGCGCGTTGAGCGCATTGGCGGCGTCGATCGTCGCGTCGGCTCCCAAGGAATGGCCGATGAGGACCACGATGTCCTTGTCGCCGCGCGCATAACGGTCGGCGATGCGCCGCACCGCCGTTTGCCAGCCGTTGGTACTATAAACCCGCGCGGTGAAACCTTGGCGATTGAGCCTTTCGGTCAGCGTATCCATGCCGCGCGAAAAGATGTCGGCCAGGCCGCGAAACAAATCGACCTGGACCTGCCGCGGCGAAACCGCCGCCTTTGCAGCGGTCTGTGCGGCCGCTGGCCCGACGAGATTGGCAACACCAAGACAGACGGCGCTGCAAACGGCGAAGGCCGTCATTAACCGGCGAAATACGAGCATGGACCCAGCCTCAATCAATCGGTGTGACGTCTGTTACGCAAGTGCCAATAGCTTTGGTACCGAGTATACCGCCTGCGGGAGAACGGAATATAGAGGGCGCAAATGATCCTGGTTACCGGCGCCAGCGGTTTCATCGGTTCGGCGGTCGCGCGCCGCTTGGCGCAGGCCGGGGAACAGGTGCGCGTGCTGGTGCGCTCCACGAGTTCCCGGGTCAATATCGCCGATCCACGGCTCGACATCGCGCAGGGCGACCTGCTCGATGCCGGCTCGCTTGAACGCGCTATGCAGAATGTCCGCGTCCTCTTCCATGTCGCTGCCGATTACCGGCTATGGGCGCGCGACGACAATGAGATCTTCCGCACCAATGTCGACGGCACGCGCGCGCTGATGAATGCGGCAAAGCGCTCAGGCGTCGAGCGGATCGTCTATACGTCGAGCGTCGCGACGCTCAAGGCCCGGCCGAACGGCGCGCCGAGCGACGAGACCTTTCCGCTCGAGGCGAAATCCGCCGTCGGCGCTTACAAATACAGCAAGGTCGTCGCCGAGCGTTTGGTCGAAGAGATGGTGGCCGAGCAAAACCTACCGGCCGTCATCGTCAATCCGTCGACGCCGATCGGGCCGGGCGACGTGCGGCCGACGCCGACCGGGCGGATCATCGTCGAAGCGGCATCGGGGCGCATGCCCGGCTTCGTCGATACCGGACTCAATCTGGTGCATGTCGAGGATGTCGCCGCCGGTCACATCGCGGCATGGCAAAAGGGCCGCATCGGCGAGCGCTACATTCTCGGCGGGCAGGATGTTCTCCTCGGCGACATGCTGGGCGAGATCGCGCGCTTTGTCGGCCGCAAGCCGCCGAAGCTGCGCATCCCGCGCCGGCTGATCTTTCCGATTGCCTACGGCGCCGAAGCGATCGCGCATTTCACCGGCAAGGAGCCGTTCGTCACCACCACGGGGCTTAAGCTCGCGAAGGATTTGATGTTCTTCACCTCGGCAAAGGCCGAGCGCGAGCTTGGTTATCGCGCACGCCCCTATGCCGAAGCAATCGCCGACGCCGTCACCTGGTTTCGGCAGAACGGTTATCTGAAGACGTGATAGCGACTGCGCGTTCCTACGCCGTCTCGCGCCGCTCACGCAGGAAGTGGAAGAACTCGACGCCTTCGCGCAGGCGACGCATCAGCATGTCGCGGCTGGTCAGCATCTCGCCCAGGATCTCGGCGATCTTGGAGGGGCGGAAATAGAACTTCTTGTAGAATTCCTCAACCGAATCGAAAATCTCGGTGTGGCCGAGATGCGGGTAGTTGAGCGGCGCGATCTGCGTGCCGTCATCGGTGAGCAGGTCGACATCGGCGGCGAACCAGCCGTTCTCCTTCGCCTGCTTGTAGAGGAAGGTGCCCGGATAGGGCGCGGCCAGCGACACCTGCAGGGTGCGCGGGTTCACATCCTTGGCGAACTGCAGCGTCTCCTTGATCGTCTCTGACGTCTCGCCCGGCAGGCCCAGAATGAACGTGCCGTGCACGATGATGCCGAGCTCGCGGCAGTCCTTGGAGAAGCGGCGCGCCACCTCGACCAGCACGCCCTTCTTGATGTTGTGCAGGATCTTCTGATTGCCGGATTCATAGCCGACGAGCAGGAGCCGCAAACCATTGTCCTTCATCACTTCTAGCGTCTTGCGCGGCACGTTGGCCTTGGCGTTGCACGACCAGGTGACGCCGAGCGGGCCGAGCCCACGCGCCAGCGCCTCGACGCGTGGATGATCATCGGTGAGCGTGTCGTCGTCGAAGAAAATCTCCTTCACCTGCGGAAATTCCTTCATGACGTATTTGACGTCTTCAACCACGCGATCGATCGACATGGCGCGGTATTTGTGCCCGCCGATGGTCTGCGGCCACAGGCAGAAGGTGCAGCGAGATTTGCAGCCGCGGCCGGTATACCAGCTCATATAGGGGTGCTTGAGATAGCCGCCGAAATAGTTCTCGACCTTGAGCTGCCTATAGACCGGGAGCACGGACGGCAGCCTGTCCATGTCCATCAGGACTTCGCGCTCGGGGTTGTGGACAATCTTGCCGTCCGGTCCGCGATAGGACAGGCCCTTGATGGTCGACCAGTCGGCGCCCTCGGCGAGTTCCTTGATGGTGAACTCGTATTCGTTGCGGCAGACGAAATCGATCGCCGGCGCGGCGTCCAGGCTTTCCTGCGGCTCGACCGCGACCTTGGCGCCGATAAAGCCGATCTTGGCCATCGGGTTAAGCGCGCGGATCATGCCGGCCGATTTCACGTCGGACTTGAAGCTCGGCGTCGAGGTGTGGATCACGATGAAATCGTGCGACGTCACGTCGTCTTCGATGTCCTCGAAAGTCAGCCGATGCGGCGGCGCGTCGATGATCTTGGAGCCCGGCACCATGGCGGCGGCCTGCGCCAGCCAGGTCGGGAACCAGAACGACTTCACCTCGCGCTTCATCTGGTAGCGCGCGCCCGCTCCGCCATCGAACCCGTCGAACGAAGGCGCTTGGAGGAATAGGCTGCGCATCACGTTTCAACCTCACCGTAATAAGCCAGTGTTTTGTCGGCCTCCACACCGTAGCGATGGCCGCGCCATTCGACGCCGCGGCCGAAGAAGCTCGCCACAAAAACCGCAAACGACACCAGATCGCGCAGCGGTCCCGACCGGTAGAAACTCGCACGCAGATGGAAAGCGCGTTTGAGCTCCATCTGCAGCACCGCGCGGCAGGCCAAGGCCACGGGCACAAGCACGGCGAGCGGGGTGACGCCGCCGAGCAGCAGCCCGAACAAGGCGAGCGGCAAAGCATGCGTGATTGCGGTGCCGAAAAAGCCCAGCGGGTCCACCGAGCGGATGGTGCGCGCCCAGCGCAATTCGTGGCGGAACAGGCCTTGCGCCGTAGTCTGCGTGCATTCGTGGCCGACAATATAGGCCGGAATGACGACGCTAAATCCCGCGCGCCGTACCGCAGCGCCGAGCGCATAATCGTCGGCCAACTGATCGGCCACCGCGTGCAGGCCGCCGATTATGCCGAGCGTTTCTTTGCGGATCGCGATGGTCGAGCCGAAACAAGGCGCGGCAAGTCCGAACATCAAGCCGACCAGCACGCTCGGCAGGAAATGGTAGTCGATGGCCGCAGCAGCGAGCTTGGCCCAGATACCTTCCGCCGCAACCCCGCGGTAGAGGCAGGTGACGAGGCCGACGCCGGTTTGTTGCA
Source organism: Xanthobacteraceae bacterium (assembly GCA_035642635.1). Classification (GTDB taxonomy): domain Bacteria; phylum Pseudomonadota; class Alphaproteobacteria; order Rhizobiales; family Xanthobacteraceae; genus BOG-931. The sequence goes on from DASQRX010000119.1 coordinate 21,440, forward strand.
GGTTCGCCGCGATGTTTTTCAGATAGTCCGGATCAACGACGATATCGCTGTCCGATATCACCAGGACGTCGTGGCGGGCTTCGGCCGCCATATTGATCAAATTCGAAATTTTGCGATTGCTGCCGTGCCGGCGCGGATTGATCACCAAGGTGAAATCGCGATCGGGAAAGTCCGCGACAATTTTACGCACCACCTCGATCGCGGGATCGGCGCGATCGCTCACACCGAAGACGATTTGCACCGGGCCGGGATAATCCTGAACGCAGAAGCGGGCCAAATTGGCATACAGACTGGGTTCCGTTCCATGCAGCGGCTTGAGGATCGTGATCGCTGGAGTCTCGATTGCCTCCGTGCTGCTCGCCACGGCAACAAACCGGCGAGCCGCATAGGCAGCCACGAGCGCATAGAGGCAGCCGAGCGTCGCCGCCGCATAACAAGCGAGCGACGCTAGAAAGACGCACTCGGTGAAAAACTCGTTCACGCCCCCACCCCGCACGCGGTCCCGTTGAGCCCGAGAACGCCTATATTACGAGAACAAGCATATTATATGGCGCTGCCCCACCCCATGCACGCAAAAGAAATGGCGAAAGTAAGCCCAGCAATTGGGCCGAACGATCATGGGTTTAGCGGTCACTGACGCAATCCCGGGCCCAACGTCATCCGCCGGCCGATTTGCGCTGCGAGAAGAACCGCCGCCCCTCGAGCGCTTGCCACGCTAGTAGCGAAGGGATGCCGAGCACCAGATCGGGAACGCGCTTGATCAGCGCCATCGCCAGCGCGACTTCGGCAGGAACGCCGAAAATCGAGGCCGCTGCGATCATGGTTCCGTCCTGCACGCCGATGCCGCCGGGCAGCATGAAGGCCGCCGCCTTGCCACCCTGACCGATGCTCTCGATCGCGATCGCGGCCGCCACGCTCACCGGATGGCCCATGAAGTGAAAGGCGATCCAGACTTCAACCGCGCCGAAGAAAACCGTCACCAGGTGAACGAAAAACGATCCTGACAAGCCGCGATGATTGCGCCAGATCTGCTGCAGCCGGTCGCCGAGATCGACCACGTGGGCGAACATCGACCAGCGGCGTTTCTCGCCAAAATCAACGAGCCAGCGGACGACCGGGTCGAAGGCGCCGAAGTTGAGCGCCAGGAAAAATCCTGCCACCGCCGGCAATGCGATCGCCAGCATGACGAAAGTCACGGTGCTGAGGCGATGCGGGCCGGGGACGTCGAGAACGATGCCAACCCCCGTGCCCACATAGATTAAGAGGCTGACGACCTGCACGAAAATGTCGATCAAAACGCTGGCGATGGCCAAACTCATCGCCGTGCCGAAATGGGCCAGAAGCCTGGCGCCAATGATGTCGCCGCCGACGACGGCAAATGGGAACAAAGAATTGATGGCCTCGCGGATAAAGCGCAGGCCGATAAAGACCTGCGGGCCGAGCCGGTTCGGCGTGAGCAGGAACCACCAGCCGACGCCGCACCCGATAAGCGCCACGGCGCGGGCAAGGACGACGAAGGCCGTGCCCCATTCCGAGCTAAACACGGCCTGCATGACAGAGGCGAAGCCGAAATAGGCAACCAGCCCGGTTAGCAGCGCAAGGCCGAGAATCCCGGCAATAGGGGCGAAAATCCTCATCTGAGAGCTGTCATTTGCACGCCACATAGGAAATTTTCTTAAAGGCTAATCCGGCCAGAGGTGCAACAGCACCGATTCATCTGTGAGGTGTGGCTTTTCTGCACTAGTGGACCTTGGGTGCCCCTTCTATCTTTAGTTTTCAACATCTCAACAGGGGGCAAAAATGAAAAGGCTCGCGTTCGGGACGGCAGTTATTTTGGCACTTCTCAGCATGGCTGGTTGTGCAGATGTCGGCAAAGGCAAGGCGCCGCCGCCGGTTGTCACGAAGGGCTAACTGCGAAGACGGCCGGTATGAGACGGGCATGCTCGGCCGCTCCCGCAGGCGATCTTGGGACTTAAAATCTCGCAGTGTGATTGATCGCAATGCGACTGATCGCGGTGTGATTGAAGTACAGGTGGGGGCCACGTGATTATCGTCGTCGGACTAGCGTTTGAAGCGCGCATAGCGGCAGGGCCAGGTGTGCGTGTCATCTGCAGCGGCGATGGTCGCAATCTGGCAGCCAAGCTCACAGCAGCGATCGCGGATGCTCGGGAGCACGTTCAAGGGTGTCCGGGCATCATTAGTTTCGGCGTCGCCGGGGGGCTGGCACCGCAGCTGCGGCCCGGCACCTGCGTGGTCGGTTCGGCTGTTATATCCGGCGAGAACCGGATGCCGATCAGCCGCGAATGGTCGCTGAAGCTTTTGCAGACCATTCCGGACGCCATCCCGGGCGTGCTGCTCGGTGTTCCGGCGCCGATCGCCAATCCCGATGAGAAGCGCGAACTCTATGTGAAGACCGGCGCTATCGCGGTCGATATGGAATCCCATATCGTTGCCGCGGTCGGTCTGGCGCACGAACTGCCGGTGGCCGCGATCCGGGTCATTACCGACCCGGCCAAACGCGCATTGCCGGCTTCGGCCGTCGCGGCGATGCGCCCGAACGGCACCACCAATATCGGCGCCATGCTGCGGTCGGTGCTGAAGCGGCCGAAGGAATTACCGGCGCTTTTCCAAACGGCACTTGACGCACGCGCCGCGCGGGCGACACTGGTGCGTGGAAGGCATTTACTCGGTCCTGCATTTACATTGCCATCGACGACTTGAGAGGCATCCGCCATGTTCAAGTCCTCTGCGGAAGAAATCGGCGAGTGGGCTGACCGGTGCCGGCGTTGGGCGCGGGCGGCACAGACGCGGGAACAGCGGCTGACGCTGCAGCAATGGGAACGGCTGTTCAGCCAGGCCGAGATCGAGGCCGAGCAGAATTTTGACGTCGGCTACGGCTCGGCACCGCGCACGCCGACCAAGTTCTAATCCACCAAAGATCGGCGGATCATCCCTGCAAAGGGTCTGGCGCGTGAGCGTCGGCCGGCAACGCTTGTTCGAGCTTGCTAATCAGCGCGTGAACGCAATCGGCCCAAGTGCGGGGCCGGTATTCGGCCCTAAGCCGCGCCTCCCGCGCCTGCAGGTACCCAGGATCGAGCAAAAGCCGCTCGATTTTCGCCAGCACGTCGTCCTCGTTCGAGGGATCGAAATAATCGACAAGGTCGCCGCCGACTTCCGGGATCGATGTGCGATTGGACGCCACGCAGAACTTGCCGTGCATCAAGCTTTCCGCGATCGGCAGGCCCCAGCCCTCGCACAGGCTCGGGAACACGGTGAACAAGGACGAACGATAGGCTTGGCGCAGCTCCGCGTCCGACAGACCGGGTATGAGCACGACCTTGCCGTCGAGATAGGCGCTGGCCGTAAGCTCGGCCAGCAGGTCGTCGACCAACCAGCCGATCTGCCCGGCAAAAATCAAAGTGGGCACCGCATCGGCGCCGTGGCGCTCCAGAAGGTGCCGCCATATCCTGACCAGAAGCCGATGGTTCTTGCGGATTTCGATCGTGGACACGAACAGCACGTAGCGCTGCGGAAAATCGATCGCCCCTTGCTCTCCCGACATCAGCCGGTCGTTTAAGCCCGAGCCCGGCTCAACGACTTCGACGCGCGGCAACGGCCATCCGGCGTCGCCTGCGAGCTTAATCAGGGCGTTATGCGAATGCTTCGACGTGGTGAGCACGACGTCGGCGACCGGCAGGGCCTCTTGGAGCCAATTGCGGAATTGAACGACGTGGCGCTGTTCGACGAGAGATTCGTATTCGAGCGGAATAAGATCGTGAATCAAGGTCGAGAATTTTATCCCGTAGCGGCGCTTCGCCTCGGCGATGTGTTTCACATAACCCGGAACGCCCCAGCCGGCGCCGAGCGACACGATGGTGTCGCCGGGACGCACGAACTGTTCGAAACGGTGCCGCGTCGCGCGCATGCCGATAAGATCGCGCAAAGCGGTCTTGAATATCGAAAAGAAAAAGCCCGGATTGCGGAGGATTATCGGCAGCATGCTGGGGAAATTGCTCAACAGCTTCGCCGGCGCCCAGATCGTTTGCCACGGCGCGCGCGCCCCCGGTGGCTTCAAATAGGCTGAACTGACCGCATCGAAGCTGATGGCGCGGAGCTGCTTGCTGTAGATGCTGAGGCGGCAAAACCGCACGCGACCGGTGCGGCCATAGAGTCTCACCGCTTCGACATAGATCTCGAAAGGCACGCGCTGCAGGCCGGTCGGATTACGGAAATGGTCGAAATAGCGAAGAAAATCCTCGACCTCGAACCAGATCACCGGCTCGCGGTCCGCGTTTTCTTCAAGCGGCTTTGTGGTCGAGAACGGGCCCAAACGCACGAAGAGCAATCTCACGAGAATGAGCAAAACCGGATAGCCCAGGCCCGGACCGGGGGTTATCCAGATCACTCTATCAATATCAGCGCCCTTGGGACGACATGCTATGCGCCGCGTTTCTGCCAAGCAAGAGCGGCGTGTTGGATACGAACTCGAAATTGGCGGTCCAGTCCGGTCCCGACTGAGACATTCCGCCCGCCTCGCGGCCGGTGTACAAGAATACCCGAAAACCGCATGAGGTTCGCCATGACGGATCGGACGGTTCCGCAGGGTTCGGCTGCGCAAGCGCTGGGACCACAGGCTCTGGGATATGTCGGGGTCCGCGCCAAGGATTTGAGCGACTGGGCGGGCTATGGCTCGGGGCTGCTTGGCCTCCAGCGCATCGACAAATCGCGCTCGACGCTCGCTTTCCGGATGGACGACCGCAAGCAGCGCCTTCTGGTTGAGGCGGACGGCGGCGCGGGCATCGGCTTTTTTGGCTGGGAGCTGGCGGACGGCTCAGCGCTCGACGCGATCGCGGCGCGGCTCGAACAGCACGACATCAAAGTCGCTCGCGGCGCACGCGCGCTTGCCGACGAGCGGCACGTGAAAGATCTGATCGTGCTCAACGACCCGGTCGGCAACCGGCTCGAACTCTTTCACGGCGCCGAGACCACCGCGGAGCCCTTCAAACCCGGCCGCTCGATCTCGGGCTTTCGCACCGGGCCGCTTGGCCTCGGCCATGTCGTGCTCAACGCCGATACGCCGCAAACGATCGAACGCCTGATGGCGTTTTATCGCGATACGCTCGGCTTCCGGCTGACGGACTACTATTCCCATCCTTTTGTAGCCCGCTTTCTCCACCTCAATCCGCGCCACCATAGCCTCGCCTTCATCCAGACCGGCAAGAACGCCGTGCATCACATCATGATGGAGCTTTTCAGCTTCGACGATGTCGGCCAGGGCTACGATCTGGCGCTCGGCGAAAAGGACCGCGTCGCGGTGACGCTCGGCCGCCACACCAGCGATTTCATCACCTCGTTCTATAGCTGGACGCCGTCGGAATTCATGGTCGAATACGGCTGGGGCGCTCGGTCGATCGATGTCGATGGCTGGCAAGCGTTCGAGCGCAAGGAAGGCCCCAGTATGTGGGGCCACGACCGCGCGTGGCTGTCGCCGGAGGACAACGCCAAGGCCCGCGCGCTGCGGCTGAAAAATGCCGCAGACGGCTTTCGCCGCCCGGTCCAAGTGATCGACGGCAACTACGAAGTGATGTCCGGCGTCTGCCCGTGGTGGGACAGTTTGAAGTCGCGCTCCGCTGCGCGGTGAGGCTGGCCGCCAATCACGACAACATCTGCAGCTTGCCGCCCACCGGAATTTCCGGCGCGGGCTTGTTCGCAGTAATGACGAGATCGAATGCGCCGGCATTGCGCTGCCACTGGCCGGCGACCAGCGGTGTCTTGCTGACATTCTTGACCGGTTGGCCGGTCCAGCGCACCGGGCCGACAATTGAATTGTAATTGGTGGCGACAATGGCCTCGAGAACGGCTTTCGGCTCGATGCTCTTTGAGCGCTTGAGCACGTCGATCGCCACTTCAAACAAAGCGTGCTGGTAGCCGATCGGCTGTGACCACGGCCGCTTGGTGGCCGCCACATAGGCGTCAGTCAGCGTCCGCGCGCTCTCGCCGGTCAGTCCCGATTTGAACGGATGGTTCGGCGTCCACCAGATTTCGCTGGTCAGCCCGTTGCCGCGTGGTCCCAGCGAATTGACCACTGACGGAAACAACAGCGCCTTGCCGATGGTCACGATCCTGGGACGAAAACCCTGCTGCGCCGCCTGCGACCAGAAGGTCGCGAAGTCGGGCGGGATCATATTGCCGGTGACGATCTCGGCGCCTGCCGCCTTGAACTGCGAGATTTGCGAGGTGAAGTCGTTGTTCATCACCTGATAGCGGCCGGGATCGATCAGTTTGTAGCCGGCCTGGGCGAGCGCCGGCGGCAGGCCGAGCTTCGGATCGCCCCAGGCATTGCCGTCGGCATCGTTGGGAAACAGGCCGCCGATGACTTTGTTGACCGGCGCGCCGTCCCACAACGCCAGGAACGCGGCGATGACGTCTTCGAGGCCCCAGAAGAAATGGTAGGTCCAGGTGAAGCCCTTTTTCGGATCGCCGTTGCGGCCGAAGAAATATGGCTGCCACGGACAATTGGTGGTCACGCACGGCACTTCATTGACTTCGGCCTGATCCGACACCGGGTTGGTGGTGTCGGGCGTGCCCTGCGCGAGGAGAAGATCGACCTTGTCATGCAGAATCAGTTCGGACGCCACTTCGGAGGCGCGGGTGCCGCTCGATTGACTGTCCTTGCTGACGATTTCCACCGGATAGGTCTTGCCGCCGATCGGTAGGCCCTTGGCCAGGAGGCCTTTGACTTGTTCGAGGATAAAACCATCCGCCTCGCCGAAGCCGGCGAGCGGGCCGGTATGCGGGCTGACGAGACCGAGTTTGACGCCCTTCGATTGCGCATGCGCGGGGATGATCCGCAGCACTGCCGGCGCCACGATAGCACCAAGACTGGCACCAAGACCGGCGGCAAGGACGCCACGCCGATTAACGGCAGACCACTTCTTTGCGTTGGTCATCGAAATCTCCCTCGTCGTTCCCTTCCTCTTTGGAAGGAGGCTTATTTATCGCGGGACGCTTTGAGGTGCGCCACGACCTTTGCCCGCATTGCCGCCTGGTCCTCGGCACTCCACTTGCGAAACCCCTCGCCGGATTTGAAGCCGAGCTTGCCGTCGGCCACAAGCTTTTTCAGATAAGGTGATGGTCCCGGCCGGCTGTCGATCGCCGGCAACACGTTCTCGTGGATCGCAAGCGTCAAATCGGTGCCGACCAGATCGGCGTTTTCCAGCGGGCCGAGCACCGCGATACGGCGGCCGAACGACGCCTTGATCACGGCATCGACCGTTTCGGCGTCGCAGATGCCGTTCTCGACCAGCGAGATCGCTTCGCGCCACAGCGCGTGTTGCAGCCTGTTGCCGATGAAGCCCGGCACGTCCTTTTTGACATGGGCGGGTTTCTTGCCGGCGCGCTCGTGCAGTTCCATTGTCCAGGCAACGGTCGGCGGCGAGGTCCATTGCGTCTCGATCACTTCGACCAGCGGCACCAGGAACGGCGGATTCCACCAATGCGTGCCGACCGCGCGCTCGCGCTTGTTCAAGCCTTGCATGATCGAAGTAATGGGAATGACCGATGTATTGCTGGCGAGAATCGTATCGCCGCGCACGTGCCGCTCGATCTCGGCAAAAAGTTTTTGCTTGACCAGCAGATCTTCCGGAACCGCTTCGACGACGTAGTCGGCGTCGCGCACGGCTTGCGCAAGATCCGGCTGCGGTGTGACGCGATCGACGGCAGCAGGGTCGTCGCCGAGATCGCGCAGGTTCGCCGAAATGCGCGATTTCACCGTCTCGAGGCTTTTGGCAAACGCGTCGGTGATGGTGACGTCATGTCCGGCGAGAGCGAATACTTGCGCGATGCCGTGGCCCATCAGGCCGGCGCCGACAACCGCGATACGCGCCTTCGCCACATCGCCCGCCATCGTCAGCCCGCCGTATAGCCACCGTCGGCATAGAGAGTGTGGCCGGTATAGAAGTCGGATGCCTTTGACGCGAGGAACAAGAGCGGCCCGGCAAGGTCCTCGGGCTCGCCGAGACGGCCTTTCGGCACGCGTGTCAAGAAACCGGCACGAACGGTTTTGCCGCGCTCGTCATCAGCGAACATCCATTCCGTCAGCGGCGAGCGAAAGACCGTCGGCCCGAGTGCGTTGACCGTGATGCCGGTCGCGCCGAGTTCGCAGCCGAGCGCCTTGGTGATGCCGTCAACCGCCGACTTCGAGGCGCAATAAGCGGTGTAGCCGGCCGGATGGCCGAGCAAACCGCGCGCCGAAGACATCAGGATGATCTTGCCGCCGCGGCCCTGTTTGATCATCTGCCGCGCGGCGGCGCGCGCCATCAGCCAGGATTGCGTGACATTGGCGTCCATCACGTCGAGAAAGTCCTCGGCCTTCTGGTCGACGATCTTCGCCACTTTGTTCTGGCCCGAGGCCACGACCAGAATGTCGAAACCGCCGAATTTCTCGACCGCAGCCGCGACAATGGCGTCGCAATTCGTTTCGGAGCTCGGACGCTTGGCGATCGCTTCTGCCTTGCCGCCGAGCCTGACGCAGTCCGCGGCGAGCTTCTTCAGCCCCTCCGCATTGTTGGCCGCAATGACGACAGCGGCGCCGGCCGCGGCCAAGGTCTTCGCCGCGATGGCGCCGAAAGCGCCGGTCGCGCCGGTGACGATCGCGGTCTTGCCGTGCACGTCGAACAGCGACAGGGGGTTTTTCAAGAGGTCTTCGGACATGTCCGTTACTCTGTGTTTGTACCGTCACCCTGAGGTGCGAGCGAAGCGCCTTGAAGGGCGACGGCCCGGGCGACATGGGCCGTTCATCCTTCGAGGGCCGCTCCGCGGCCACCTCAGGATGACGGAATGCTGAAACGTCACTTCACCGGCGCGACGGCGACGGCGATGGTGCAAACGTCATGGCCGCGATTGACGATCTCGCGGCTTTCGTTCGGACCGATGTAGCAGCTGTCGCCCGCCTTCACGACAGTCTCCTTGCCGGCAGCGATCACCGTGAGTTCGCCGGCCAGCACGTAATAGATCTTCTCCGGCGGCGAAGCGTCGGGACCGGCGCCGCCGCCGGGCAGGAAATGCGAGATGCCGAAGACGAGCGTCTGCGAGCCGCCCATCTCGGCGCCGAACACGCGAAACGATTTATAGTCGCGATGGTTCGGCGCTTCGTAGGATTTTGCCTCGGAGAATTTGCGGACGATCATGCGAACTTCTCCCCCTTCTCGATGCGGTAGGCGCCCTTGGGATCGACGATCGCGACCAGCCGGATGATGCAGCCGTCGCCACGATCCCAGTTCCACGGAAAGAAAGCAAAGGTGCAGCGCCGGCCGGTGACCTTGTCGATATCGCCGCCGACATTCTCGATGCCGAGAATGCCGTTCTTGAACAGGATGCGGTGCACCGGCTCCCATTCGGGGAAATCGTCCTTCCAGTCGCGGCCGCCGGACCATTCCTTATATTCTTCGGCCAGGTGCGGATGCAGCGGCCCGTTGCGTTGCGGACCGATCGCAGTGGCCAGCGGGTGATCGTTGGCCTGGGTGTCATGGCCGATGACCTTGACCTTCTTCTCAACGAACCATTTGCCGGCCGACGGCACGAAGCCGGGCGAGCGGCAGAAATAGTCCTCGCTGTCTTCGTAGAGCTTGTGCCAGCCGGTATTGACGATAACGACGTCGCGCGGCCGCACGATCTTGCCGCCCGCCGTTTCCAGATCGTCGTAGGTGATCTGCTCCCACTTTTTCTTCGGGATCGAGATCACGATGCCGGAGCCGAAGAAGTGCGGCAGTGGCACCTCGTCGATGAACGGCGTGCCCTGCACGACGTGGGCGGGCGCGTCGATATGGGTGGTGTTGTGCATGGAGGTCGTGATGCGCTGCGACAGCACGCCCGACTTCGCCATGTAATGGATGCGCTCGATCTTGACGTCTTCGAAATACGGCCAGTTGGGCGACTGGTAACCGAATCGATGGGACAGATTGTAGAATTGGAGACCCATCGCATTGTTGAGGTTTTCCTCGAACGTCACCCCACGGATCTTCTTCGCCATGGCGTCTTCCTCCCGGTTTCTTCGCGCCCCCGATCATGCGGCGGTCGCGAAGCTTGTACTGTCATTCGGTACATTTGTATCGCAATGCGGTTGGCCGGACAAGCCGCCCTCTGCTTACGCAGCAGCCGCCATTAGATGCCGCTCCAGCGCCTCCTTGGTCGCGCGCAACCGGTCCACGATCTGTTTCTGGCGGTCGTAGAAGCGCTGCGCCGGCACCGGCACCGAGATCGCCAGAACATTGCCGATCGGATCGCGCGTCACGATGCCGGCGGCGCAGATGCCGTGGGTGTGCTCCTCACGGTCGATGGCAACGCCGGTCTTGCGCACGGCCTTGAGATCGCGCAGCAGATGGTCGAGCCGCGTCAGCGTGCGCTGCGTGCGGCGTTCATAAGCCGTTCCGATCAGGCGCCCGATCGCCGAATCTTCCAATTCGGCTAGATAGGCTTTGCCATTCGCCGTGCAATGGAGCGGAAAGGTCTCGCCGACCGCCGAGACCGTCCGCAGCCGTTGCGAGCCGATGACTTGATCGACGAAAACGAGGTGATCGTTCTTGACCACGGCAAGATCGACGGTTTCCTTGAGCTCGCTCGACAGCTTCGCCAAAAACGGCCGCGCCGTAGCGACGAAATCGGTGCGCGCCGAAGCGGCGAGGCGTAAGATCGTCGGACCAAGCCGCACCCGGCCGCTTGGCGAGGCCGCGATGAGAAATTTCTCGGCCGCGAGCGCGCCGACAATGCGCTGCACCGTCGAGCGCGCCAGATTGACGCGTTGCGCGATCTGGCCGAGGCTCAGGCCGTCCATTTCATCTTCAAGGATGCGCAGGATTGCCGCCGCGCGCGCAATCACCTGCACCTGACTCTTGTCGCCGCTCTTAGCGCCGCTTTTGTCGATCGAGGCGCGCGTGCCGGTTGCCCGCATGTGTTGCCCTGCCGTTAATCTGCGCAATCTTGCTGCTTGGTTCGTGCTTTGATACAGGATCACCGCGATACGGTACAGAGGATGCACCGGCGGAAAGAACCGGTGTGGCAAGCCGGGGGGTTGCATGGTCGATAAGATTGCGCTCGAGGAGCATTTTCTACCCCCCGATTTTGAGGGCTATTGGCGATCGACCGTCGGCCATGTCGATCCCAAACATGCCGCCAAACTTCTGGCGGCACTCACCGATTTGGGCGAGGCTCGGCTGACCTCGATGGATGAGGCGGGCATCGCGCGCGCGGTCCTCGGTCTGGCCGGCCCCGGCGTGCAGGTCGAGCGCGACACCGCAACCGCGATCCGCAACGCGAAATCCGCCAATGATTTTCTCGCCAAGGAAGTCGCCAAACGCCCCGACCGCTATTCCGGCTTCGCGCACCTTGCCATGCAGGATGCGCACGCGGCGGCCGACGAGCTCGAGCGCTGCACGCGCGAACTGAAATTCTGCGGCGCCATGATCAACGGCCATACCAACGGCCAATATCTCGATCACCCCTCCCTCCACCTCTTCTGGGAGCGGGCAGAGGCGCTCGGCGCGCCGATCTATATCCATCCGACCGACCCGATCACCCCCTCACCCGCGCTCGACGGCTATAACGGGCTGCGCCGCGCCACTTGGGAATGGGGCTTTGAGACCGGCTCGCACGCCTTGCGGCTCGTCTTCAGCGGATTGTTCGACCGCTTTCCCCGCGCCAAGGTGATGCTCGGCCACCTTGGCGAGACGCTGCCGTATTTGTTGTGGCGTTTCGACAGCCGCGCCAAGCTTTACAACGTCAAACTCGCCAGGGAGCCGTCCGCCTATATCAAGGAGAACATTCTGGTGACGACGTCCGGCATGTGCTCCGCCGAACCGCTCAACTGCGCGATCGCCGCACTCGGACATGAGCACGTGATGTTCGCCGCGGATCATCCTTTCGAGACAGCGCGGGAAGCCGGCGAGTTTCTCGATCACGTATCGCTTACGGAAAAAGTGCGCCAGGATATCGCATTCAACAATGCCGCAAAACATCTTGGCCTAAAACCGTCATCCTGAGGCGCGAGCGCAGCGAGCCTCGAAGGATGCGGCCGAGGCGTACGGGCCGCCGCCCTTCGAGGCTCGTCGCTTTGCGACGAGCACCTCAGGGTGACGGAACAGAGACCATCCCATGAGCACAAAAGTCCTTATCGTCGACGTCCACGCCGAGATGTATCGCGACCGGCTGCAGGCGGAATTTCCGGCGCTACAGTTCGCGCTGTTCAAGAACGCGGCCGCGGTGACCGGCGATCTGTCCGACGTCGATGTCATGCTGATGTTCGGCATCGAAGTGCGCGACGAGATGCTCGCCGGCGCGCCGAAGCTGAAATGGATCCAATCGCTCGCAACCGGCGTCGATCATTTCCTGCGCTGTCCGTCGCTCAAGCCGGACGTGCTCATCACCAGCGGCCGCGGCATCCATGGCCCGCCGATGCGCGAGCAGGTGGTCTATCTGATGATGGCGGTCAGCCGCGACGGCACCCGTCAAGTGGAGGATTTTCAGCACCGCATCTGGCAGCGCCGGCTGTGGAGCACGCTGCACGGCAAGACCGCGGTGGTCGTCGGCACCGGCATTGTCGGCTCCGCGATCGGCGAATTGCTCAAGGCCTTCGGCATGCACACCATCGGCATCACCCAGACGCCACGCAAGATTGCCGGATTTGACGACGCGATGCGCGCCGATCGCCTGCCCGAAGCCGCGGCCAGAGCCGACTATCTGATCAATGTCCTGCCGGCGAGCGCCGCCAATACCGGGCTGTTCGGCGCCAAAGTGTTCGGCGCGATGAAGCCGTCGGCCTATTACATCAGCGCCGGCCGCGGCCAGACGGTGGACGAAGACGCCCTCATCGCCGCCCTGCGCGAGGGCCGCATCGCCGGCGCCGGGTTCGACGTGTTCCAGGCCGAGCCGCTGCCGCCCGAGAGCCCGTTCTGGCAATTGCCGAACGTTTTCATCACTCCGCACGTCGGCGGTTATGTCGTCGAATACGAGGATTTCGTGATGCCGCTCATTGTCGACAACATGCGGCTGTTCCTCGCCGGACAGCGAAGCGACATGCAAAATATCGTGCCTCGCTAGGCGTGGTAAGCGGCCCTCCTTGGATGCTTAAGTGTTTCCAAACCCAGGGAATTATTGCAAAATCCCCCATTCCCGGGCCGCCCGCATAAAACGGGATATGCCCCGCGACGCTTCGCCCGAGGAATGTGGAGGACGCCCATCATGAGCAAGCTGTCGCTCGCCAAGCTCAAATTGCCGATCGTTCTGTTCGGCGCGGCGCAACTCCTCAAACATGCGGCACGACGGTATCCGGGTTTCAAGGCGCGCATCAAAGAGCACAATTTCACAGCCCAGATCATGGCGCGCGACGAGGAAATCGGACGCTGGATCGAATTCAAGGACGGCGCCATCACCTCGCGTGCAGGCCTGCACGACAAGCCGGACATCAAATTGATGTTCAAGAACGCCAAAACCGGCACTGCCCTGCTGACGCCGCCGATCAATTGGCTCGAGCAGATCAACGCGCAGAAGGATTTCGTGCTCTCGGTCGACGGGCCCGAATATCTGACTAACTGGTTCGCGCAAACGCTGATGATGAGCCAGACGGGCGGGCTCAAATACGGCAAGAGGCTGCGCCGTGGTGTGCGGCGCTATTGCAACATGACCAATGGCGGGCCGGTCTTTGTCGACGTGAAGGCCGGCAAGATCCTGCGCATGACGCCGATCGATCTCGCCGATGACGACGGCGCATCGTGGACCATCGAGGCCAGGGGCCAGAAACTCACGCCGCCGCGCAAGACGACACTGGCGCCGCACGGGCAGAACGCGAAATCCATCGTCTATTCGCCCGACCGCCTGCTCTATCCAATGAAGCGCGTCGACTTCGATCCGCATGGCGAGCGGAATCCGCAAAACCGCGGCAAGTCCGGCTATGTGCGCATCTCATGGGACGAAGCGATCAAGATCGTCACCGACGAGATCAAGCGGCAAAAGCGCGAATACGGCCCCGGCGCGATCACCTTCTCGCACGGCTCGCATCATACCTGGGGCAATATCGGTTACTACCTCTCGGCGCTGTTTCGTTTTGCCAATGCGGTCGGCATGACGCGCATCCATCACAATCCCGACTCGTGGGAAGGCTGGTACTGGGGCGCGGTACATCACTGGGGCCATACGTTGCGCGTCGGCCAGTCGGAAACCTACGGGACGGTCGAGGACTGTTTGCAGAACTGCGACATGATCGTGTCCTGGGCGGCCGATCCTGAATCGACGTCAGGCTCCTACGGCGCGCAGGAAGGCACGACGCGGCGGCAATGGCTGAAAGATCCGAAGCTCGGCATCAAAGTCGTCCACGTCGACCCGTATTACAATGCATCCGCGCAATTCTTGCCGGGCAAGTGGTTCGCACCGAAGCCGACCACATCGGTCGCGATGGCGATGGCGATCGCCTACGTCTGGATCAAGGAAGGTCTCTACGACAAATCTTATGTCGAGACTCACACCGTCGGCTTCGACACGTGGAAAGCGTATCTGCTTGGCGAAGAAGACGGCGTAGCGAAAACACCGGAATGGCAGGAGCAGGAAACCGGCGTTCCGGCGAAAGACGTGCGCGCGCTCGCCCGTGAATGGGGCAAAAAGCGCGTCTATCTCGCGCCCGGCGGCTGGGGCAACGGCCACGGCGGCGCCTGCCGCAA
>DASQRX010000120.1:0-2589 GCA_035642635.1 Xanthobacteraceae bacterium
TGCGGTCGGCGACGAGCACGCGCGTCTGTCTGGTTCGCACAAGACTCCCCGCTGGAGGAGGGAGTCTCGAGCGAACCCGTCTCTGAAGCGCGAAATTCTCGCCGAGCTACGACTCGAATTTGAACCGCCCTATTAGGGTAATTGACGCGATCGGCGCGGCCGTCGGGATTCAATATTTTTCAAATTACCCCCATAAAAGGCTCAGCTTGAGCCGGAAAATCACCGATTTCGAACACGCGTTCGCGCGGAGGCCTTCGCCAGCATACCGACCGAAAGGCAGGTCCGATCGGACCGCGCCGCGGGCTGATTTTCCCTCCTATCAAGAATGCGAGTCTTCGTCCTCGCCATTGGACAGCGGGCTCTTACCCTGAAACCGCTTGTAGGCCTGAAGCTGGTCGAGATAGCCGCGGCGGCTGTCATACAGCGGATCAGGATCGTCGTCGGCTTCAAACTCAATTTCCGGCAGCTCCCAATCTGGTTGCTCTTTCTCAAGCCGCTGTTGCATCCGGCCAAAGAGCTCGCGCGCCTTCCGCCGCGTTTTGGTCAGCCGCTTGTTGAATTGCTGCAGTTCCTTATCGAGGGCGCCGAGCTCGTCGGCAAATTCGGCTTTCACCGTCTCGTTGATCTCGCGCAGCAAGGCTCGAAAATCGCTCCAGGCATCTTTGACCTGGCCATCGTGGTTCGGGTTCCAGGTAGCGCCCGATTTCGCGCACCAGTATTCGGCGGAGCTCGCCCGGGTGCAGCGCTTCGAGGGCATCAAGCTCGGTGGCCCCTTCGCCGAAGCGTTTCTCGAAACGCGCTCCGCGCTTTTCGGTCTCCTTGATGGGGGCGCGCGGCAGGCGATATTCGACGCATTGGTCGTGCGTCAGCACGATCGGTCGCACTTGGATCTCAACATCGGCCCCGCGGCGGTCGATTTCATATTCGACTTTTCGTGCCATCGAGACGGGCATGCCCATTCCAGCCGGATCAAAATCCGAGACATAGAGGACCCGCGCTCGGCGGCGATCGCCCGGTCGACGAGCTCGCGGCAGCGAAGGGCTGAAGTTTCGCCGCTGGCAGGGATGATGTTCAAACCGTACTGATACGCGAGCGGCATCAACACGTCGTTGACCGTCGTCTTTTCCGGCCAGATTTCCACGAAATACGGGCGCGCGACCCTTGGTCCTACACTTACGCCGGCGAGCTCGGGCCTCGGCATGACGCAAGAAGATATCTGCCAGCCCGAGCTCCTCGACGCGAACGATCGGCGTTCCGAGCTTCGCGATGGCGGCATCGGTCGCGTCGCGTGCCGCCAGTTGCACCGAGCTCCACCGTCGCCGGGGGAGCGAGGGTTCGAATACCCTGTGGACGAGCTGATGACGATGCAGGGTGTATATTGAAAATGGCTCAGTACGCCGCCGCCGAGCCTTGAGGCGACCGCCACGGTGGACACGCTTCGGGCCATCTGCAAGCTCTATCTATCGAAGCTTGGGAGCGTCGAGCCGCAGCGCGGTTTCGGGTGCGACTGAAGTTACTCAAACACCACCGCGCTTGTTGAAAGTATTTTTCGGTTGTACTGAACGCAATATTTTCTAGATCTAGGGGATTGTCATGAGCATAATTTACCAAGCTTTTCAAGAGGCGAGTTCCTATCTTGAGAATTACACGCGTGAGACATTCTCACCGAATGCCGGTCAACGCTCGCGCGCGATTATTCCCGGCGACGATCCGGGAGACCAGGAGCCACCCGAGCGGCGCGGTTTCTATCCCGAGCCTGATGCGGTGGCGGCTAATCCTAGGTTGGCGCAAATGGGGCGTGACCGGAGGCCAGGCTAATCGACATCCCGAAAACGATGCCCGGTCGCCCACAAGACCTGTTCCGCGCAGCACCTTAGCGAGTCCATCCAAATGAAGACCCTTGATCCGCAGGCTCTTGTCGACGTCGCGCGAACTGTTGCCAATTGTCGGCGACAAACCCTTCGACTACAACGATGACGAGCGCGAGGAGGCACGGCTGTTGCTGCGAATGCTTTATGCCGCCTGGCCGCCCTGGCGGTATGCGGAAGCCGGGGTCGTTGCGGCGCTCGTCGCAGTCGGATTCACCCATGTCGAAGCGGCCGAACTCGCGATTGCGCTCGGAGAGCTGCGCAAAGGTAAGGATCGTCGTGTAACGCAGCTGATCGCCACCTTCTCTGCTCGGTATCACTCGGCCTCCTCCGAGCAAGCGGCGGTACCGCGTGGCGAGGCTGCATAAGCGCGCCCGAAGCGCCCCCAGCGTCGCGATCAGGATGCCGGAAGTCGCCTTGCCGAAACCGTCCCCGTGGCCATTGAGGGGCCGGACGGAGGGTTGCTCGACACAGGAAGCGGCTTGATCAGCTATCGCCTCGCCGAATAATGCCGGCCCTGTACCGCTCGGCGAAGATGTTGGCTCGAAAGTGGGACGGAGAGTTCGAATCCGGCTTCCTCCAGCGGGGAGTCTCCTGCGAACCTGACTTCCGCCCTGGCGCCAGTGCCTGGCATGCGGTTGCGCCCTTTGGGCCGGGCTAGGAGTTCTTCCACGACGTGCGCCGGCGTGGGCTGCCGGAGCCGCTGCTAGTGGTCAGTGAC
>DASQRX010000121.1:0-4848 GCA_035642635.1 Xanthobacteraceae bacterium
GGCGCGATGCCGCCATGCGGCGGCGCGCCCAGCGAGAGCGCATGCAGCATGCCGCCGAATTTCTCTTCGAGAACGCTCTCGTCATAGCCGGCGATGGCGAAGGCCTTCTTCATCACCTCCGGGCGATGATTGCGGATGGCGCCGGACGAAAGCTCGACGCCGTTGCAGACGATGTCGTATTGAATGGCTTTGAGGGCCAGAATCTTGTCCTTGTCGTTGGCATCGAGCGCCAGAAACTCGTCCACCGGCAGGTTCGGCATCGAGAACGGATTGTGGGAGAAGTCGATCTTCTTCTCCTCCTCGTTCCATTCGTACATCGGGAAGTCGACGATCCAGCACAGTTCGAAGCGGTCCTTCTGCACGAGGCCGAGATCTTCGCCGACCTTGGTGCGTGCGGAGCCGGCGAATTTGTAGAAGTTCTGCGGCTCGCCGGCGACGAAGAACACGGCATCGCCGTCTTTGAGCCCAAGCTGCGTGCGCAGCGCCTCGGTGCGCTCCGACCCCAGATTGTTGGCGACCGGACCGCGGCCGAAGACAGCGCTGTTCTCGAGCGCAAAGAAGACATAGCCGAGGCCCGGCTGGCCCTCGCCTTGCGCCCAGGAATTCATGCGGTCGCAGAACGCCCGCGAGCCGCCGGTCGGCGCCGGAATGGCCCAGACCGCGCCCTTGGTGCTGGTCTCAAGGATGCGCGCAAAAATCTTGAAGCCCGAACCGCGGAAAATCTCCGACACATCTTGCATAATGATCGGGTTGCGCAAATCCGGCTTGTCGGTGCCGTATTTGGTGATCGCTTCCGCATAAGGAATGAGCGGAAACTTTTTTGTCACCGGCTTGCCTTCGGAAAACTCCTCGAACACCCCGCGCATGACCGGCTCGACGGCGTCGAACACGTCCTGCTGGGTGACGAAGCTCATTTCCAGATCGAGTTGATAGAACTCGCCGGGCGAGCGGTCGGCGCGCGCGTCCTCGTCGCGGAAGCACGGCGCGATCTGGAAATAGCGGTCGAAGCCGGACACCATGATGAGCTGCTTGAACTGCTGCGGCGCCTGCGGCAGCGCGTAGAATTTTCCCGGATGGATGCGCGACGGCACGAGATAATCGCGCGCGCCTTCCGGCGACGAGGCGGTCAGAATCGGCGTCTGGAATTCGAAGAAGCCCTGCTCCTTCATGCGCCGGCGAATGGATTCGATAACAGCACCGCGCTTCATGATGTTGTTGTGTAGATGCCCGCGGCGCAGGTCGAGGAAACGGTATTTGAGCCGGGTTTCCTCGGGATATTCCTGGTCGCCGAACACCGGCATCGGCAGTTCGCCGGCCGGGCCCAGCACCTCGATCTCGCTGATATAGACTTCGACCGCGCCGGTCGGCAGGTCGGGGTTTTCCGTGCCGCCGGGGCGCCGGCGCACCTTGCCGTCGACCCGCACCACCCATTCCGAACGCAGCGCTTCGGCCACTTTGAAGGCCGGGCTGTCGGGGTCGGCCACCACCTGGGTGAGCCCATAATGGTCGCGCAGGTCGATGAACAGCACGCCGCCGTGGTCGCGGATACGGTGACACCAGCCGGACAGCCGGGCCTCGATGCCAATGTCGCCCTCTCGGAGCGCGCCGCAGGTGTGAGTGCGGTAGCGATGCATGCTCAATTCCGCCAATGGTGGGAAAAGCCGGCGCACAACCACATGCGTCGCGCCGACTTGTCAAGCCGGGCCGGTTGCGCCCCTTGCCCGCCGACGGGCTCCTTAGCGCCTCGACAGAGTTGCGCCGATCTGCACACTCAATGCCGGGGAAAGTATAACATGCAGCGCAAGACCAAGGCCGTGGAGACGGCGCAGCAGATGACGGCGGCGGAAGCTGCCGTCGCGACGCTGATCGGTCACGGCCTCGATACGGTCTATGCCTTGCCGGGGGTGCAGAACGACCTCCTGTTCGAAGCGCTGTTCAAGTTCTCCGACCTGCTGCGCACGGTGCACACCCGCCACGAACAGGGCGCCGCCTATATGGCGCTTGGGGCTGCGCTTGCGACCGGCAAGCCGCAGGCCTATGCGGTTGTGCCCGGTCCCGGCTTTCTGAATTCTTCGGCGGCGCTGCTCATGGCCTATTCGATGTGCGCCCCGGTCCTGGCTTTGATCGGGCAAATTCCCTCAGCCGATATGGGCAAAGGGCTCGGCCATCTGCATGAGATCCGCGACCAGGCCGGCATCATCGCGCGGCTGGTCGACCACACGGCGCTGATCCGCAAGCCCGAACAGGCGTCGCGCATAACGGCGCAGGCGCTCCGCGCGATGCAGACCGGCCGGCCCGGACCGGCTGCGCTCGAATGCGCCATGGACATCTGGGGCAAATCCGGGCCGGTGACGCTGCAGGCGCCGCTCCCGGCGCCACAACCGAAAATCGATATGGAGGCGATCCGCCGCGCCGCAAAGCGCCTCGGCACGGCGAAGCGGCCGATGATCATCTGCGGCGGCGGCGCGCAAGATGCCGGCGCCGAAGTGACGGCGCTGTCTGCCATGTTGCAGGCGCCGGTCCTTGGCTATCGGCGCGGCCGCGGCGTCCTCGACAGCCGCGATCCGCTGAGTGTCACGCTGCCGCTCGGGCGCGATCTGTGGGGCGAGGCCGATGTGGTGCTGGCGGTCGGAACCCGGCTGTTCATCCAACTGACTCAGTGGGGCATCGATCGCGAGTTGGCAATCATCCGCGTCGATGCCGACCCTATGGAGCACAACCGTCTGCACCGGCCGGCGGTTGCGCTCACCGGCGACGCTAAACCCATCCTCCAACGTCTCTTGGCGGAACTGCCTAGTCACAACGCCAAGCGGCCGCCCCGAGCGGCCGAGATGCGGGAGCGTCACGCCACGTGGCGCAAGCGCATGGAAAAGCTTGCGCCGCAAATCGGTTTCCTCGAGGCGATCCGCGCCGAACTGCCCGAAGACGGCATATTCGTCGATGAAGTGACCCAGATCGGCTTCGCCTCGCGCCTGCTGTTCCCGGTCTATAAGCCGCGCACCTACCTGTCGCCGGGTTATCAGGACAATCTCGGCTGGGGCTTTGCCACGGCGCTCGGCGCGCAGCACGCGCGACCCGACGTGCCGGTGGTGGCGATTTCCGGCGACGGCGGCTTCATGTTTACCGCAAACGAGATCGCAACCGCGATCCGCCATCGCATTCCGCTGGTGACGGTGCTGTTCAACGATGGCGCTTTCGGCAATGTGCGGCGCATCCAGCAGGAACGCTACGGCAACCGGCTGATCGGGAGCGATCTCGCCAATCCCGATTTCATGGCTTTCGCCAAGAGTTTTGGCGCCGAAACCGCCCGCGTGCGAAGCCCCGATGAATTGCGCCAAGCGCTGCGCCGGGCTTTTGCTCACCGTGACGGCCCGACCGTGATTGAAGTGCCGGTCGGCGCCATGCCGAACCACTGGGAGTTCATTCTGATGGACCACATCCGTGGCGGTTAGAGTTCCAGCCGCACACTGGCAGCCGCATCCGGCCTTGCCACGCGCGTGGCATCTGAACGACACTGCC
Organism: Xanthobacteraceae bacterium; assembly: GCA_035642635.1. GTDB lineage: Bacteria > Pseudomonadota > Alphaproteobacteria > Rhizobiales > Xanthobacteraceae > BOG-931. The sequence continues at coordinate 3,520 of DASQRX010000121.1, forward strand.
AGATACCAATGATGTTTGATTCTGTAGCCACCCTTTCAATGCAGCCCATCACGACGACGTCCGAACTCGCCGCCGCATGCGCACGGATGGCTTCCCATCCTTTCGTGACCATCGACACCGAGTTTCTGCGCGAGACCACCTATTATCCCCTCCTGTGCGTGGCGCAGATGGCGTCCGCCGATGAGGCTTTGGTGATCGACGCGCTGGCGCCGGGGATCGATCTCGCGCCGTTCTACCGATTGATGGCCGACGAGAAGGTGATGAAGGTGTTTCACGCCGCGCGTCAGGACATCGAAATCGTCTGGCATGCCGCGAAGCTCGTGCCGCATCCGATTTTCGACACCCAGGTCGCCGCCATGGTGCTCGGCTATGGCGATTCCATCTCCTACGATCAGCTGGTGCAGCGCATCACCGGCGATACGCTCGACAAGTCGCATCGCTTCACCGACTGGACGCACCGGCCGCTGTCCGAAGCGCAACTGCGCTACGCCATTTCCGACGTGACGCATTTGCGCGACGTCTATCAGGCACTGGTCGCCGATCTCGGCCGCCGCGGCCGCGTCGATTGGGTCGAGGACGAGATGCGCGTTTTGACCTCGCCCGAGACCTATCGCATGGATCCGGACAGCGCCTGGCAGCGGCTGAAGACGCGGGTGCGCAAGCCGAAGGAGCTTGCGGTTCTGATCGAGGTCGCGGCCTGGCGCGAGCGCGAGGCGCAGTCCCGCGACGTGCCGCGCTCGCGCGTCCTCAAAGACGAGGTCATCACCGATATCGCGGTGCAGGCGCCGACCACGATCGAGAAGCTCAAGAGCCTGCGCTCATTGCCCAAGGGCTTTGAACGCTCGCGCTGGGGCGAAGCCATCGTCGCCGCAGTGAGCCGCGGCCTGGCGCGCGATCCGAAAACCTTGCCGCATCAGGCGCGCACCCAGCCGGCGGCAAATGGCGCGGCAACTGTCGAACTCCTCAAAGTTCTCTTGCGCATGATTTCGGAGCGCCATCACGTCGCCGCCAAAGTGATCGCTACAGTGGACGAGCTTGAGCGGATCGCCGCCGACGACGATGCCGAAGTGCCGGCCCTGATGGGCTGGCGGCGCGAATTGTTCGGCGACCAGGCGCTGGCGCTCAAGCACGGCAAGCTTGCGCTGGCGATCGAGAAGGGCCGGGTCGCGGCGATTGAGCGGGACTAAGAGCTAGTGGATGGAATCTAACACTTGGTGCCCCCGTCTGACCGCGGCGATGATTTTGTCTGGGTTTGCGGTCCAGGTGAAGGGTTTTGGATCATTATTGGTCTCTGCGACGAAGCGGTTAATGGTTGCCTGGAGATCGACA
>DASQRX010000122.1:0-28788 GCA_035642635.1 Xanthobacteraceae bacterium
ACGATGGGGTTGAGCAGGCCGCCCGCCGAGCCGGGCGGCGGCGTCATTTCGGTGAAAACCGCAAGCGACAGGCCGCTGAAGCCCTGCCACAAGAGCGAACCCAGAATCAGCACCAGCCAACCCAATCCGAGCGCTGTCGCCGCCAGCGCAACCCCCGTTGCGATAATGTTTCTGCGGCGGCGCGCGGAATAGCGAGAGACCAAGACGGTTTCCGGCATGGCGTCACCCGATCCTGCGTTCGATGCGCATCAAGAGGTAGCGCGCGGCTGCAAGCACGATGAAAGTAATGACAAACAGGATCAAGCCGAGCGTGATCAGCGCCGAGGTGTAAAGGTCGCCGACTGCCTCGGTGAATTCGTTGGCGATCGTGGCCGAGATCGTGGTGCCGGGCGCCAGCAACGAGGTTGCGATCCGATGGGCGTTGCCGATGACGAAGGTGACCGCCATGGTTTCGCCCAACGCCCGACCAAGGCCGAGCATGATGCCGCCGATGACGCCGACCCGCGCATAGGGCAGCACCACATTGCGCACCACCTCCCAGGTGGTGCAGCCGACGCCGTAGGCCGCCTCCTTGAGGACGATGGGTACCGCCTCGAAGACGTCGCGTGAAATCGACGTGATGAACGGCAGTACCATGATGGCGAGGATCAGTCCGGCCGTCAGCATGCCGATGCCGTAGGGCGGGCCAGCGAACAGCAATCCAATCCCCGGCACATTGCCGAGCGTATCGATCAGGAACGGCTGCAGCGTAACCTGCAGGAAGGGAGCCAATACGAACAAGCCCCAGATGCCATAGATGATGCTCGGAATGCCGGCGAGCAGTTCTATGGCGATGCCGATCGGCCGCCGCAGCCATTGCGGGCACAATTCGGTGAGGAAGAACGCAATCAGCAGACCGACCGGAACCGCGATCAGCATGGCGATGAATGACGTTATCACCGTGCCATAGATCGCCGGCAACGCGCCGAATTTTTCCGTGACCGGGTTCCAGCTCTCGCTGATCAGAAAGCCGAAGCCGAATGTTCTGATCACCGGTATCGAGCCGCCGATCAGCGAGATGATGACGGCGCTGAGCAGCACCAAAACGCCGAAGGCTGCGGCGCGCGTCACCTGGCGGAAGGCAGCATCGCCGAGACGCAGCCGGTCGAGCACTTTGGCGCGGGTGACCGCTTCGGCCGTCCCGATCATCCTTCCCTCTAACGCGACGTCAGCCACGGATCGCCTCCCTGTGGGATTCAGGACCTCGCTCCGCAAGGAAAGCCTCTACTAAGAGAGCTTTGGAGCGCCCACTCAAACGGGTCTGCCGGGGCCGCCGCACGAAAATCCATGCAGCGGCTCCGGCGAAGAAAAGCAAGACACCAAGTCGACTGATGAAGGTGCCTTGCTGGATTGCATCTGGAGTCAGTTCGAAGTGACGTGGAGCGGCTTGCCAGCGCTGTCCTTGATCTCCTTCGCCCACATCGCCTCGATGGTACCGACAACCTTGGACGGCATCGGCACATAATCGAGTTCCTCGGCCATCTTGCTGCCCTTGGCATAGGCCCAGGCGAAGAACTTGAGCGCTTCCGTCGCGGCGGCGGGGTCCTGCGGCGCTTTGGGAATGAGGATGAAGGTCGCAGCCGTCATCGGCCAGGATGCGGCGCCCGACTGGTTGGCCAGAATCACGCCAAAGCCCGGCACTGAATTCCAGTCCGCGTTCGCTGCGGCAGCTTGGAAAGCTTCGCTGGTCGGCGTGACGGTCTTGCCGTCCTTGTTGATCATCTTCATGAAGGTCAGCTTGTTCTGCAGCGCATAGGCATACTCGACATAGCCGATCGAGCCCTTGGTCTGGGCCGCATTTTGGGAAACGCCTTCATTGCCCTTGGCGCCGATGCCAACCGGCCATTCGACCGAAGTATTGAACCCGACCTTCGAGTTCCAGTCAGGGCTGACCTGAGCCAAGTAATAGGCGAAATTGAAGGTGGTCCCGGATCCGTCGGAACGGTGCACCACGGCGATCGCCTGCGACGGCAGTTTGGCGCTGGGATTGAGTTTCTTGATCGCCGGATCGTCCCAGGTCTTGATGTCGCCCATAAAGATCTTCGCCAGCGTCGGCCCGTCGATCACGAGATCGCCCGGATTGACACCGTCGAGATTCACGACCGGCACGATGCCGCCCATGACCATTGGGAACTGCACCAGGCCGTTCTTGTCGAGGTCGTCGCCCTTGAGCGGCGCGTCGGTCGCGCCAAAGGTGACGGTCCTTGCTTCGATTTGCTTGATGCCGCCGCCCGAGCCGATCGACTGGTAATTCATCCCGACGCCGGTGTCCTTCTTATAGGCGTCGGCCCATTTGGCGTAGATCGGATAGGGGAAGGTGGCGCCGGCGCCCGAAATGTCCATGGCGGCGGCGGAAATGACCGTCGCGGCCAGGAAGCCAGCAACGGTGATCGTCCTGAGATGTTTCACTTGATCTCTCCTGTGGTGGAATTTCGAGCGACGCGGGTCGCCAACCCGAATCCCGGTCTAGTTCCGATCAAAGTCGGTTTAACGCCCCTGTTAGGGAACTTAGGTTGAGCTCTCTGTCTGTCAGAAGCACGCTGTACGAGGATGGGCCCTATCAGGGGTTACCCGCAGCGTACGCATGGTTATGTTCGGCGCATAACCGTTCTATGAGCCCCATATGACAATCAGATGACAGTATAAGTTACTGATAGAGCGACAATTTATCGCGGATGCGCGGGAACGACCGTGGGAAGGTGGATGGTGAAGGTAGCACCCGCTCCAGGTGCGCTGTCGATGGTCAAGCGGCCGCGATGGCGGTTGAGAATGTGTTTGACCAAAGCCAGACCGAGCCCGGTTCCGCCCTGGGCGCGGCTCTCGCCGACATCGACCCGATAAAAGCGCTCGGTCAGCCGCGGCAAATGTTCCGGCGCAATTCCCGGCCCGTAATCGCGCACGCTCACAACCGCCTCGGGCTCGCCGTCCGCCGATGCGGCGGTCGCGAGCTTGATATCGACGCGCCGGCCGGCGGCGCCGTATTTGAGCGCATTCTCGACCAAATTCTCGAAGACGCGGACCAGTTCGTCATGGTCGCCGTGCACCGTCAGCGCATTCGCCGCGTCGATATGCAAGGTCACGCCGCGGTCGCGCGCCAGCGTTTCCAAGCCGTCGGCGACCTGGCGGACGATCGGCACCAGATCGACCGGCGTGTCGGGACGGCGGTGCGCATTGAGCTCGATGCGCGACAGCGACAGCAGATCGTCGATCAGGCGCGCCATGCGGCGGGCTTGTTCCTGCATGATGGCCAAGAAGCGTTCACGCGCTTTGGCATCTTCACGCGCCGAACCCTGCAGGGTCTCGATGAAGCCGAGCAGCGCGGCAAGCGGCGTGCGCAATTCGTGGCTGGCATTGGCGACGAAGTCGGCGCGCATTTCCTCGACCCGGCGCAGCGGCGTGAGATCGTGGAACGTCATCAGCACGAGATCGGGCCGCACGGCGCTCGCTTCGCGCTTGACCGGCATGACGATGGTTTCGAACCAGCGGTCGAGCGGAACGCGCTCGAAATAGACGACGCGCTGTTCTTCGCCTTGCGTCGCGGCGCGGCCGATGGCCTCGATCAGTTCGGGCATGCGCAGCGCAAACGAAACCGGCTCACCTTGGCGCAGCGCCGGCGCCAGCGCACGGGCGCGCTCGTTGAGCGCCATGACCCGGCCATCGCGATCGAGCGCAACGACGGGATCCGGCAGGCCGGCGACAACGGCGCGCAGGAGATCGTCGCCACGCTCCAAGATGGCAATCGGCTGCCTGCGGCGTTCTTCCTCTTCACCGCTGCGAACCGCGAGCGCGGCGGCGGCGGTGACGATCGCGAAGCCGGCAATTGCGTAAGGATAAGGCAGCACGCCCGCGATCGCCAACACCGCGAATACGATCGCCGCCGCCGCGATCACCAGCCGCCCGCCGCGCCAGCGGCGGCTTGAAAGCGGTGCTCGATCTTCAGCCAGGCTCATAAACGTCCTCGCAGCAACGCATTTGCCGGCGAATCACAACGGTTCACACGGTGCGCACCGCAAGTTCACGGCGGCGGTGACGCCCGATTTATGCGACGCGCGGCGCGGCTGAGCAAGGCTTCGCGAATTCCAAGCACGGCGAGAGAGATCACAAATGGGATGATGTAATAAAGCAGACGGAACAACAGCAGTCCGGCCAACAGGTCTTCCTTGTCGAACTGCCACAGCGCCACCATCATGGCGGCATCGAACACGCCGAGGCCGCCGGGCGCATGGCTGGCAAAGCCCAACAGCGTCGCGGCAACAAAAATCACGGCTACGGTGACGAAGCCGAGATTGGGTTCGTCGGGCACCAGCATGTACATTGCGGCCGCGCAGCAGCCGAGATCGACGATGCCGATGGCGATCTGAAGCAGCGTCAGCGGGCCGCCCGGCAGCGTGACTTGCCAGCCCTCGCGGCCGATGACGCGCGGCTTGACCCAGACCCAAGCCACATAGGCGACCAGCATAGTGAGAATGACCGTCGCCATGACGCGGTTGCACCACAGCGGCAATTGATCGATGGCGCGCGCGGCTTGCGGCGACTGCAGAACGCCGAGCCCGAGAACGGTGGCGTTGCCGAGCCAGAAGGTGAGGCCGGCAATGAAACAGATTTTGGTGACCTCGATGACGCTCAGGCCCCAATTCGAATAGATGCGATAGCGCACCGCGCCGCCGGAAAAGACGCTGGCGCCGACATTGTGGCCAACCGCATAGCTGGTGAAGCCGGCGAGAGCCGCGACCCGATACGGCACTTCGGGCCGGCCGATGGTGCGCAGCGCGAACAGATCGTAGAAGGTCAGCGTCAGATAACCGGCGGCAACGAACAGGCCGGCGATGATCAGCGTCTTCCAGTTGGTCGCCTCGATGGCGTCTACCAGTTCGTCGGGATCGATGTCGCGCAGGATGCGGTGGAGCACGACCACGGCGATCACGATCATGGTCAGGCTGATGGCGATGCCGAGCCGCCGTAATCCGACCTTGCGGTCGAAGAAGCGCGCGGGGTCGCGCAGCGATTTCAAAAAACCGCGTTCCGGACCGGCTGCTTGCGCATCCATCGACAAATCTCGTTCCACTCTAGTTCGGCGAATTCGGAGTTGTTCCGACCATCAAGCAATAAGCTTGCTTAGGAACGTCGGCTTGCTCGGGGACTTCGTAGGCGGCACAGGCAGCATACATATTTTGGCGTCCCAGCGGGGTTTGACGTCCAGGCAAGACCGACATGTGCACCGACACTTGCATCGAAATGTGCCGCAAATACACGCGAAATTCGGAATCGGACGCCAGCGGGAACCGGCCCCAACTAGCAGAAGTTTCCACGTAATCCATCCCCCTATTTGGGTCCGTCTTGGTAACTAAGCACATGCAGGCTTGCGCGATGTTTGGCCACACCCCCATCTGCCAAGCCGCTGCGGCGCCTGCTATCCTGGCCGCAAATCATTGAGGAAACGCTCCGATAAACCGCCAACGGCAAGGCATTGAGAGGGCATAATGAAAGATCATCCTATCGCACGGCGCACCCTGATCGCGGCTGCTGGCTTCGGACTTGGCGCGGGCTTCGTCGGCGGGCGGGCGCAGGCGGAACCCGCGGAAACCGCGGCGGGAAATATCTGGAGCGGTGAATATTGGGCCAATAAAGGCGACGTGAAGCTCTTCATGTTCAGAAAGCGCGTCGGCGTGCCGGGCGCCGCCGCAAAACCGCTTCCGGTGCTGTTTCTGGTGCACGGCTCCTCGCTGTCGTCGCTGTCGAGCTATGATCTTACGGTTCCGGGCAAAGGCGAATATTCGCTGATGGATGTCTTTGCTCGTTACGGCTTCGACGTCTGGACCATGGACCATGAAGGCTACGGCCGTTCGACGGTGACGTCGGGTAATTCCGATATCGCGAGCGGGGTTGCCGACCTCACGGCCGCATTGGACGTGCTGCAGCGCGAAACCGGCCAGAGCAAATATAACGTCTTCGGCGAGTCCTCGGGCGCCATCCGAGCCGGCGCGTTTGCGCAGGCGAAGCCCGATCGCGTCGACCGGCTGATCCTCACTGCCTTCACCTATAAGGGCAACGGCGCGGCTGAGATCGGCCGCCGGCAAGAACGCCTCGCCGAATTGCGCTCCAGTCCACGGCGCAAACGCGACGCTGCGATGGTTCATTCGATCTTCAGCCGTGACGGTCATCCTTCGGCTTACGATCCGGCCGTGGCCGACGCGCTGGTCGGGAGCGAAATGAAATACGGCGACACGGTACCGGCCGGCACTTATGTCGACATGGCGGCGAACCTGCCGCTGGTTGATCCGACGAAAGTGACGTGCCCGGTGCTGATGACGCGCGGCGAATGGGACGGCAATTCGACCAACGAGGACCTGCTCGACTTCTTCGCCCAATTGCCGAACGGCGACCGGCAATATGTGATCCTGCCGAACACCTCGCACAGTGAAGTGTTCGGCAAGAGCCGGCAATTGCTCTGGTACGCGATGAAAAACTTTTTGACGGAGCCGACGCCGGAAGCGAGTTGATCTAACCAAGCTCGGCACCGACAAAAAACTCGCGCAACTCGTTATACGTCTCCTCCGGCGCCTCTTCGGACAGATAGTGCCCGCACGGCAGCGCCTTGGCGCCGCGGATGTCGGACGCGTAACGCTGCCAGATTTCGCGTGGCTCAGGCTTGCTGTTGCGGCCGACGCCGCCGGTCGCGCCCCAAAGCAAGAGCAGCGGGACATTGTTCTTCCGCCCGGCCTGGAAATCCTTGGTGTCCATCTCGAAATCGATGCCGGCGGTGGCGCGATAATCCTCGCACATGGCATGGACGGTTAACGGATCGCGGAAATAGCGCTTGTATTCGGCGATCGCGGCCGGATCGAAGAAGCTCAGGCCCTGCTTGGTCTTGGACAGCTTCTTCTCGATGAAGAAATCAGGCTCTGCGCTCATCAGGCGCTCGGGGAAATCGTAGGGCTGGATCATGAACAGCCAGTGCCATGAAAACGTGCCCCAGGCCTTGGTCATGTTGTTGTAGAGATGATGCTGCGGAATGATGTCGAGAATCGCGGCCCGCGCGATCTTCTCCGGATGATCGATGCACATGCGGTGCAAGACGCGCGCGCCGCGATCATGACCGGCGGCATAGAACTTGTCGTAGCCAAGCGCTGCCATCACTTCGAACTGGTCCTGTCCCATGGCGCGGAACGAATAGTTCTCATGATTGTCGCCGCCGGGCACTTTTTCGGAATCGCCATAGCCGCGCAGATCGGTGGCGACCACGGTAAATTCCTGCGCCAGACGCGGCGCGAATTTCTGCCACGACAGATGGCTGAACGGATTGCCGTGGATGAGCAGAAGCGGCGGGCCTTTGCCGCCTTTGAGCATGACGATGCGCGCGCCTGATGTCTTGATCTCGCTCCGGGTGAAGCCTTCGAAGAACATCGGGCGTCTTCTCCATTATGGTAATGTGCACGATACTATTGCGCGCGGGCCGCGGATGATCGAGTAAATCGGCTGAACTCGCAACTACTGAACTCGCAACTGTCTTGTGGCACACTCACCGCGCCAAGAACGTAGCCTGCATAACGAACGTAAAAGGGAAGAAAATGCCGCCGTCAGAAATGCCGCCGTCAGACATCGACCCGCAATCCGGATTCCGCCTGCCGCTGCCCAAACGCGAAGACTTGGACGAGGTCGGCAAGCGCGCTTACGACCACGCCAATACGCCTGGCAAAACCATCGTCGGCCTGCGCGGGCCCGCCGGCATTCATCTCTACAGCACCGGAACGGTCGAGGCGCACAACACCATGAACTCTTACTTGCGCTTTCAGGCGGGCTTCGATCCGAAAGTTCGCGAGGTCGCGATCCTTGCCGTGGCGCGCGAAATGGACAGCCGCTTCGAATGGGCGGCGCACGAAGGGGAAGCCTTGCGGGTCGGCGTGCCGGCCGAAGTCATCGACGTGATCAAGCACCGCAAAACCACGCAAGGCCTCGACGAAACTTACGCGGCGATCATCGAGCTTGGCCGCCAGGTGCTTGGCGACCACAAAGTCACGTCGGCAGCGTTCGCCCGCGTGAAGGCTTTGTTCGAACCGACCAAGCTGGTTCAGCTCGTCATGCTCATGGGCACTTATGCCTCGACCGCGGTGCTGCTCGCGGCCTTCGACATGCAGGTGCCGGACGGCAAGCCGATGCTGCCGGTGCCGTAGTTTCGCCCCCGTCGTCCCCGCAAAAGCGGGGACCCATAATCAGTGCCGAAGCGGAACTTGCTCCACCGGGATTATGGATTCCCGCTTGCGCGGGAATGACGCGGGGTCCGGCTCACTTCTTCTTATCGAAACCCAACTCGGTCCAGCGCGACTTAATGGCGTCGATGTCGGCCTTCTCCGGCCACACCGTCGGCGGGAAACGCGCGCCGCCGAGATCGGGATCGGGATCGTGGTCGAGATTGATCGTGGCGTCGATCAGCATGCGGTTCCACTTGCCGGTCCCGTAGAGAGAGGTGTTGCGGTCGCGCTTTCGCGTCGACGGATCGAGCCCCAGCCCGAACGTCGCCGGCATGATGACGATGTCGTCCTCGCCGGCATTGACCCGATAGGCGATCGCCCAATCCACGGCCGCGTAATCGTGGATGTCGATATCGTCATCGACCACGGTGACATGCTTATAGCGCACGTGCCCGGCCGACGAGCCCCACAGCGCGTTCGCCACCTGCTTGGCCTGGCCGCGATAGCTCTGCTTGATCTGCACCACGATGTTCACGCCGGCCTGCACCGGCGGACACCACACGTCGGTGATGCCCGGCACGCCGGCACGATCAAGCACGTTCCACGCCGTCGCCGAGCGCATGATCGAGGAGCACATGCCGTTCTCGGAAAAACTGCTCGGCATCGAGCCTTCGATGGTGCCGCGGAAGATCGGATCCTTGCGGTGGGTGATGGCCGTGACACGGATGGTCGGCTTCGGCGATTTGTCGCCGGCCACATAGCCGGTGACTTCGGCGAACGGGCCTTCCATCGTGTAGGTCTCAGGGTCGAGCCCGAGATAGCCTTCGATCACGATCTCGGCGGTGGCCGGCACCTGCAAGTCGACGGTTTCGCATTTGACGAGTTCGACTGGCGCGCCGCGCACCGCGCCGATGACGTCGTATTCGCACATCCCTTTCGGCACCGGCGAACCGGCGACAAAGCCGAGCGACGGCTCCCAGCCGATGGCGACCGCGATCGGCATTTCCTTGTGGCCTTTCTGCTGCCAGGCGGTGACGTGATGGCCGATATGCTGGGCGCGCCACATCAGGATCGGAATCTTGGTCTTGCCGGCGAGCATGCCGCGATAGATGCCGACATTCATCACGCCGGTTTCGGGATCTTTGGTGACGACGCCGCCGTAAGTCATAATGTAGCGGCCGCCGTCGAGTCTGTTCCATTGCGGCACCGGCAATTCGTAGAGATCGATGTCGTCGCCCTTGACGATGTTCTCCTTCACCGGTCCGGTGGCGACGACTTTCGGCGGCACACTCTCGGTCAGCGCGGTGCGGCCGAGCTTGACCAGTTCGCGCGGATGGGTGTCCGGCGGCAGGCCGAACATCATGGCGACGCGGCGCGCGCTCGACAGCCCGCCGGTGAACACCTGACGGCAGCGCGCATTGGCGCCATAGTCCTTGATATTGCTGAACAGCACCGCGGGCCCGGTGCCGGCGCCTTGCGCCAGCCGCGCGATGGTGCCGAGCTCGATATTCCAATCGACCTCGGCCTCGACGCGCTGCAATTCGCCCGCTCCATCGAGCGCCTTGATCCAACCGCGGATGTCGCCGAACGCTACCGGCTTTCGTTCAGTGCTCATGATTATGGGGTTTTATCTCTGATCGTGGAGTGGTGCGGGGGTTCTGCGCTGTCGCGGCCGGGCCTGTCAAGGAACGGGCCTCCTGCGGCAGATTTCTCCATTGCTTGCTCGCCTGCCATTTTGCCTGACAGGAATTCGAACTCAAGGACGACCCGAAGGGTCGCCGCCGGAGGCGGTGCGCTTCGCGCATCCTTGACTTCGAATTCCTCTCAGGCACCGTCTGGCGTGCAATCAATGGGGTAATCTGCCTCGTGGCAATAACGGTGAAAGAAAATGGAGTCATGGCGTGACGAGTGACGACCGCAGAGTGTTGATCGCAGGCGGGGGGCCGGTGGGGCTTCTCTGCGCGTGGCTCCTTGGCCGCCGCGGCGTGCCGGTGCGGCTGTTCGACCTCAATAGCGGCCCGCAGGCCGACCCGCGCGCGGCGACAACGCATCCGGCGACGCTCGATCTCCTCGACATCGACGGCTTTGCGGACGACATGACGCGTGTCGGGCTTAAGGCGCCGATCTTCCAGTTCTGGGACAGGCCGAGCGGCGAACTGGTCGCGGAATTCGACCACGCTGTTTTGCAGAACGACACGCGGCATCCGTTCGTCATCCAGTGCGAGCAGTTCAAGACCTCCAATCTCCTCCTCGAGCGGTTGCGCAAAATCGGCAATGTCGAAGTGCTGTTCGATCACGAAGTGACAGGCGCGGCGCAGACGCCCGACCGCGTCAGCATCGAAGTGCGCGGCCCGGGCGGCGTAACGTCCCACTCCGGCGGCTATCTGATCGGCGCCGAAGGCGGCCGCAGCACCGTGCGCAAACAATCCGGCATCGCCTTCGAGGGCTTTACCTGGCCCGAGCGTTTCATCGTGCTGACGACGCCGTTCGATTTCGAGGCCCGTCGCGGATATTGCTATCGCAGCTATTTCGCCGACCCGGGCGAGTGGTGCAATTGCTTCAAGGTCTCGGCCGACGGCCCGCCCGGCCTGTGGCGCACCGTCTATCCGGCCGATCCCGCGCTCAGCGAAGGAGAGATATTGAGCGACATCGGCGTGCAGGCGCGCATCCAGTCGTTCTTCCCCTCCGACAGCGCTTACGAAATCGCCCACCGCAATCTCTACGTGACGCACCAGCGCGTCGCCGAGACGTTCCGCAAAGGCCGCGTTCTGCTCGCCGGCGACTCGGCACATGTCAACAATCCGATCGGCGGCATGGGCCTGAACGGCGGCATCCAGGACGCGGTGAGCCTGTCGGACAAGCTCGCGCGCGTCATTCTCGATTCCGAATCCGATCGCCTCCTCGATCTCTACGACCGGCAACGCCGCACCGTCGCGGTCGAGTTCGTCCAGGAGCAATCGATCGCCAACAAGAACCGCCTCGAAGCGCGCGACCCTGAAACGCGAAAGCGCAATCTCGGCGAGCTGCGCCAGATGGCGGCTGAGCCTGAGCGCGCCCGGCAATTCCTGCTGCGCACCGCCATGATCGCAAGCCAGCGCCGGGCGGATAGTTTGGAATTGGCGGAGAGCTGATGGCGCGCGGCGGATTACGCTCCGGCCAATCTACGCTACAAGTTTCGTATATTCCGGGCTACGATCACTGGGTTTTGATAAGGGTCAATTCGGGCTACGCTTATTGCCTGTACCACGCGTGACGGTATTGCAGAGATTGATCCCGAGGAACCCACGATGAGCAACGGCAGCACGCTTTCCCTCCCCGAACTCGAAGATCGCATCGCCATAACTCGCGACAATATCCGCCAGCTCATCGAGCAGGCCGCGGCGAATTCGGGCGCCGGCGATGAGGACCGCAACGCCGACCGTATCGCTCAACAAACCGAAGAACTGGAGCGGCTAACCAAGGAAAGAGATGCGCTGCTGAAGAAACGCGGCTGACGCGTGCACTAACGCCGCAACGCCACCACCCCGTTTCGCGGCGCCTGTTGTCGGGACATCCGGGGGACGGACCCTTTGGCTCAATGCACCCGGCTTCCTTGCGATGGAGGTGAAATCCACCTCCGGCAGTAGCAGTTCGCTGCTGACGCGCAGCAGCGGTTCCGGTGCGTCGGTGTCGTCTTGCATGATCCGGCGCCAGATGCGGTAGCTCAGTTCGGTGAACGGGGCTGCGGCCAGGAATTCGTCGGCGAGCAGTTTGCGCATCGCCGCGGTTTGCTTGGCGCTAATGCTGAAGCTCACCAGATAGGCATCGACCAGGGCATCGACTTTGCGGGGCAAGCCGGCGCAATCCGAGCCAGCGTCGCCCAAATGCATAAGGGCCGCGACGACGGTCCGCGTGTGATCGAGTCGCTCCATGAGACGATGCTCCACGCGTGAAGCGGCGGAGTCAAAACGAAATGGGGAGAAATCCACAGCGTGTGGACAAGCCGCGCCGGCGGCGATTTACCACCGGCCGCACGGGAACTTTGCGGAAGATGAAACTCCAGTAATGCGAGAACCGCGGCAATCTCGTCGCGGCGGATGGGTTCCCTGGCGAAAGAGTCCTCAGATGGTGTAACGTCGGACTGCCGATGCGCTTGCAACGGTACGCCTGAATTCGAGGGAAGATTGAGATGGAAGACCGCGAGATTCGAGCGGCTCTCGATCGCCACTGGGCCGCCTCCGACGCGAACGACTTCGAGGCAGAGCATCGGATTTACCGAGAGGACGCAGTGCTCGAGTATCCGCAATCGGGGGAGCGCATCCGCGGTCGGCACAACATTCAGGCATCTCGTTTCGCGCAGCCGAACAAGAAGCGCTTCACCGTGCGCCGGATACTCGGCGCTGCCGACCTCTGGATCACTGAATTCGTCCTGACCTACGACGGGCGGCCCTCTTACACAGTGAGCATTATGGAGTTCAGGGACGGGAAGGTGGCCCGCGAAACCCAATACTTCGGTGATCCGTTCGAACCGGGCCCTTCGCGGGTTCAATGGGTTGAGCGGATGCCTTAAAGAGGCCTGGGACATAGGCCAGCGAAGCGACGCCGTTCTTCGAACGGCTATGCCCGGGCATGACGCCGGAAGTGCGAGCCGCTACGCCGGCAGCGGCTTGCCGTTGGTCTCCGGCAGGAACGGCGTCACCACGAAGCCGAGCGCATAGATACACGCAATCGTCATCGCGGCGCGGCTGAAGCCGCCGAATTGCGCGATCAGAACGCCGGCATAAAGCGGCCCGAGAAAGGCGATGAAGCGCGGCGCGTTGAAGGCGAAAGCAACGCCGGTGGCGCGCGAGCGCGTTGGGAACAGTTCCGGCAGCCACACCGGCATCCAGGAATATTGGCCAAGCGTGAAGAAGGCGTTGACCGCGGCCGCCACGAGCAGCAGCGTCAAATCCTGGGTCCACAGGAACAGGACCGGCGTCATCACGAAGGCCATGGCGAAGAAAATCATGACGATGGGTTTGCGGCCGAAGCGGTCGGCCAGGAAGCCGAGGCTGGCATACCCGATGATGGCGCCGAAATTATACGCCATGCCGGCATAGCTCGCCCATTGTGGCCCCGGCAGGCCGGCTTTGGCCGCCACTGAGGCGATATAGGGCGGCACCCAGGACGAGATGCCCCACCAGGCGAGCGTCGTGGTGAGCGACATGAAGAAGACGAGGATCGTGCGCTTGCGCGTTTCCGGATCGGCGAACAGATCGACGACGGTGAAGCGGGTCAGTGCCTGGTCCTGCGCCGACAGCGTAGCGCCGGAGTTCTTGCGCGCCTGAGCCTCGCGCCGCTGGGCGTCGACCTCCTGCCACGGCCGGGATTCATCGATCGTGCTTCTGATCCACACCGTGAGCAGCGCCGGCAGGATGCCGATCAGGAACATATAGCGCCACGCCTCGGGCCCGTAGCCGGAGACGAACAGCCAGATGAAGGAGGCAAGGAAAAAGCCAATGCCGAGCCCGCATTGCATCAGGCCGGCGCCTTTGCCGCGCGCGTGCTGCGGCCACAGCTCCGCCAGCATGGAGGTTCCGGTCGCCCATTCCGAGCCGATGGCGATGCCGACCAGAAGACGGAGCACCGCGAACGAGATCCAGTTGAACGACAGTGCGGTGAGGCCGGTCATCAGCGAATAGGCCAGAATGGCGTAGATCATGGTGCGGCGCCGGCCGATATAGTCGGCGAGGATACCGCCGATAAAGCCGCCGATGCCCCAGCCCAACAGCGTGATCGAGATGACGATGCCGGCGAAAGCCGGGATCTGCGCATATTGCGACGGATCGAGCAGCGAATGCATCGCCGGCCCGACGGTGAGAATGAGCGCATAGGTCTCATAGCCATCGAACAGCCAGCCAAGATTGGCGGCAATAAGCATGCGCCATTGGCTGCCGGTGAGCGACTTGTACCAGGGCAAGGCGCCCGGCGCGCTGGTGGAAACATCCGTCAATTGGGCCATGTCGACTCCCGTCATCATCCGGCGAGCGCAGGTTGATCCTGCTTCGGCGCGAACACCGCCCTCGCCTCACCCTCGGCATAAAGTCTAGCGGAAAGATTTGGTCAGGTCACGAAGCTGTCACCAGTCGGGGTGCGTCAGAAGCGGCCGACCGAGGCAGATTTTTTCATTGATTGCACGCACAAACGACGCCTGAAAGGAATTCGCAGTCAAGGATGCGCGTGGTGCACCGCCCGATCGCGCACTTACGCGCGTGAACGCGCTAATGGGCGGCGACACTTCGTGTCGTCCTTGAGTTCGAATTCCTTTCAGGCAAAATGGTGGACGTCCAATCAATGGAGACTTGGCGCTGCGGCCAGCGCCGTCACGACGCAGGAGTTGCCGGCGCGGCAAAAGCCGCCTCGAGCCGCGCGGCAAATTGCCGTTCCAACTCCTTGGCCTTCGACTTGAGCACCGGCTGGCCGAGGCTGCCGAGCTTGCCGGTGAGCGCGGCTTCGACCTCGTAATCGATCTTGGTCCCCATCTCGGGTCCTTGCCCGGCGTCGGAGAGCCGGGTCAGCGATGTCGCGGTGAGCCGGCCGACAATGCCAAGCGGCGCGCCCTCGATCTTGGCCGCGATCTCGCTCGGCTCTTGCGCGCGCGTGACTTCGACGGCCACCTTGAAGCTGAATTTCATGTAGGCCACTTTGGTCTCGAACACCGCCGCATAATGATCGCGCGAGGTTTCCTGCAGATCGCGCACACCCTCGACGCAGGACGCCAGCATGCGCGCGTCGCGCAGCGCCTTGTAGACTTCGGCGCGCGGCACCTTCACGGTCAACTCACCGGTAAATTTCATAGCGACTCGGTCTCCTGCCGTTACGCCCGCAGCGCCGTGAGCATGTCCTTGATGTATTCGCCGGCGCTCGAAATCACCAGCATCATGGCGTGCGGGCGCAATTGGGCGAGCATCTTTGACAGCACCTCGTCGCTCGACGTCGCGCCGCCGAGGATCAGCGCCGTGGTCATCACATGCTTGATGCTGCAGGCTTCACCGATAATCGCCGCCGCCGCGGCGTTCTCTCCGGCGGTCGCCACCATCACCACGAGATCGGCCGAATTCACCTCGTCGACCAGATTCTTGGTGCGGCCGGCGAGATCGTTGAGCCAGCCGTTCATGGAAAACCTCTCGCCCTTTTTCGGCGCGCCCGAGAAGGCGGTCGCAGTGAGAAAGCTCGCACGCTGCCAGGGCGACTGGGCGAGGTCCTTGACCACGCGCTCGCTCGGCGCATCGAGCGCGATCACCTTGATGGCGCGGGCTTGAGAATTCGGCCGGTCGATGCGGAATTTGGCCTCTTCGGCCGAACTCATCCGAGCGGATTCACTTTCCATCACCTACTCTCCTGTTGCGCCGTCCGCACCATAGCCAAGAGCTTAAACCAGGTGCCGAAAGGATTTCCTTATGCGCCGCGTCTTGTATAAGGGCCTCCGTTCCACGGCAAATCCGCGAAAAGAGACTGCCTCTCATGTCCGCTAAACGTATCGATGTCTGCAGTACCGGCGACGTCGCGCCCGGATCGGCGCTCAAGGTCGAGATCGACGACCTGGTGCTCGCGGTCTTCAATATCGACGGCGCATTCTATGTCACCGACGATACCTGCACCCACGGTCCGGGCTCGCTGTCGGAAGGCTATATCGAGGACGACGTCGTCGAATGCAACTTCCACAACGGGCAGTTCAATATCCGCACCGGCGAAGTTGTGTCGCCGCCCTGCATGGTGCCGGTGAAGACCTATCAGGTTGCGGTCGTGGACGACAAGGTGACAATCGAGGTGTGAGGCTTCCTCGGGTCCCGCTTGGGCCGCCGCCCAACCCTTTGTAGCACCCTGCAGTTTACGGTTGACGAAGCGCGCGGCTCCAGGCTGTTAAGCGCCAACAAATTGTCCCGGAGGATCGCCCGATGATGAGAACCAAACCGCCGTTCCGCGCCGACGTGGTCGGCAGCCTCTTGCGCACCGCGCCGTTGAAGGAAGCGCGCGCCAAGCGCGAAAAGGGCGAGATGTCCGCCGCGCAGCTCACCGAGGTCGAAGATCGCGAGATCGAGAAGATCATCAAGAAGCAGGAAGAGGTCGGGCTGAAAGTCGCGACCGACGGTGAATTCCGCCGCTCGTGGTGGCATTTCGACTTTTACGGCATGCTCGATGGCGTCGAGATCCATGAGATCGATCACGGCATCCAGTTTCAGGGCGTGCAGACGCGGCATCTCACGCCGCGCATCACCGGCAAGCTCGGCTTCACCAAGCATCCGATGCTGGAGCACTTCAAATTTCTCAAGGCGCACACCCGCGCGACGCCGAAAATGTGCATTCCAAGCCCGGCCACGATGCATTTCCGCCTCGAGCCGAGCGCCATCGCGACCAAGGACTATGCCGATCGCAACGCCATTTTCGACGATCTGGCGAAAACCTATAAGCAGGCGATCCGCGGCTTCTACGACGCCGGCTGCCGCTATCTGCAATTCGACGACACCGCCTGGGCTTATCTCTGCTCGCAAGCCGAACTGAAGAAGGCGCGCGACCGCGGCCTCGACGCCGATAATCTCGCCAAGGACTATGCCCGCGTCATCAACATGGCGCTCGAAGGCAAACCGGCCGACATGGTGGTGACGACGCATGTCTGCCGCGGCAATTTCCGCTCGACCTGGATTTCCGAGGGCGGCTACGAGCCGGTCGCCGAGATCATGCTCGGCGCGCTGAACTACGACGGCTATTTCCTCGAATACGACACCGCGCGCGCCGGCGGCTTTGAACCTTTGCGCTTTCTCCCCAAAGGCAACAAGATCGTCGTGCTCGGCCTCATCACCACCAAATCCGGCACGCTGGAAAAGAAGGACGACGTCAAACGCCGCATCGAGGAGGCGACCAAATTCGCCGCGCTCGATCAGCTCGCGCTGTCGCCGCAATGCGGCTTTGCCTCGACCGAAGAAGGCAACGTGCTGGCCGAGGACGAGCAATGGGCGAAGCTGCGCATGGTCGTCGAACTGGCCGACGAGGTGTGGGGGAAATAGATCCCCGCCACGGTCTCTCCCCGCATCGAGCGGCGCTAAATGCCGCCAGCGCAAATCTGGGAGGTCGACATGTATCGTCCAGAGCTCAAACTAAAAACTCGCTCGTGGCCGGTAATGTCCGTCGTGATGTTGTCTGGACTGGTGATAGGCATCGTCGCCCTCGCTGTTGCTACTCGGTTTGCGGGAGCGCAAGGGATGACCGCCGACCCCGATGCGGAACGCAAGCAGGACCTCGTCACTGCCTACAAGATTCTGGTGAATGAGGGCATCCTCGACAGCTTCGGTCACGTCTCGGTGCGTTCGGCAAAAGATCCGAATATCTTTCTGATGCCGCGGGCCATGCCGCCTTCCCTTGTCGCTGTGGATGATATCGTTGAGCTGCGCGTATCCGACAGTCAGCCGATCGATCCGAAATGACGGCGGGTCAATGGCGAGCGCTACATTCATGGCGAGATCTATAAGGCGCGGCCGGACGTCATGTCCGTCATTCATTCGCATTCACAAGCCGTCATCCCGCTCAGCTTGACCCCGATCAAGCTCAAGCCTGTGATCGTGCAGGCGGGCTTCCTGCCGCCGGAGAGCCCGACCTTTGAAATTCGCGATGCCATCAAAGAAGGCGATCGCGGCATGCAGGTGACGGACAGCGCAAGGGTGCCGCGCTTGCCCGCACTTTGGCGTCGTATCCGGTCGCGCTGATGCGCGGCCATGGCGATGTGGTGGTCGGATCGTCGATCAAGCAGGCCGTCGTCTACGCCGCCTACGCGGACATCGATGCCCGCATGCAGACCCAAGCGCTGCTACTGTCCCGAGACGTCGTCACGATGAAACAATCCGAGCTATTCACGCCTGCGGAATTCGACATCAATCGGCCGTGGGAGAACTTCAAACAAAAGATCCTTGATGATGCGGCGAAGGCCAAGATCGACCGCGCGCAGTTCGGGCTCGATCAGACGCAAAGCGAGAAATAGCGCTGCGTGCCCTGATCCGGCTATGCCGGGGCATTATGGATTCAGGTCGCGACCAATTGCTTCGCGCTGACCCGCTTGTGGACATGCACCATCAGCGCCATGGCGAAGATCGGCGTCGCCAGATTGACGATCGGGATCGAGACAAAGGCGGTGATGAACAGCCCGCCGATATAGACCAGCGCGGCGTTGCGCTTGCGCAACAGTTTCGCCTCGACGGGCGGGCGGAAGCGCATGGCGGCGAGCTCGAAATATTCGCGGCCGAGAATATAAGCGGTGGCGAGGAAGAAGATCACCGCGCCGAAACCGGCAAACAGAATAAGCGGCGCTGCGACCAGGTAGATCACGACGGCAAAGAGCGCGGTCTTAAAACCTTCCCATAGCGCCGGCCACAGCGGCAGCACTTTGCCGGGTGGATCCGCCGGATAAAATTCGCGCTCGACCTCGTCGCCGATGCGATCGGCGAAAAAGCTGCCGACCACGGCCGTCACCGCCGGCATCAGCATGACGCTGCCGACGACGATGCCGAGCCCTGCCGCAAATGACAGCAGCCAGGCGAGCGCGGTCGCGGGCGCGTGCGCCTGCGGGCCGAGCGTGGTTTCGACCGTGGCGCTGCCGGTCCCAAGCAGCCAGACAATGATCCGTTCCAGCGCGATGCCGGCGACCACAATGAGCGCCAGCGCCAGCGCGATCGATTTCCACAGCACCGCGCGCAGCGGAGCTGCGAACATCTGGGTAATGGCGTTGATGACGTCGTCGATCATGGGTCCCTCTACCGTGCGGCAGAGGTAGCGACGGCGTTCGACAAGTACAAGGGAGTTTAGAATCCGAAAGTGCGCAGAAGGCGCATTTTTCCTTACATCGCACGGTCGCGTTGGAGCGCGGAGGATAATTTGCTGCGCGAACGGCAGCATAAGGCGAACTAGGCGACCATCACCTCGACTTCGTCTTCCGCGGCTTCCGGCACCAGGGGGATGAGCGCGTCGTCAGATCCGCGCGTCTGGTCGGCCCATTGCAACCGCTTATAGTCGAAGCCGCGCACGACCGTCGGTTTCACCACATTGAAATAGGGCGAAATATCGAAGTCGCGCGGGCAATAGAGCGACGAGTGACGGATTTCCAGAATCTCCTCGCGGGCCAATTGGCTGCCGGCGAGCTTGATCTTGGGCAGGATCGGGTAGCGCACCGCCGTGAACGCATCCGCGATCAGCGCCGAGCAGATGAGCCGCGTCGGATCGCCAGAGCCGAGCGAGATCAAGCGCCGCCTAAAGCGTTGTGGTATCGGCAGCGGAAACAGATAGCGCAAGAGATCGATGATGTTTTTCAGATCATAGGCAAAGCCGATGCGCGCGACCGCATAGGTGCAGACCATCGCGCAATCGTCTTCGACCAGACCGACCGGCCGGCAGATCCGGGTGTGAAACGGCGTGTATTTCGACAGCGGCGCCGACACCACGCCTTCGCCGAGATTGGCCTCGATCAAGACATGCGGCTCGCCGTCGTCGGCGACGCGGCCGGGAAGCGGCCCGACATAAAGCGCCGAATGCGACCAGGTTGATTGCGTGAGATATTTGATGACGCCGGAAACTTTGTTGTTGCCTTCGACCAGCAACACGTCGCCCGGCTGCAGCGTTTGGCGCAGCGCCTCGGGATCGCTTGGCGTAAAGGGCTCGTAGCCCGGAATGGGCTTCTGCAAATAGCGGGCGATCAACCGCCCAACGCCATCGAGCATCTTGCTCATGGGGTGGCCTCCCAGCCGGTGGCGCGGTTTGGCCCCCGCATCTTTTCTCGTCACAATTTAATCGAACTCCGTTGCGATTTCGTTCACGGAATTGCGCGGCGGCGGCGGTTCGGGCAAGGTGCGGGCGCTTTGTAAGCGCTTTTGAAACCATGTTGCGCAAAGAAACCATGCCGCGGAAATCATTCGGACAGTTCAGCCGACGTTCGCTGCTTGCCGCTTCGGCGGCATTTGCCGCGCGTCAGGTCCTGCCCGTAGGTAATCCCGCATTCGCCGCGACCACGCCGGCCTCGGGCCCGGTCGATGTTGTGATCGTCGGCGCCGGCGCCGCCGGCATTGCGGCGGCGCGCCGGATTGCGGCAGCCGGACGCCGCTATGTCTTGATCGAGGCGACCGACCATATCGGCGGCCGCTGCATCACCGACACCACAACGTTCGGCGTGCCTTACGATCGCGGCGCGCATTGGCTCTATTTGCCCGATTCAAATCCGCTGACTAAGCTCGCGCCGAACCGCGGCGACGTCTATCCGGCGCCGCGCAGCCAGAAGGTGCGCATCGGCCGCCGCTTCGCGCGCGAGGGCGAGCTTGAGGATTTCCTGGCGGCGCAAGTCCGCGCCACGCGCGCCATCGACGATCTCGCGCGCAGGACTGACGCGCCCTGCGAACAGGCCATGCCGGCCGATCTCGGCGATTGGAAACCGACCGTCGAATTCGTGCTCGGCCCGTTTAACTGCGCCAAGGATTTGATCCAGGTCTCGTCGTTCGACTTCGGCAAGGTGGCGGAGCGCAAAACCGCGGCTTTCGCCAAGCTGGGTCTCGGCACGCTGCTGGCGTCGCTGGCCCAAGGTCTTACGGTGCAGTTGTCGACGCCGGCGACGTCGATCGACACCCGCGGCGGCGTTTCCGTCGTCACGCCGAAGGGCGCGATCAATGCCCGCACCGCGATCGTCACCGTTCCGACCAATGTTATCTCGTCCGGCGGCCTGAAATTCACCCCCGATCTCGAACATCATCATTTCGATGCGTTCGGGCGGATGTCGCTCGGCAGCTACGACCATATCGCGCTCGAACTTGTCGGCAATCCGCTCGGCCTCGACAGCGACGATCTGGTCTTCGAAAAATCCAACGACAATCGGACCGCCGCGATCCTGGCCAATATCTCCGGCACGCCGCTCTGCGTGGTCGACGTCGCGGGCTCGTTCGGCCACGATCTGTCGGCGAAAGGCGAAGCCGCGATGTTCGCCTTCGCCACCGACTGGCTGGTGAGCCTTTATGGCGCCGAGATCAAGAACGCGATCGGTCGCAAGCACGCGACACGCTGGAACAGCGAGCCCTATACGCTCGGCGCCTGGTCGGCCGCGGTGCCGGGCAGCCAATTCGCGCGCCGGCAATTGATGGACCTGATCACCGACAATGTCTGGTACGCCGGCGAAGCCGCCCACGAAACACTTGCGGGCACGGTCGGCGGCGCCTGGGAGTCGGGCGAGCGCGCCGCCGACGCCGCGTTGCGGCAATTCGGCCCGCTCAAACAGGCGGCGCCGGCGACGGCGGCAAGCGACGCCGACAGCAAAGACAAGCGCAAGGGCAAGCGCGCTCACGCCGAACATCGCGCGCCGCGCTATGGCGCGACCACGCCACAATATTACGGCGGCACCTCGACCAACGGCACGCCTACCATCATGCGCGAGGAGCGCTGACGCGCTAGGACGCGGGCTCGTTGACGCGGAGCCGTAATCTGATCGACGCGAAGCGGTATATTGCAATAACGGCTCAGTATTCGACTGCTAATCCGAATCCATCGACCCGGTTTGAGCATCGATGACAGTTGACCTGACAGCGGCGATTGAGGACTTCTGGATCGCTCGCAGCCGGGGCGAATACTTCCCGCAAGCCTATTTTGATCGGCTGACGCTCGATGACGCCTATCGGATCCAGCTTGCATCGATCGACCGACGTGTCGCTGCCGGCGAGCGCCACATCGGCTGGAAGGTCGGATTGACCGCGAAGCCGATCCAGGAGCAGTTCGGCTTTTACGAGCCGGTGTTCGGTTGCGTTTTGGACATGCAACACAGCGGCCACGTCTTCGGCGCCACGGAATTGATTGCTCCCGGCTTCGAGTGCGAGCTATGCGTGCGCCTTGGCCAAAATCTTGAGAGTAATGACCTTGAGAGCAATGGCCTTGAGGACCATGAGGGCAATGTCAGTCCGCAACAGGTTCATGCCGCAGTGGCTGCTGTTTACCCGTCGTTCGAAATCATCGAGACGCGCGGCGACTTTGTGAAGCAAATCGCGGTGGCACTGGCCGACAACGCGCAGCAACGCTCGGTCGTGGTCGGTGCGCCGGTTCCTCTGGCGCCGCTTGCGTCGCTCGACCAAATTTCCGTGCGTGTTCAACTCAACGGCCGAGAGGTGGCCACTGGTTTGGGCGCCGCAGTGCTTGGCAATCCGCTGAATTCCGTTGTCTGGCTTGCCGGCAAGCTCGGTCAGTATGGCCGGCAGCTGCGCGCTGGCGATATCATTATGACTGGCTCGTTCGTCCGCCAATTTCCACTGAGTTCCGGCGATATCGCCGTCGCCGAGTTCTCCGGCATCGGCCGGGTTGAGGTCGGTATCGCCAAGGTCTGAGTTGGAGCCCGCGCATGCGTGCGGAAAATGTCAGCCTCGCTAAGACGTGTGCGCGGCGGTACATACGAGACCGCTACCGAGGCAGATTATCCCATTGATCGCACGCCCACCCAGTGCCTGAGAGGAATTCGAAGTCAAAATGGCAGGCGAGCAATCAATGGGGACTTGGCGCTGCGGGCAGCACTGTCTGATCAGTCTGAACCAGAACAAACATCTATTGCGTCAAACTATCGAGTCTTTCGCGAAAATTGACCCCTTTTTCGCCGGCCTTGCGCCGGTGTACCATGGCTTTTGGACAGAGGGATAAAAGCTAGCCGCAGCAACCAGAACAGCGTCGTGCCAGCGTAGTCGTGTCAGCGTAACGGGGGCGTGCGTGACGTTTATGTCGTCGACCATTGCCGCACTGGCTGTCGCATTAGCAATTCTCTCCGGACCTTGCTGGGCGCAAACACCTGACGCGGCAAATGCCGCCCCTTCGTCACCGCGGGAACTGGTCGTTGGAACGAAGGACGCGCCGCCCTTCGCTATGAAGGACGCCGACGGGACTTGGCATGGCATCAGCATCGAACTCTGGCAGAGGGTCGCCGATCAGCTGCATTTGCAATACCGGTTCGCCGAAGAACCGACCGTGCAGGGGCTGATTGACGGCGTTGCCAGCGGAAAGTTCGATATTGCGGTCGCCGCATTGACCGTGACGGCACAACGCGCGCGAACGATCGACTTCACGCAGCCGTTCTATGCGACGGGACTTGGCATCGCGGTTCCGGCCGGAGGTGGACCGACCTGGCTGCCAATTATACGCACCGTGACCTCATTCGGATTTGCGCAGGCGATCATGGCTCTGGTCGGCCTCGCTTTGGTGGTCGGTCTTCTTATCTGGTTTTTCGAACGGCATCACAACGCAGATTTCGGCGGCGGCGCGGCCAAGGGACTAAGCTCGGGCGTCTGGTGGTCGACCGTGGCGATGACGCAACGCAGCACTGGAAATTTCGGGCCGCAAACCATGCCCGGACGGATCATCGCGATCGTGTGGATGATCGCTTCGATCGTGACGATCGCCGTGTTCACGTCGAGCATCACCTCGGCGCTGACCATAAAACATCTTCAGGGGACCGTGCATAATGTCGCCGATCTCTCGACGGTTCGCGTCGGAGCGGTGAGCGGCACTTCGACCGAGGACACTCTCACCCGACTACGCATCAGCTACCGCAAATACGCGACCCCGCAAGACGGCCTGCGAGCGCTACGCGCGGCCAGAATCGACGCGCTGGTTTATGACAAGCCGTTACTGGCCTGGATCATTCAGCAAAACTTCTCGTCATCGGTCGAACTGGTCGATGCGACATTCGATCCGCAGGAATACGCCTTTGCCATCACCGGCAACAATCCGCTCAGAACGCCGGTGAACGTGGCGGTTCTCGACGCGACCCATAGCGAGTGGTGGGAGCAGACGCTCGGGCGTTATGTCGGCTCGCGGTGAATTTGCCGGAGGCAGCCGGGGGACGCAACGTGCTCATGCTCGCAAAACCCCGCCGGTGCGCTTGCCGACTTCGGCGACGATTTTCGCCGCCAGCGCCTCGATCTCGGCGTCGGTCATGGTCTTGTCGCGCGGCTGCAGCGTGACCGCGATCGCAATCGATTTCTTGCCCGGTTCGATTCCCGTGCCTTCGTAGAGATCGAATACGCTGACGCCCGAGATCAGCTTCTTGTCGACCGCGAGGGCTGCGCGCACCAGATCGGCGGCTTTCACGTTGCGTTCGACCACGAAGGCAAAATCGCGCTCCACCGGCTGGAACGGCGACAGTTCGAGGACAGCCTTGGCGCGCGTGGCTTTGGCCTTCGGCTCGGGGATGCGTTCGAGGATGACCTCGAAGCCGACCAGTGGGCCTTTGCTATCGAGCGCCTCAAGCGCGCTCGGATGCAATTCGCCGAAATAGCCGAGCACGTTCTGCGGCCCGATCTGGATCGTTCCGGAGCGGCCGGGATGCAGCCAGGCGGGCCCGCCCGGCACGACTTGCAGCGCCTGCGGCGGCGCGCCGGCCGCGATCAGCACGGTGAGCGCATCGGCCTTGGCATCGAACGCGTCGACCTCGTTGTTCAGCTCGCGCTTCGACCAATGGCGGCCGATGCCTGACGGTTTGGCCAAAGCGCGGCGGATGCCGGCGGCGGCGGTGAACTGATCCTCCGGCCGGTCGCCGCGAAATATCTGGCCGACTTCGAACAGGCCGACGTCGGGGAAGCCGCGATCGGCATTGCGGCGCGCAGCGCCAACGAGGCCCGGGATGAGGCTCGGCCGCATGTCGGAGAGTTCCACCGCAATCGGATTGGCGAGCGCGAGTTCAGGCTTGCCGCCGCCGAACAGTTCGGCCTGCGGCTTGGAAATAAAAGACCACGTTACTGCTTCGACCAGATTGCGCGCCGCGAGCGCACGCTTGGCCTTGCGGGTGCGCACCTGGATCGGGGTGAGCACGGGCTTGCGCGCAGCCGGGCCGCGGGGAAACGGCGTCAGCGGCACGCGGTCGACGCCGACGATGCGCACCACTTCCTCGACGATGTCGGCTTTGCCCTGTACGTCCGGCCGCCACGACGGCACCGCGATTTTCACGCGTTCGCCCTGGCCGGCGACGAAGAAACCGAGATGATTGAACACGCGCCGCATATCATTGAGCGACACATCCAAGCCGGCGAGGCGCTCGAGCTCGGACAATGGAAAGTCGACGATCTTTTCCGGCGGCTCGGCATTGCCGGCGACGATGATCTCAGACGGCGTGCCGCCGCACAGTTCCATCACCATGTGGGTCGCCATTTCGAGACCCGGCAGCATGAAGGCCGGATCGACGCCGCGCTCGAAACGATAACGCGC
Source organism: Xanthobacteraceae bacterium (assembly GCA_035642635.1). Lineage (GTDB taxonomy): Bacteria > Pseudomonadota > Alphaproteobacteria > Rhizobiales > Xanthobacteraceae > BOG-931. The sequence continues at coordinate 25,443 of DASQRX010000122.1, forward strand.
GTCGGAATTGATGCCGAGCTTGCGGCCGGTCTGCGCGATATTGGGCGGATCCCACAGCGCCGACTCGATCAGCACGTCGGTGGTCGTTTCCGAGCAGCCGGTTTTTTCACCGCCCATGATGCCGGCGAGCGATTCGACGCCCACGTCGTCGGCGATGACGCAGACCGAATCGTCGAACGTGTAGGTCTTGCCGTCAAGCGCCAGCAGCGTTTCGCCGGGCCGCGCGCGACGCACCGTAAGCGCGCCTTTGACTTTTGCGAAGTCGAACACATGCAGCGGCCGGCCGCGGTCATAGGTGATGAAATTGGTGATATCGACCAGCGCATTGATCGGCCGCAGCCCGATCGCGATCAGCCGCTTTTGCAGCCAGTCCGGCGACGGGCCGTTCTTGACGCCGCGCACCAAGCGAAGCGCGAAAGCCGGGCACAGCGACGGCATCGCGCCGAAATCGAGCGACACTTTCACCGGACAGGGAAACTCGCCCTTGATCTGCTTGATTGCCGCGTCCTTGAACTTGCCCATGTCGGCTGCTGCGAGATCACGGGCAATGCCGTGCACGCCCGCGCAGTCGGGCCGGTTCGGCGTCAGATTGATCTCGATCATCGGATCGTCGAGCTTCGCCCATTGTGCAAAGCCCGCACCGACCGGCGCATCGGCCGGCAGATCGATGATGCCGTCGTGATCGTCGGAGATTTGCAATTCGGCTTCCGAGACCAGCATGCCGCGGCTTTCGACGTCGCGGATCTTGCCGATGCCGAGCGTAATGTTCTTGCCCGGAATGAAGGCGCCGGGCGGCGCGAACACGCCGGTCATGCCGGTGCGTGCATTCGGCGCGCCGCAGACGACCTGGATCGGCTTGCCGTCGCCGGTATCGACCATGCAAACGCGCAGCCGGTCGGCATTGGGATGCTGCTTGGCGTCGACGACCTTGGCGATGACGAACGGCGCCAAGAGCTTCGCCTTGTCCTCGAGCCGCTCGACCTCAAGCCCGATCATGGTGAGCTTGTCGGCAATCTCGCCGAGCGAACGGTCGGTGTCGAGATGCTCCTTGAGCCAGGCGAAGGTGAACTTCATCACGGGCTCAGCCCTCCCGCCAGCGTCGGGAAATCGAGCGGCCGGAAACCGTAATGATTGAGCCAGCGCACGTCGGCCTCGAAGAAGGCGCGCAGGTCCGACATGCCGTATTTCAGCATGGCGATGCGGTCGATGCCCATGCCCCAGGCGAAGCCCTGATATTCGTCGGGATCAAGCCCGCAATTCTTCAGCACGCTCGGATGCACCATGCCGCAGCCGAGGATTTCCAGCCAATCGTCGCCCTCGCCGAACCGGATTTCGCTTTTGTCGCAGCGGCACTGGATGTCGACTTCGAGCGACGGCTCGGTGAACGGGAAATACGACGGCCGAAAGCGCATGCCGACCTTATCGACCTCGAAGAACGCCTTGCAGAATTCCTCGAGGATCCATTTGAGGTGGCCGAGATGCGACTTCTTGTCGATGACCAGGCCCTCGACCTGATGGAACATCGGCGTGTGGGTCTGGTCGCTGTCGCAGCGATAGGTGCGGCCCGGAATGATGACGCGGATCGGCGGCTTCTGCGTCAACATGGTGCGCACCTGCACCGGCGAGGTGTGCGTGCGCAAGAGGAGCCGCGAGCCGTCCGGCTTCGGATTGAAGAAGAACGTGTCGTGCATCGCGCGTGCCGGATGGTCTTCCGGGAAATTGAGCTTGGTGAAATTGTAATCGTCGGTCTCGATATCGGGGCCTTCGGCGACCGCAAAGCCCATATCGGCAAAGATCGTCGTCAATTCGTCGATCACCTGGGTGATCGGATGCACGCGGCCGATCTCGAACGGCGCTTCGCGCACCGGCAGCGTGACGTCGATGCTTTCGGTATTGAGGCGCGCCTGCAACACCAAGTCCTTGAACGCTTCGCGGCGCTCCGCAAGCGCTGCGTTGACGCGATCCTTGAGCCCGTTGATCAGCGGACCTTGGGTCTTGCGCTCATCGGGCGTGAGCGTACCGAGCGTCTTGAGCAGCGCGGTGATGGAACCGCTCTTGCCGAGAGCAGCGACCCGCACCGCTTCGAGCGCCGGCTCGTCGCCGGCCGCCGTGACCGCGCCGAGAATTTGTTGTTCGAGCTGAGCGATGTCGGACATTGGCTTTCAATCCGGCAGAAATGGCAGATCGGTGTCGGACGGCTTGCTGCCGGCCTGGGTCAACATGCAATGAACCTGACCGCGATGATGCGTCTGATGATTGAACATGTGGGTGACCAGCATCCAGCGCGGCCGCGTCCATTCGCGTCCGGTCGCGCCGGAGAAATAGGTCAGGTCGGCGGCGAGCCAGCCGGCGTCGACGGTGTCCGCCCAGTCGATGATTTTCCGGTCGAAGGCCACGCGCTCGGATTTCAATTCGTCCCAATCCGGATGCATCTCGACCGAGCCAGGAATCCCGACCTCGGGCCGCGGCAGATCGGTGAACCGGCCCATCCAGCTGCGGTCGCCCCAGAGCAGATGGTTCAGCGTCCTGTGGATCGAGCCGAAGAAAGCGCCGCGCTCGCGGTTGCGCTGCTCGGGCGAGAGCCGGTCGGCGGCGCCGTACAAGTTTTCGTTCTGCCAGCGATTGTAGCGCGCCATGCGCTGGACGTAAGCACGGTCGATCATTGGCGCGATCCCTTTGGGCACGATCCGTTATGGGCGCGATCCGTTACTGATGCGCGCGGTCATGACACGCTTAGGCCGGTAGCGCGGACTTGACCTGGCCGACGATCGCCTCGAAGGCCGCCGGCTCGTGGATCGCGAGATCCGAAAGCACCTTGCGGTCGATGGTGATGCCGGCTTTGTCGAGGCCCGCGATGAAGCGGCTGTAATTGAGGCCGAACGGACGCACCGCGGCGTTGAGGCGCTGGATCCACAGCGCGCGGAATGTGCGCTTTTTGCGCTTCCTGTCACGGAACGCATATTGATTGGCCTTCTCCACCGCCTGCTTGGCTATGCGGATCGTGTTCTTGCGCCGGCCGTAATAGCCCTTGGCGGCCTTGAGCACCTTCTTGTGCTTGGCATGAGAGGTGACGCCGCGTTTGACGCGAGCCATGACTGATCTCCTTTGGAAAGATGACGAAACGAGCTGAAAGCGCCGGCTGGAGGCGGAATCTCAGCCGTTCGGCAAAAAGTATTTCTTGATTTTATCGCCGTCGGTCTTGAACAGCACGTTGGTCCCGCGCAATTGGCGGATCTGCTTCTTGGTGCGCTTGATCATGCCGTGGCGTTTGCCCGATTGTGCGTAGAGGACCTTGCCGGTCCCCGTCACCTTGAAGCGCTTTTTGGCGCCCGACTTGGTCTTCATC
>DASQRX010000123.1:0-4418 GCA_035642635.1 Xanthobacteraceae bacterium
CAAGTATCCATTGATTGCACGTCCACACGGTGCCTGAGAGGAATTCGAAGTCAAGGATGCGCGAAGCGCACCGCCTACGGCGGCGACCCTTCGGGTCGTCCTTGAGTTCGAATTCCTCTCAGGCAAAATGGTGGCCGTGCAATCAATGGATAAGTGTGCCTCGGCGGCAGTCTCATTTGTGCTAAGTCGGGTTCTGCCGCGCGTTTTAAGGCCAAATCTGGCCTCCAGCCCGCCATCGGGCCCCCGTTCTTGCAAAACCAGCCGCGCTTTGGCATAGCTTCCCCTGGTCGCCGCCGCTGCGGTGACCACTTACCCTTCTCGGATGCGGGTGTAGCTCAGGGGTAGAGCACAACCTTGCCAAGGTTGGGGTCGAGGGTTCGAATCCCTTCGCCCGCTCCATTTCAAAATTGTCCAAATCACTTGGCGTGGAATTTGATCGCCGCATGCGTGCCATCGCAGAAAGGTTTGTTTCGCGATGCCCCGCATCGGCAAATCGTCATCCGGTTGCGCACCTCATACTCAAAACCGTCCGCCGAAACGAGCATAATACCGCCCCGCAGCCAGAGCGGCCCGCTGCACTGTTCTGCCGGATCCTCAATCAAGCCAATCGAAACCGGTAGCTTCGGCTCAATCGGCTTTTCGGACGCTTTGTCGAAGGCCACCAAGCGGCCAGCAGGACAATTTTCAACTTGCCGAATAAACATGGAGCGCACTTTGGGATCGTCCGTGCGCGACACTTGATTCCACACCTTGCCGCGCGGGTCGCAGAAGCGGCCGAATGCGCATAGGCTTTCGACGTCTAACAGCGCCAAGGATGGTCCATCGAACGCTTGCGCTTGATCGAGATAGGGTTCCCGGCTCGCCGTCTCGGTCCCATCGAATCCGATTTTTGTGTGCGTGCCGTCGCAGAACGGCTTCTTCTTCGATTGGCCGCATCTGCACAATGCGTACTTTTCCTGCACCGGAAAGGAAGCCCCTTCCTTCCAGGCCTCGGAACCGCCTTCGGCATCGCTGACGATGACTTGCTCGGCAAGCGGAATGTGTCCGGTGGCGAGGTAGGGGCCGTCTTGAGATACTTCGATGCGAGCTTCAGTCCGAGATCGCGACATAAGCGTCTCCCTGCTGGTCGCAGCAAGTGTGGCAGCAAGTGTAGCCTGGATGGAGCGCGTAGGATGGGTTGAGCCCTTGCGAAACCCATCATGCAGCCAGCGGCACGGCATAATGAAGATGCGTCTGTCGGCGTTTCGCCTCCCTTTCTTTCTTCTTTGTAGCCTGGGTTGAGCCAGCGGGTCCGGCCTTCGGCCGGCCCGATGACAAGCTCCGCGAAACCCGGGATGACAGTTCAAGCATCACCATCGTTCCCGGATTTCGCGTTGCTCAATCCGGGCTACTGGTCTTTGCAAAACTCGCGCGCGTCCACGCCGCGAGAACGATCTCACTCATCCTCCCCTGGAGGGGGAGGGTCGCGCACAAAACGTGCGCAGGGTGGGGCGAGCGGCGATGCAGGGATTCGCAGCGCGCTTCGCGCGCTGTCACCCCCACCCGCCGCGCCTTCGCGCGACGACCTCCCCCCTCCAGGGGTAGGTGAAGAAACGGAGCGCCGCGAGGAGGTGGTGTATTGCGTCATTGCCGGGCGGTTCTGCGAACGGCTATGCCGGGTGGCGGTGGGACGAGCGGAACCAGCGCTATGGATGAGGAAAACACCTATTGGCGAAGAAACCTTATCGTCTGCGTGATCGGCTCGTTCACGACGCTGGTCGCCATGTCGCTCTTGTTGCCGTTTCTGCCACTTTATGTCGAAGAGCTTGGCGTCACCGGTCACGCAGCGATCGCGCAATGGTCGGGTGTCGCCTATAGCGCCACCTTCTTTGCCGCGGCGCTCGTCGCGCCGGTGTGGGGCCGGTTCGCCGACCGCTACGGCAGGAAACTGATGTTGATGCGCGCCAGCCTCGGCATGGCGATCGCCATGTCGCTGATGGGCATGGCAAACAATATCTGGCAACTGGTCGGCTTGCGCCTGTTCGCGGGCTTCGCCGGCGGCTATTCGTCCGGCTCGACGATTCTCGTGGCGACGCAAACGCCGAAACAGCGCTCGGGCTGGGCGCTCGGCATGCTGACGTCCGGCATCATGGCGGGCAATCTCGTCGGCCCGCTGATCGGCGGCTCGCTGCCGCCGCTGATCGGCATCCGCGGCACGTTCTGGCTTGCCGGCTTTGTCATCTTTCTCGCCTTTCTCGCCACCACTTTCCTGATTAAGGAAGAGAAGCGGTCGGCGCTGACCAAGAAGGCTTCCGCCGAGATCGGCTGGTCGCAAATTCCGGACAAGCGGCCGGTGATCGCCATGCTGGTGATGGGCATGCTGCTGACGCTCGCCATCATGTCGATCGAGCCGATCATCACGCTCTATGTCGGGCAGTTCGTCGAGCCGTCGCGGGTGACGTTCGTGTCCGGGCTGACGATGTCAGCGGCGGCACTCGGCAGCATTCTGTCGGCGTCGCGGCTCGGCAGGCTCGCCGACCGCGTCGGACATTGGCGCGTTATTTTCGGCGCGCTCACGGCCTCGGCGCTGCTTTTGATCCCGCAGGCCTTCGTCACGGCGGGATGGCAGCTCGTCGGTTTGCGCTTTCTGATGGGGCTCGCCTTGGGCGGCTTGATGCCGTCGGTCACCAGCGTGCTGCGCCACAGCGTTCCGGATGCGATCGCCGGCCGCGTGCTCGGTTACGCGACGTCGTCGAATTTCGTCGGCCAGGTTGCGGGCCCGCTGCTCGGCGGCTTTGTCGGCGGCCATATCGGCATGCGCGCGGTGTTTCTCGGCACCGCCGCCCTGATGGCGCTCGGCGCGGTCTATGCGCGCATTGCAACACCGGCGCGCGTGAGGCTTGCGGGAGGCGCGTGAGCGCCTCGGCTTTCCGCGGCGAATGGGTTAGGTTTAGCGACAAAATAAACATGCGCCGCCGCACAGGTGCGAAAGAGAGCCATCATTCGTTCCGACCCGATCCGACTAAGCCTGCTCTGGCTCTGCGGCGCGTGCTTGCGATTGACCGTCTTGGCGATACCGCCGGTCATTCCGCTCCTGCACGCCGACTTGCATCTGTCCGAGACCGGCATCGGCTGGCTCTCGAGCCTGCCGCCGCTGCTGTTCGCCATCGCGGCGGTGCCGGGCGCGTTGCTGATCGCGCGCTTCGGCATCGTGCCGGCCTTGGTGATGGGATTGCTGATCAACGCCGCCGGTTCCGCGGCGCGCGCGATCTATCCGGACGCGATGTCGCTTTACGTCTCGACCATCGTCATGGCGGCCGGCATTGCGATCATGCAGCCGTCGCTGCCGCCCTTGGTGCGCGCCTGGTATCCGCAACGCGTCGGTTTCGCCACAGCGGTTTACACCAATGGGCTTCTCATCGGCGAAACGCTCGCGGTGGCGCTCACCATTCCGCTGGTGCTGCCGCTGGTGGGCGACAGCTGGCGCTTGAGCTTCGTCGTCTGGTCGGCGCCGGTGTTGCTGACCGCGCTCCTGATCATCGTGTGCGCATCGTCGCTTGGCGGAACCAATGCAGCAGCGGCGGCGACCGGGCGCAAATGGTGGCCCGATTGGCGGGCGCCGCTGATCTGGCGGCTCGGTTTGATCCTCGGCAGCATCAACGCGATGTATTTCGTCACCAACGCGTTCTTGCCCGATTATGTCATCGCCGCCGGCCGGCCCGATCTGATCGGCAAGTCGCTCACCGCGCTCAATCTCTGCCAGTTGCCGGCCTCCTTCATCATGCTCGGCCTCGCCGGGCGGCTGGTGAAACAGGTTTGGGCCTATCGGGTGACCGGCGCGCTCGCCGCCGTGTCGGTCGTCGGCATGATGACGATGCCGGGCTATTGGATCGTGTTCTGGTCCGGCGTGCTCGGCTTCGTCACCGCGGTGACGCTCATTCTCGTCTTGGCCTTGCCGTCGGTGCTCGGCGCCCCGGACGATGTCCATCGCACCTCGGCCGGCATGTTCACGATCAGCTACAGCGTCGCGATGGTGCTGTCGGTGGTCGGCGGCTGGCTGTGGGATGTGACGCAGATGCCCGTCACCGGCCTCCTGCCGGCCGCGGTCTGCGGGCTGGTGATCGTGCTGTTGTCCTCGACGGTACGCGGCACTTATCAGCCGGCCACCGGCTAGATTTTTCGTTGGAGCATGATCTTTTCGGAAAACCGGTCTCCACTTTTCGGATCATGCTCTAGTTCCCGATGGCGAGCGCGCCGTGCGTGCGCGGATCGGCGGCGCCCATGATGCCTTGCGGCGTGATCATGATCGAATTGGCCGAGGTGAACGGCCGCTGTTGAACGACTTTGTCGCCGTAAGCCCGCAGCGCGTCGACGAGTTCGGGCGCGACCGCGGGCTCGACATAAACCTGATCCGGCATCCATTGATTGTGCACGCGCGG
>DASQRX010000124.1:0-2384 GCA_035642635.1 Xanthobacteraceae bacterium
GGCGCGGGGCGCCGCAATGGTTTCAACTTTACTATTGGCCGAACCGCGCCGAAGTCGAGGCCTTGATCGACCGTGTCGCAGCGGCCGGATTCGCCGCGCTGGTGCTCACCGTCGACGCACCGGTCGGCGGTTGGAGCCCGCGCGCGGCGCGCGAACAGCATGAGCCGTCACCCGATATTCTCAACATCAACATGCCCGGCTCGCCGATGGCGCGAACCTTCTATCATCCGGATTTCGCCGGCAAGGTTTTGTACCCGGCGACCTGGCGCGAACTGGAATGGCTGGTCAAGCGCTCGCCGCTGCCGGTGATCGTGAAGGGCGTGTTGCGCGCCGACGATGCGGTGCGCTGCGTCGAATGCGGCGCTCGCGCCATCATGGTGTCGAACCATGGCGGGCGTCATCTCGACACCACGGTGACGACCGCCGCCGCGATCGCCGAAGTGGCGTCCGCGCTGTCCGGCAAGGCCGAAGTCTATGTCGACGGCGGCATCCGGCGCGGCACCGACATTTTCAAGGCGCTGGCGCTCGGCGCCCGCGCCGTGATGATCGGTCGGCCGGTGATCTGGGGCCTCGCCGTCGACGGATCCGACGGCGTTAAAGATGTGCTCGAGCACCTGCGCGTCGAACTGGTGCGCGCCATGCAACTTAGTGGCACAGCAAGACTGAAAGACATCACGCCGGATTTTCTTGCGGCGCGCTAAACTGTCTTTACGTCGCGATAGGCGGAGGGAACATCAGCTCGTGACACTTTGCTGACACGCACGCGACGCAAGTTGCCCAGATTGATGAATTCGGTTAGTATGTTAGCGGACATATTTTGAGTTTCAGGAGGCGAAAATGTTGCGATGGGAAGGTTTATTCCTTGCGTTTTTCGTTTCTGTTATGCCCGCGTCGGCTCAGACGCAGTTTCCTTCCGACAGCCATCTAAAATCAATCATTGATAATAAAGCTATCAGGATCGCGTACCGCACCGACGCCACTCCATTTGCATTCGCAAACGATAAAGGCGAACCAGCCGGCTATTCTCTCGATCTGTGCGCCTTGGTGACGAAATCGATCGCCGCCCAATTCGGGCTGCAAGATCTCAAGATCGACTGGGTTCCTGTCAATGTGCAGACGCGTTTTGCCGCGCTCTCCGGAGGCAAGGCCGATATGGAGTGCGGCTCCAGCACCATCACACTCGGGCGCATGAAAGAGGTCGACTTCTCGAATATTATTTTCGTCGAAGCTACCGGCGTCGTGGTTTCCCGCGCATCTAATTTGCACACACTGGCCGATATGGCCGGCAAGAAGATCGCGGTGATTTCCGGCACCACGAACCAGCGCGCCGTGGAGGATCAGAGCCACCATAACAACCTCAACATCACTCTGGTCATCGTGAACAACAGCGACGAAGGCCTGGCAGCCTTGGCGGCCGGCAAGGTCGACGGCTACGCCAGTGACAAACTGCTGCTGGTCGGCAACCGTATGAAGAATGCCCAGGACTATCTCATGCTGCCGGATGATCTATCGATTGAGCCTTACGGCATCGCTCTGCCGCGCGGCGACTGGGCCTTGCGCCTGGCAGTCAATACCGGACTGGCTCAGGTTTACCGCAGCGGACAAATCATCGAGATTTATAAGAGGTGGTTCGATCCGATCGGCTTGCCGCCCACCGTTCTGTTGCGAGCGGCCTATGCGTTTGGGGCCCTGACGGACTAACGGCGCAAGGCCAGACGCGTGCCTCTTGCTACGGATTTCCTTAGGGTGAAAGACCTGACCATGGCCGCGTGGACGAGCCAATATGAGCTCGATCTGTCACGCGGCTCACAAGATACCTCTCGGCATGACGGCGACACCCGAATCACCGCGCATCGTATATTGTGCGCCCGGGGCGCGGGCTCCGTCGCGGGGGCAATCAATGCGGTCGTTGCGGCTAAGCCTGATTACGGCGGCGGCGGCGCTTTGTCTCATGTCCTGCACGCGATTTGACAGCGGCCTGCAGGACAAGGACTACACTTCGCTCAGCGCGAGATTGAAGAAGGACATGTCGGAAAGGGATGTCGCGACCGCGCTCGGCTCGCCGCCCGACAAAGCCGACTTGATCACTTGCACCGACCACGCCGGCAAGTCGTGGCAATGCCGAACATGGATCTACGGCGGCGGCACGCCGAAGAACAATCTGCGGGTGGTTTTCTATCAAGCGGACGACAGCGCCTGGCGAGTCGTCGCCTGGGACATGTTTTGAGATCGGGATTGCTGAAATTAGGTCCGCGCGATGATCTCGCGCTCGCCGCGATGCACGGCGGGCTTATCGGCGGCGATGCCGAGACGGCGGCGCAGCAGCCGGATCGAGCGGCGGCGGCCGATCGTCGTGCGGCGGCGGCGGCGCCAGGTCGGCGCTT
>DASQRX010000125.1:0-4815 GCA_035642635.1 Xanthobacteraceae bacterium
GATAGCGAAACCCCGGCGGGGCGGCAACGGGACCTCTCCAGGTTCCACTGCGCGATGTTTCCGCCCGCCGCGAAAACCACTAAACTCGCGGCCAGGTTCATGGAGAAGACCCAATGTCGCAACTTGCCGGGAAAGCCGACCACAAGGCGGAAAAGCGGGAGCCGAAAGGCCCCCAGATCAAGGACGCCGCGTTCAATTGGGAGGATCCGCTCGACCTTGAAGGCGAACTGTCCGAGGAAGAGCGCATGGTGCGCGATACCGCGCGCGACTATGCGCAGGAGAAGCTGTTTCCCCGCGTCATCGTCGCCAATCGCGACGGCAATTACAATCCGGACATCGTCAAGGAAATGGGCGAGCTCGGCCTGCTCGGCCCGACCATCCCTGAGGAATACGGGGGCGCCGGCCTCAATTATGTGTGTTCCGGCCTGATCGCCCGCGAGGTCGAGCGCGCCGATTCCGGCTACCGCTCCTTGATGTCGGTAATTTCCTCGCTCGTCATGCACCCGATCTATGCCTATGGCAGCGAGGCGCAGCGCCGGAAATATCTGCCGAAGCTCGCCAAGGGCGAGATTGTCGGCTGCTTCGGTCTCACCGAGCCCGATCACGGCTCTGATCCCGGCTCCATGGTGACGCGCGCCGAGAAAGTGGCGGGCGGCTATAGCCTCTCCGGCGCCAAGACCTGGATCACCAATTCGCCGGTCGCCGACATCGCCGTGGTCTGGGCCAAGCTCGACGGCAAGATCCGCGGCTTCATCGTCGAGCGCGGCACCAAGGGATTCTCGACGCCGAAGATCGAAGGCAAGCTGTCGCTGCGCGCCTCGATCACCGGCGAAATCGTGCTCGAAGGCGCGGTGGTGCCGGAAGAGAATATTCTGCCGAATGTGTCCGGTCTCGCTGGCCCGTTCGGCTGCCTCAACATGGCGCGCACCGGCATTGCCTGGGGCGCCATGGGGGCTGCGGAATTCTGCTGGCATAGGGCCCGCGACTATGTGCTCACCCGCAAGCAATTCGGCCGGCCGCTCGCCGCCAACCAGCTCATCCAGAAAAAGCTCGCCGACATGCAGACCGAAATCACGCTCGGCCTGCATGCGGCGCTGCGGCTGTGCCGGCTGATCGATAAGGGCAAGGCGTCGCCGCCGGCGATCTCGCTCCTCAAGCGCAACAATTGCGGCAAGGCGCTGGATATCGCGCGGCTCGCCCGTGACATGCATGGCGGCAACGGCATCTCGGAAGAATATCACGTCATGCGCGTGCTCTGTAATCTCGAGACCGTCAACACATACGAAGGCACGCACGACATCCACGCGCTGATACTCGGCCGCGCGCAGACCGGGATTCAGGCGTTTATGTGATTCTTGTTTCGCCGGATGAAGTGGAGCAACCCATGTGCCGAAACATCCGCACGCTGTTCAATTTCGAGCCGCCGGCAACGGATGACGAAATCCGCGCCTCGGCGCTGCAGTTCGTGCGCAAGCTGAGCGGATTTGCCAAACCGTCGCACGCCAACGCACCGGCGTTCGACCGCGCCGTCGACGAGGTGACGGAAGCTGCGCGGCGGCTGCTCGGCGCGCTTGAAACGGCGAGCGCCGCCAAGAATCGCGAAATCGAGGCGATGAAAGCGCGCGAGCGGGCGAAAGAGCGTTTCGCCTGATCTCGTCGCGCTCCCGATATAATTCCATCAGAATATCGCACGCCGTGGAGCTATTCCTCGTCGAAGGAGACATTTCAATGCGCCTGCCCCTTATCGCGCCCGCCGACCTTACCCCCGAGCAGCGTCCGGTCTACGAGGACATGAAGGCCGGCATCGAAAAGAACTTTCTGGGCTTTGCCACCATCGCCAAAGACGGCGCGCTTTTGGGCCCGTGGAATCCGTGGCTGCACGAGCCGAAATTCGGCAAGCCGATCTGGGACCTGACCTTGGCTTTGTCGATCTCGCCGTCGCTGCCGCGCACCGTCCGCGAAGTCGCGATCCTGGTCACCGGCACCGTATTTCACTCATCCTACGAGCTTTACGCCCATGTCATCGCCGCCGAGCGGCGCGGCCTGTCCGACGACAAGGTTGCCACCATCGTCTCCGGTCAGCGGCCGACCGACCTGACGCGCGAAGAAGCGGTCGCCTACGATGTCGCGTCCTCGCTGCTGCATCACGGCACCTTGCCCGAACTCAGCTATCGGGCGGCCGTCAAAACGTTCGGGCAGCACGGCGCCGCCGAACTAATCTACCTCGTGGGACTTTATTGTCTCGTCTCGGTGACGTTAAACGGATTCAACGTCCCGGTGCCCGAGACCGAGGCGGTTTGAGCATGATGTTAAGGGCGGCGCTCGCGCGCCGCCGCTTGAGTCTTTTACTCCTGCTCGGTGCGGCACGCCTCGAACAGGAACCAGGTGCGCCGCTCGGACTCGTCGATCCACACTTCGAGGAGGCTCGTGGTGGCGACATCGGCATGCTCGTCGCAGAGGTCGTGAGTCTCGCGCATATGGGCGGTCAGCTGTTTGTTGTCGTCGCGCAGTTCGGCCAGCATGTCGAGCGGTGTGACAAACTCGGCATCATTGTCGAGCACGCGCTTGAGGCGGCCGATATGGCCGATCGAGCGGATGGTGGTGCCGCCGATCTTGCGCGCGCGCTCGGCGATGGCGTCGGTGGTGGCGAAGATCTGATCGGACTGCTCGTCGAGCATCAGATGATAATCGCGGAAATGCGCGCCGGACATGTGCCAGTGAAAATTCTTGGTCTTCACATAGAGCGCGAACATGTCGGCGAGCAGGATGCGCAGCGCCCCGGAAATATCGCCGACGGCATTGTCCTTGAGATCGGTCGGAGTTCCGAGCGCGGCGGTCCGCGTGGACTTGGCGTTCATGGGCTGATTCCTTTCATGTTGCTAAAAAATTTCTACCATCGCCTGGAGATAACGTCCGGATCGCCGCTTTGGTCTCAAGCGCTCCGGGGATGAAATTTGCGCACGGCCAAGAAGCCGAGCGCGACGAAGATAATCAGCACGGCGCTTTGCGCAATGAGGAACGGCGGCTCCGACTGGGTCGGCGCCAGCGCATGCAGAGCCGGCACCTTCAGGAATCCCTGGAACACCAGGACGAAACAGTTCAGGTAAAGCGCCGTCATGGCGGTGACGACATAGACCCAGCGCGCCGCGCCGGCGAGATGAAACGCGAAATAAGCGCCGACGGCGATCGCCAGAAGAACGAGCGAGAGCGTACCGATCGCGCGCGGCGGATCGAAGCCGAACGGCGGCAAGGGAAAGCCGGTCACGCTGGTCAAGATGGTCGTAGCGAGAAACAAAGTGGTCCAGCCGCCGAAAGCGCGGCCGTTCAAGAGGCCATAGAGAACAATGAGTCCGGACACTATTCCGACCAAACTCAGGGCAACGTGGATTGCGAGAAATATGTCGGTTGGGATTCCCCAGGTCATTGTCACCTCCTCATTATGGAATCGATATTGCACTGTATGAAAATACGGTCACTCGCTTGAGCCCGATTTATTTCCTGCGATTTATGCCTTGCCGATGAAATCGACGATCGCCGCGGTCGTCTGTTTCGGCTGTTCTTCCATGACCCAATGACCTGAATTGATGATGACACCGCCGGTCACGTCGGTGGCGACGAGCCGCATGATGTCGGCCATCTGCGTCTTGTAGGAATGATCGCCGCCGAGCGCCAGGATCGGCATGGTCAGCTTGCCAAGGGCTGCGAAGGCGATGTTGTCGGCGGCGTCCTGCTTGAACGCGGCGAATTGCTCGAACGCGGAATGCATGGCGCCGGGGCGCGCATAGAGCCGCGCATAATGCCGCCGCGTCGTCTCGTCGATCGCCTTGGGGTTCGCGGAAAGCTCGTTCCAGAAGCGGTCGAGATAGATGCGCTCGCGGCCTTTGACCAGCCGCTCGACGTCCGGCCCGCGGAAATTGAAGTGCCAGACTTTCGGGTTGCGCAACTGGTCGTCCCACGGCCCGATTCCAGGCAGCGGCGCGTCGATGATGACCCAGCACGTGACGCGCGCCGGAAATTGCGCCGCAAAGGCGTAGCCGACCATGTTGCCGATATCATGGGTGACAAGCGCTGCGGCGTCGATCTTCAGCCGGTCCAGCACCTGCGCGATGTCATGGGCCTGCGTTTTCTTGTCGTAGCCGCCGGGCGGATGGGACGACAGGCCCATGCCGCGCAGATCGGGCACGACCAAGGTGCGATCCTTGACCAAAGCCGCAGCGACCGGGGCCCACATGTCGCCGGTGTCGCCAAAGCCGTGCAAGAGGACGACAGCCGGCCCCTTGCCGCCATTCCCATTGCCGCTATGCCGCACATGGATGGTCGCGCCGTCGGTCTTGATATTCCGGGCTTTGACGCCCGGCGGAAACGCGCGGGCTTTCGCAGAGGATCGTGACGCCACAACAAATTCCTCCGATTGCCCGGCTTTGAGCAAAATCGCCGGGTCGCCCGCAAATTTCACACAAGCGTCTAAATCACGGCCGCATACCTGCTGGCCGGCAAGCTATAGTATGTCGCATCGGCTAGGCGAAGCGAAGTCCCGGCGGGGCAGCATTGCAAAGCCCGACGGGGCGGCCGCAAGGAGTATCTTATGACGAGCCATCACTTCCACGCCGTGGTCTGGATCGACCACCACGAGGCGCGCGTGTTCCATTTCAGCCCGAGCGACGCCGAAAAGCTGGTATTGCACCCGGACAATCCGACCAGGCACATCCACCACAAGGCGAATTCCATCGGCAGCGGGCACGCGGCGGAAGATCAGAACTTCCTCGATGCCGTGGCGAAATCGATCGCGGATGCCGGCGCGGTCCTCATCACCGG
>DASQRX010000126.1:0-40930 GCA_035642635.1 Xanthobacteraceae bacterium
GTGGTCGCCGCATTCTGCTGCAATATCGAGGCGGCGGTGCTCGAGGCCCGCGTATTGATCTCGTGCATGCTGTCTTCGATGCCCGCCACCGCTTCGAGGGCGCCGCCGGTGGATTCCTGCACCGCAAGGATGTGACGGGCGATCTCTTCGGTGGCCTTCGCGGTTTCCGCCGCCAGCGATTTGACTTCCGAAGCGACGACCGCGAAGCCGCGGCCGGCCTCGCCGGCGCGCGCCGCTTCGATCGTGGCATTGAGCGCCAGAAGGTTGGTCTGTCCGGCAATGTTGCGGATGAGTTTGACGACGTCGCCGATTTTCTCGACCGCCTGCGTCAGCCCGGCATATTCGCCGTTCGACGCCCGCGCCTTGTCCACTGCGCTGGCGACGAGCTGCGTGGTCTCGGCGAGCTGGACGTTGATTTCCGCGATCGAGGCCGACAATTGCTCGGCGGAACCCGCCACCAGCGTGACATTGGCGGAGGCTTCGCCGGATTCGCACAGCGCCCCTTCGGCATGTTGCGTGGTTTCGTGTGACGAGACGATCAGCGCATTCGCCATCGACTTCATCGCATTGGTCGAGGTGCTGACGACGCCGAGCATTTCCTCGATGCGGTAGCGGAAGGAATCGATCGCGCTTTCCGTCAACAGCCGCCGGTTTTCCTGCGCCAGCATGGCCTCGCGTTGATGTTCCAGCCGCTGCTTTTCGGTGATGTCCTCATGCGTCGCGACCCAGCCGCCGCCTTGCATCGGCTGCCGCGTCACCCGAATGAGGCGGCCGTCGGCAAGCTCGTCGATCCGGCTCGAGATCTTATTGGACGACATTTTTTCCAAGGCGCCGAGCTTCTTGTCGACCGCGCCCGCATTGGTGTCGCCCTTGAGAATGCCGTGGGTGACGCGATGCGCGATGATGACTTCGTGCGCCGCCCCGACCTTCAACAATTCCGGCGGCAACCGGTACATGCTGGCATAGCGCTCGTTCCAGACGACCAGCCGCTTGTTGCCGTCGAACATGCACAGGCCGTGCGTGAGATTTTCCAGCGCCGTGTTGAAGCGCAGATTGGTCTCTTCGACCGCTACCTGGCGCCGGATGCTGGTCGCCATGATTATCAGTTCGAGGAGCGTGAGAAAGATCACGACGGGGACAAAAATTTCCCGCCGCTGCGGGTCCGCCAGAGCGCCGTGGTGATCGGAGAGCACGTAGAACAGGCCGAGCCACAGCACGGCAATCATCGCCACGCCAAGCAACGGTGCGGGCCGTAACAAAGCGCGGAGCCATTGTAACAGGCGCTTGGCGTACATTTGGCCGTTTCCTCAACGGCTTATTGCCACGCTCGAGGTATGGATTTGGTTAAAATTCTGCACCGCGCGCCATGCGATGATAGGCTCGCGCGCAAGAGCAACGGAAAAAACGGGAGAAACGCGATGCTGGCGCCGGGCGCCTCCTTAAAAAACAGAATCGCCATGTACAATGGCAATGTGCTCAAAATCGGCCTGTTCGGCGCCAATTGCTCGTCCGGCCGGTCCGCCACCACAGTGCCGGAACGCTGGTCGGCGAGCTGGCCGGACTGTCTTAAACTGGCGCTCATCGCCGATGACGCCGGCCTCGACTTCATGCTGCCGATCGCGCGCTGGAAAGGCTATGGCGGCGACACCGATTTTCACGGCCGCTCGCTCGAGACTATCACCTGGGCGGTCGGCCTCCTGGGCGCGACCAAGCGCATGACCGTGTTCGGCACCGTGCATGCGCCGCTGTTTCATCCCTTGATCGCAGCCAAGGAATTCGTCACCGCCGACCACATCGGCGAGGGCCGCGTCGGCGTCAATATCGTGGTCGGCTGGAACGAAGGCGAATTCGACATGTTCGGCGTCCGGCAGCGCGAGCATGACGCGCGCTACGACTACGCGCAGGAATGGATCGATATCGTCAAACAGGCGTGGACGCGCGACGGCACTTTCGACTTCGACGGGCAGTATTTGCAGCTGAAGGGCGCGCGCGCTTATCCCAAGCCTTACGGCGACAGCCGGCCGCTATTGATGAACGCCGGCTCGTCCGATGTCGGGCAGGCCTTTGCGCTCAAAAACTGCGATGCATTTTTCGTGGCGACGGCGGGCTCGCGCACCTCGCTCGCCGGCAGCACCACGAAGGTGACCGAAGTCAAGACCGCGGCGGCGCAGCTTGGCCGCGACATCGAGGTGTTCACCGTCGGCCAGGTGATCTGCCGCCCGACCCAGGAGGAAGCCGAGGACTATTATCAGCATGTCAATATCGAGAACGCCGATTGGGGCGCGATTGACGGCATGCTGGCCAACAAGAGCATCACGCCGCAGACCATGCCGCCGGAAGAGTATGACGCCAAGCGCCGCTACTTCGCCGCCAATGCGGTCGGCGGCTATCCCTTCGTCGGCACGCCCGACCGCGTCACCGAGGAGCTCGCCATCATCAGCCGGGCCGGCGTGCGCGGCATCGGGCTGTCATTCGTCAACTATCTCGCGGAGGTCCCGTATTTCTGCGACGAGGTATTGCCGCGCTTGCAACGCGCCGGCGTTCGGGCGAAACACTGAGCCGCCACCGCGCGCTCCACGCGGCCGGTCCATCCTGCCTTGAGGTTCCCATGAATACCCAAATTCGTCCGCCGCGCATCGGCCCGCAGCCCTGGGAACAGGTGCGCGGCAAGCTCGACCAGTCGCTGCCATTCGCCAATATGCGTGACACGCCCTATTACCGCGACGCGGTGTGGGAGCAGTTCTCGAGGGCCGAGTACGAGCGCCGCTACAATGCGCTGCGGGCGAAGATGCGCGACGAGAAGCTCGATGCCGTCATCGTGCCCGGCGGGCCGAGCCATTGGAGCTTCGGCGGCGGCATGCTGTGGCTGACCGGGCATTGGGAATGGCACGCGCTGTCGAGCTACGTCTTGGTGCCGCTCGAAGGCGAGCCGACCATGATCTATTCGATGGGCGGCACGCATGCCGAAGCAGTGCGCCGGCAGGTCGAGGTCGCGGTTAAGGACGTACGCCACAGCCGCAGCGGCCGTTATGCCGATGTCATGGTGGAGCGGCTGCGCGAATTGAAGCTCGAGCGCGGCCGCATCGGGCTGATGGAGATCGATCCCCGCCACGGCGATTACCTGCCGGTCAATCAATACAATGTGCTGCGCGACAACCTGCCCGGCGCCGAACTCGTCTTCACCGAGGGTTTTCTCCACGAGCTGCTGTCGATCCACAGCGCCGAGGAACTCGATTGTGTGCGCAAGGCCGGCGTGCTGTGCGAGAACGCGATGAATGCGATGGTCGAGCGCGCGCGGCCGGGCGTGAAGGAATACGAGCTGCGGGCCGCGGCCGGCGCTGCCATTCTCGAAGGCGGCGGCGACATCGATTTTCTCATCATCGGCTCGACGCCGATGGCGAATCCGGCGATGGTTTTCGGCAATCCACGGCCCTCGGCCCGCGTGCTGCAAAAGGGCGACATCATCAATATGGAGCTCGCCGCCGGCTATCGCGGCTACACCGCGCAGATCGGCTCGCCCATCTGCGTCGGCGAGCCGACCGAGATGGTGAAGAAATTCTGGAACGAGATCACGCTCCCCGGCTATCACAAGATCGTCGCCGAGATCGTCCCCGGCAAGCCCGCCGAAGCGATGCGCGAGGCGAGCAAATTCTTCCGCAACAACGGCTACCAGTCGCGGCCGACGCAATGCCACGGCATCGATCTCGTCACCGACAAGCCGCATGTGGTCGCCGAACATGTCAGCGCCGAAAAATTCGAGGAAGTGCTCAAACCCGGCATGGTGATCATGGCCGAGCCCAATCCGATCACGCCCGACGGCCTGTTCGGGATTTTCCTCGGCCACACTTTTATCGTCACCGCGACTGGCCACGAAGTGGTCGACGATTTCCCGCTGCAGATCGCGGTGGCGGGATAACCTCCCTCTCCCGGCTTGCGGGGAGAGGTGGAATTACCCCGGCATCAGAAACTTGAAGTCGCAGCCTTCGTCGGCGCCGAGAATTTGTTCGGCGAATAGTTTGGCGTAACCGCGCTCGGGCTTCTCCGCCACAAGAGGCGCAGCGGCGGCACGCTTCTTCAGCTCCGCCTCATCGACCAACAACTCGATCTTGCGCTGTTTTACCGAGAGCCGGATGCGGTCTCCCGTGCGCACCAGTCCGAGCGGACCGCCGGAGGCGGCGTCGGGCGTCACATGTAGCACGATGGTGCCGAAGGCGGTGCCGCTCATGCGGGCGTCGGAAATCCGGATCATGTCCTTAACGCCGCGCTGGGCCAGTTTCTTCGGGATCGGAAGATAGCCGGCTTCCGGCATGCAGGCGGGCGCGTGCGGACCGGCATTCTGCAGCACCAAAACATCGTTTGCCTCGACCTCGAGCGCCGGGTCGTCGACGCGCTTGGCGAGATCGGCGAGCGAGGAGAACACGATGGCGCGGCCCTCGTGCTCGAACAGTTTGGCATCCGCCGCCGAGCGCTTGAGGATCGCGCCCTGCGGTGCCAGGTTGCCGAACAGCGCGACCAAGCCGCCCTCCGGCTCGAGCGGCTTGTCGCGCGTCGCGATGATGGTGCGATCGACAAAGCCTGTGTCATCGGCCGTGAGCCGTTCGCCGAGCGTTTCGCCGGTCACCGTCATGCAGTCGAGATGCAATTGCGGTTTTAATTCGCGCAGCAGCGCGCCCATGCCGCCCGCCGCGCAGAAATCTTCCATATAGCCGTTGCCGACCGGCTTGAGATTGACCAGGACCGGCGTCTCATCCGACAGCTTGTTGAGCCGATCGAGCGAGATCTTCACCCCGGCGCGCCCGGCAATCGCGGTAAGATGAATGACCGCATTGGTCGAGCCGCCGAGTGCGAGCAGAACGCGCAGCGCATTCTCGACCGACTTCTGATTGACGATCATCGTCGGCGTCAGTTTCGAACCGATCAGTTTCACCGCCGCCGCGCCGGTTGCTTCGGCGGCGCGCAGGCGATCGGCGTGCACGGCGGGGATCGCGGCGGTGCCGGGCAGACAAAGGCCGAGCGCCTCGGTGAGGCAGGCCATGGTCGAGGCCGTGCCCATGACGGCGCAGGTTCCCGCCGTCACCGCGAGCTGGCCTTCGACGGCGGAAATTTCTTCGGCGTCAATATCGCCCGAGCGGTAGCGCGCCCAGAACCGCCGGCAGTCGGTGCAGGCGCCGAGCCGCTCGCCGCGATGCCGCCCGGTCATCATCGGGCCGCCGATTAGCGAGATCGCCGGCCGGTCGGCGGAGACCGCGCCCATGAGCTGCGCCGGCACGGTCTTGTCGCAGCCGCCCATCAAGACGACCGCATCCATCGGCTGGGCGCGGATCATCTCTTCGGTATCGATCGCCATCAGGTTGCGAAACTTGAGGCTCGTCGGCGTGAGGAAGACTTCGCCGAGCGAGATCGTCGGAAATTCGAGCGGCAGCGCGCCTGCGGCGAGCACGCCGCGTTTCACCGCCGCCAACAGTTCGGGGAAATGGCGGTGGCAATTGTTGAAGTCGGAGCCGGTAAACGCGATGCCGACCACCGGTTTGTCCAAAAACGCCCGCGAATAGCCCATCGACTGCGCGAATGAGCGCCGCAGATAGCGCGAAAAGTCCTTGTCGCCGTAGTCGGTGAGCCCCTCGTTCAGGCCGGCAGCGCGTTCTGTCATTGGTCGGTCATGTCCTGGTTTTTGCTGCGAGTCTTGTCCAGCGCGGGGCGCATCACACTACCCGCATATAATTTGAGCGTAACTGCCAATTATAAGAGCGGTGCAGCGCAGCATTAGGAAAGGGTTTAGTAATCGAATATGCGCATTTTTCCAAAGTTCTCCAGGGGCTTTGTTTTCCAGGATTTTGTTCGCCAGGACTTTCCCGTCAGCGGAACGTAGCGCCGAAAATGGCCGCCCAATTTTATAAGAACCCGCTGCCGGCCTGGATTGCGCTGCCGTTTCTGTTCGCCGCCATTGTGGCGGTGCTGACAACGTGGGGAACCGACAGCGTCCTGCTCGGTTTGGCGACCGCGGGCGTCGGCGCCGTTTCGGCGGCGTGGTGGTGCGAGCTCACGCTCCGCACCGTCGTCGGCGCCATCGCCCAGATCGCCGGCGGCGACCGTTATGCGCCGCTGCCGAGCCGCGTCCATGGTGGCGCCGTCGCGGCGAGCGTCGCCGCCGCCGCCGAAGCCATGCGCCAGGTGCTGATCGACGCCGACGCGCTCGCCGTGGATCACAAGAGCCGCGAGGCCGAGAGCCGGCTGCGCCAAGCCAATCGCGGCTTCTTCACCCAGCGCTTTCGCGGCACCATCGACCAGCTCACCGGCACGTTCCAATCCGCCGGCGAGGAAATCCGCGTCACCACCGCCAATCTCGGCGCCCGCAACAAGGATATGTCGCAGCGCACCGCGCATGCGGTGGAAGCCGCCACCCACGCTAGCCGCGACGTGGCGGGGGTAGCGGAAGCGTCGCGCGGTCTGCTCAGCCTGATCGTACAGTGCACGGCCGAAGCCTCCGCCGCCAAGGACGCGACCGACCGCACCATCGCCGATCTCGCCACACCGATTCCACGGTGCGCAGCCTCTCCGCGGCGGCCGAGCGCATCGGCGCCGTGGTCAAGCTGATCGAAGCAATCGCGTCCCAAACCTCGCTCCTCGCGCTCAATGCCACGATCGAAGCGGCGCGCGCCGGAGCCGCCGGACGCGGCTTTGCCGTCGTCGCCTCCGAGGTCAAGACGCTGGCGCAGCAGACCGCGAAGGCCACTGGCGACATCTCAACGCAGATCCACGACATCCAGGATGCGGTGAGCAAGACCGTCGAAGCCATCGCCGGCGTGTCGTCGAGCGTGACGACGATGAGCAATGCCAATCGGCAATTGACCGGCATCCTCGATCACCAGGCCGAGGAGATCAACCGCATCGGCAATCGCGCCGAACATGTCGCTGGCGCCGTAACCGGCGTGCTGCCGGAGATTTCGACTATTGCCGGCAGTGTCGAGGAGGCCGGCAACGGCGTTCTCGCCACCGCCGAAGATCTGCTCGGCCGCTCGCAATGGCTGGTCGATGCGGTGACGCGGTATTTCTCCGACCTCGAATTTGGCGCGATCAAGATCGGCATCGTGCATTCGCTGTCCGGCACGCTGACCGCGAGCGAACGCCCGCTGCAGGAGCTCTTGATCATGCTGATCGAGCAGCAGAACGCGCGTGGCGGATTGCTCGGCCGGCCGATCGAGCCGGTCATCGTCAATCCGCATTCCGATCCGAAAGCCTATCCGGCGCTGGCGAAAAAGCTCATCCACGAGGACAAGGTCGCCGCCCTGTTCGGGTGCTGGAGTTCCGCTTCGAGGAAGGAAGTGCTGCCGATCGTCGAAAGGGACAACGCGCTTCTGTTTTATCCGAGTCAGTATGAAGGCGAAGAAACCTCGCCCAACATCTTCTATACCGGCGCGACGCCGCCGCAACAGGCGATCCCCGCCGTCAACTTCCTGCGCGCGCAGGGCATCAATCGCTTTTTCCTCGTCGGCGCCGACTACATTTATCCGCGCACCACCAATGCCGTGCTCAAGGCCTATCTGGCGAGCCAAGGCGTAACCGAATGTCCCGAGCGCTACACGGCGCTCGGCCAATCGGATTGGCAGGAGGTGGTCGAAGACATCCGCCGCTTCGCCAAAGCCGGCAAGACCGCGATTGTCGCCACCGTCAGCGGCGACGCCAATGTTCATTTCTTCCGTGAGCTTGCCGCTCAGGAAGTGGCGGCGTCGGAAATCCCGGTGATGTCGCTATCGATCACCGAGGCCGAGCTTCCGGCGCTGCGGCGCTCGAACGTCGCCGGGCATTTCGTGGCGTGGAATTACCTGCACGCTTTCGACACGCCGGAGAACCGCGCCTTCATCTCCGAATGGCGGCGCTTCACCGGAAAGCCGGACGCGATGACCAACGACCCGATGGAAGCGACCTGGATCGGATTTCATCTCTGGGCCGCCGCCGTCGAGGCCGCGGGCACGACCGACGTCGATAAAGTGCGCGCGGCGCTGGGCGGCCGGCGGATCACCGCGCCAAGCGGCTTCTCGGTGCTGATGGACGGCAAGACCAATCATCTGTTCAAGCCGGTCATGATCGGCCGCATCGGCGACGACGGCCGCATCCTGCCGGTGTCGGTCATCGAGGGACTGGTGCCGCCCGAGCCGTGGAGTCCGTGGCTCGGCAATTCATCGCTCGGGCGCGGCAGACCGGGCGATGATACGCTGCAACGGCGCAAAGCGGCTGGCGAATAAGGATTTTTCGTCAATTTGACACGAATCAAGAACGTGGCGACCGGCCGCGTCTATAGGTACTCGACAAGCGCCCGGGAACGCTTCTAGAATTATTCCAACATCCCGACTGCAAAGTTCACGACAAAGTTCCTGGGCCGATGAATTATCCGAAAAATCTGCCCGATATCGATTATCGGGGCTATTTCACCGCCGCGCTTGAGCGGCTGCACGGCGAGCGGCGCTACCGGGTATTCGCCGATCTCGAGCGCATCGCCGGCCGTTTCCCACACGCGGTGTGGCATTCGCCCTTGGGGCCGAAGAACGTCGTGATCTGGTGCTCGAACGACTATCTCGGCATGGGCCAGAATCCCAAAGTGATCGGCGCCATGATCGAGACCGCCTCGCGCATGGGCACCGGCGCCGGCGGCACCCGCAACATCGCCGGCAATAATCATCCGCTTGTCGAGCTCGAACGCGAGCTTGCCGATCTGCACGGCAAGGAAGCGGCGCTGGTCTTCACCTCCGGCTATGTCTCGAACGAGACCGGCATTTCGACGCTCGCCCGGCTGATGCCGAACTGCCTGATCCTGTCCGACGCCTGGAACCACAATTCGATGATCGAGGGCGTGCGCCAGGCGCATTGCGAGAAACAGATTTTCCGCCACAACGACATGGCGCATCTTGAGCAACTGCTGGCAGCTGCCGACCCCGCGCGGCCGAAGCTCGTGGTGTTCGAGAGCCTTTATTCCATGGACGGCGACGTGGCCCCGGTCGAGCGCATCTGCGATCTCGCCGAGCGCCATGGCGCGATGACCTATATCGACGAGGTTCACGCGGTGGGCATGTATGGCCCGCGCGGCGGCGGCATCAGCGAGCGCGACGGCGTCGTCGACCGCATCGATGTGGTCGAGGGCACGCTCGCCAAGGCGTTCGGCTGCCTTGGCGGCTATATCGCGGGCTCCGCGGCGCTGATCGACGCGGTGCGCTCCTATGCGCCGGGATTCATTTTCACCACCGCGCTGCCGCCGCCGGTCTGCTCCGCGGCGACCGCCGCGATCCGGCACTTGAAGACATCGAGCTTCGAGCGCGAGCGGCACCAGGACCGCGCCGCCCGCACCAAAGCGGTGCTCGCGGCCGCAGCGCTGCCGGTGATGATGAGCGAGACGCATATCGTGCCGGTCTTCGTCGGCGACCCCGAACTGTGCAAACGGGCGAGCGATCTTCTGCTCTCCGACCACGGCATTTACATTCAGCCGATCAATTACCCGACGGTGCCGAAAGGATCCGAGCGGCTGCGCATCACGCCGAGCCCCTATCACGACGACCGGCTGATCGACGCGCTCGCCGAAGCCTTGGTCGACGTGTGGCAGCGGCTGCGCTTGCCGTTCAAGGACCGGGCGCTCGCGGCGGAGTGATGACCGCCGCTCGTCCCGGAGAAAGCGAGGACGCAGCCCGTTAGCGTTCCGCTGGATTCCCGCCTGCGCGAGAATGAGTGGAGTTGTTATCCGGCTGCTTCCGCGCCAGCCGGGGCGCGGCGATACCGACCGAAATCGTCACCACCAGAAATCGCGCCAGATGATGCGCCCCGACATAGACCGGGTCGAGATGCAGCGCCAGCGCCAGCACCATCATGGTGTCCTGCGCGCCGGGCGCGAATGCGATCACGATATTGGCGATCGAGAACGGAAAAAAATGCGCGACGATCACAATGAAAACCGTGGTGACCGCCATCGCTACCGCAAACGAGCCGAACGCCGCGCCGAGATAGCCGACCAGCATCCGCAATGATGTGTTGGCGAAACGCGAGCCGACCAGCGCGCCGAGCGAGATCACCGACGACGAGCCGATCCACCACGGCAAGGCGGCGTGGACGAGCTCGGTCCCGTGCAGCAGTCCCGACCCCGCCATGGCGCCGAACAAGAGGCCGCCGGGAAACCGCAGCCGCGCAAACGCAATCGCGAAAGCGGTCGCGACCGCGACCAGCAAGATCATCTGGCCAAGCACCGCGAGATCCGCCTCGCCGCGCGCTGCCGGCATTGCCGGCACCACCAAACCGAACAGCGCCAAACCGTTCGGCAGCCCGACGACGAGGAGCAGAACGCGCATCGTCTGCACGATGGCTATGGCGCGCAGATCGCCGCCAAGTTCCGTCGCCAGCGAGATCACCTGTGCCATGGCGCCGGGGCTCGAGCCCAACAGCGCCGAAAAAAGATCCCAGCGGTGCACGATCCGCAGATAGGCCATGGTGGCGACCATCATGACGATGGAGCACAGCATCAGGAGCAGGATGCTGCCCGGCCAGGTGGCGACGCCGCGCAGCGTCTCCGGCGTCACCACCGTGCCGAGCAAGATGCCGACGACCACATAGCAAACCCGCGCCAGCGGCAGCGGCACCCTGACCGGACGGCCGAGCAGCGCCGCGGCCGCCACGAACACTACCGAGCCAGACACCAAGGCGGCGGGAAGGTTCAAGAGGATGAAGCTAACGCCGCCCGCGAGCGCGATCGCGAGCGTCTCAGCCGTCTCGATCAGCACGCGCCGTTGAGGAAGGATAGGTCGCATTGACGCGCCCTGAATGCCCGTTGCGGCAAAAGCCGTCAACGCGCTAGGTGCCGTTAATTCCCATCATTACGGGGAGCGCATTTACTGAGACTTTAGGGCCTCTTGCCCGGCCGATAGACAGTTTAGCCGAACTGTGGTGACCTCATCTAAAATAAGGCACAAAAGCCCAAAAAGTTGGGCATCGGGCGGGAGGCATTAGGGTTGGGTCATGCTGCAAGGGTGGATCGTCGTCGCCATTGCGCTTGCCTATATCGGCCTATTGTTTCTGGTCGCGAGCTATGGCGACCGCATGCACGGCTTCGCGCGCGGCGCGTCGTCCCGGCTCCTGATCTACCCGCTGTCGCTTGCCGTCTATTGCACGTCGTGGACGTTTTTCGGCTCGGTCGGGCTTGCCTCGCGCACCGGCTTCGACTTCCTCACCATCTATATCGGTCCGCTCTTGATGGTCGGGCTGGGCTATCCGCTGATCATTCGCATCGCGCGGCTCGCCAAGGGACAAAACATCACCTCGATCGCCGACTTCGTCGCGGCGCGCTACGGCAAGAGCCCGGCGGTGGCGGCGACGGTGGCGCTGATCGCCATAGTCGGCATGATCCCCTATATCGCGCTGCAGCTTAAAGCGGTGTCGGCGTCGGTTTCGACCATTCTGGCGCAAGCGCAGCCGGGCAGCACGCCGCTGTTGGGCGATGTCGCGATGTTCGTCGCCATGGCGATGGCGACTTTCGCCGTCCTGTTCGGCACCCGCCACACCGACGCGACCGAGCATCAGGACGGACTGATGCTGGCGATCGCGACCGAATCCATCGTCAAGCTGATGGCGTTCCTCGCCGTCGGCATTTTCGTCACTTTCGTCATGTTCAACGGCCCGTTCGATCTGTTCGCGCGTGCGATGCAGCAGCCGCATGTCGCCGCGATGCTGACAAGCGCGCCGCAACTGGCGCCGTTCGGTGCCATGACGGCGCTGTCGCTGTTCGCGATCATCCTTCTGCCGCGGCAGTTCCATGTCTCCATCGTCGAAAATCACGGCGAGGCCGAAATCCGCCGCGCCGCCTGGATGTTTCCGCTCTATCTGGTGCTGATCAATCTGTTCGTGCTGCCGATCGGGATGGCGGGCCTCCTGACCTTTCCGGGCGCCCATCCGGCGACCCATGTCGATAGCGACATGTTCGTTGTGGCGCTGCCGCTCGCCGCCCATTCCGAACTGATCACGCTAATCGCCTTTATCGGCGGCCTCTCGGCGGCAACCGCGATGGTGATCGTGGAAACGGTCGCGCTCGCAATCATGGTGTCGAACGATCTCGTCATCCCGCTAGTGCTCAAGCGCCGCGCCGCGCTCAATGCCGGGCCGAGCGATGCCGGCGCGCAGCTTTTGACGACGCGGCGCATCGCCATCTTCGTGATCCTGTTGCTCGCCTACATCTATTATCGTTCGGCCGGCGAGGCGCAGCTTGCCGCGATCGGATTTCTATCTTTCGCGGCGGTGGCGCAATTCGCGCCGGCGATGTTCGGGGGTCTGCTTTGGCGGCGCGGCACTGCGCTCGGCGCCATTGCCGGCATGAGCGCAGGCATTCTGATCTGGGCCTATACGCTGCTTTTGCCGAGCATCTCGGACGCCGGCATTGTCAGCCAACGCATCCTCGTCGACGGGCCTTGGCGCCTCGCACTGCTGCGGCCGCAGGCGCTGTTCGGGCTCGATCTGACGCCCTTGGTGCATGGCGTGTTGCTCAGTCTCGGATTCAACATTGCCTTCTACATTTGTTGCTCGCTGCTCCGCCGCCCGACCGCGATCGAGCACGTGCAGTCGGATTTGTTCGTCCCCTCCTCGCTCGCACCGATGGCGCCGAGCTTCCGCTTGCGCCGTGCCTCGGTCAGTGTCGAAGAATTGATTGCGACGGTCGCCCGTTATCTCGGCGAAGAGCGCACGCGGGAATCCTTCGCCGGCTTTGCCCTGACGCGCCGCATCGATCTCGAGCCGCAAGCCGAAGCGGACTTCCAACTGCTGCAATATGCTGAATATCTCCTGGCTTCGGCGATCGGGGCCGCGTCATCGCGGCTCGTGCTGTCGCTGTTGTTGCGCAAGCGCACCGTCTCGACCAAGGCAGCGCTGAAGCTGCTCGACGATGCTAATGCGGCGATCCATTACAACCGCGAGATCTTGCAGACCGCGCTCGATCACGTGCGCCAGGGCATCGCGGTGTTCGACAAGGAACTGACGCTGGTCTGCTGGAACCGGCAGTTCGGCGAGATTTTCGATCTACCGCATGGCCTCACCCGCGTCGGCATCGCGCTCGCCGATATCCTGCGCCACCTTGCCCAATTCGCCGAACGTAACGACAAGACGATCGACGAATTCGTCGCCGAGCGCATCGCCAATTACACCTCCGAGGACGAGCCGTTTCTGGAACGCTTCGCCGACCGCGGCCTGGTGATCGAAGTGCGGACCAACCGCATGCCGCACGGCGGCCTGGTGACGACCTTCACCGACATTACCCCGAGCGTGAAAGCCGCCGAGGCGCTGGAGCGTGCCAATGCGACATTGGAGCGCCGCGTGCGCGAGCGCACCGGCGAACTGACGCGGCTCAATACCGAGCTCGAGCGCGCCAAGGCCGAGGCCGACGAGGCCAATGTGTCGAAGACGCGCTTTGTCGCCGCCGCCAGCCACGACATTCTGCAGCCGCTCAATGCGGCGCGGCTTTATGTGACGAGCCTGATCGAGCGGCAGCGCTCGGGCGACGATTCCGATTTGGTGCAAAATATCGACGCTTCGCTCGAAGCGGTCGAAGAGATTTTCACGGCGCTGCTCGATATTTCCCGGCTCGACACCGGCGCGATGAAACCGGAGATCGCCAATTTCCGCATTGACGATTTGCTGCACCGGCTCGACGTCGAATTCGCGCCGCTCGCCCGGGCGAAGGGTTTACAACTCATCGTCATGCCTTGCGCGCTGAGCGTGCGCTCGGATCGCCGGCTGCTGCGGCGGCTCCTGCAAAACCTCATTTCGAACGCGATCAAATACACGCCCGAAGGCCGCGTGCTGGTCGGCTGCCGCCGCGGCGGCGACAGACTGCGGATCGAAGTTTACGACACCGGCATCGGCATTCCGCAGGCCAAACGCCGCGCGGTGTTCAAGGAATTCCACCGGCTCGAGCAAGGCGCGCGGGTGGCGCGCGGCTTGGGCCTCGGCCTCTCGATCGTCGAGCGTATCGCGCGGGTGCTCGAATGCGAAGTCATGCTGCGCTCGAATGTCGGGCATGGCTCGTGTTTTTCCATCGAAGTGCCGCGCGGTACCGGCAGCGCCGCTGCGCCGAAATTGCGCTCGGCGCCGCGGCCCGATATCGGCCGGCTCGACGGCACGGTAGTGCTCTGCATCGACAACGAGCGCGCCATTCTCGACGGCATGGAGACGCTGCTTCGCGGCTGGGGCTGCCACACGCTCACGGCACCGGACCTCAGCGAAGCTTCGGCGGCCATCACTACGAGCGGGCTCGAGCCGGACGGTCTTCTGGTCGATTATCACCTCGACTCAGGCAATGGCGTCGGCGCCATCGCCGAATTACGCCGCCGCCTCGGCCGCGATGTCCCGGCGATCCTGATCACCGCCGACCGCTCGCGCCATGTGCGCGAAGAAGCTCGCGCCGAAGGCGTGCATGTGCTCAACAAGCCGGTGAAGCCAGCTTCCCTCCGCGCGCTGATCACGCAGTGGCAGGTGCAGCGGGTCGCTGCGGAGTGACGGTTACGCTTCTTTCATCGGCACCTGCGGCCATTGGCCGGCTTCGATCTTGCCGGCGGCGATGACGGCTTGGGTGCGGCTTTCGACGCCGAGCTTTTGCAGGATGGCGGAGACATGCGCCTTGACGGTCGCCTCCGAAACGCCGAGCTCATAGGCGATCTGTTTGTTGAGCAGCCCGCCCGACAGCATCATCAAGACGCGCACCTGCTGCGGCGTCAGCGTGGCAAGCCGCGCGATCACGGCGGCGCCTTCGGTATCGCTGTCGCGCTCAAGATCGACGTCCGGCGGCGTCCACACTTCGCCGCGCAGCACCTGCGCGACGGCCTGGCGCAGCGCCTCGACGCCGAGCGTCTTTGGAATGAATCCCGAGGCGCCAAATTCCATGCAACGGCGGATCACCGCCGGATCGTCATTGGCCGAAACCACGACGATGGGCAGGCCCGGATATTGCGCCCGCAGATACATCAGGCCCGAAAAGCCGCGCACGCCGGGCATGCGGAGATCGAGCAGAATCAAGTCGACGTCGGCTGAGCTGCCGCTCCCGCTGCCGCGCTCGAGCAGCTCGGTCACTTCCTCGAAAGTGCCGGCTTCGGCAATATCGGCGCGATCGAACAAGCCGTTGACCGCCTCGCGCAACGCGCCGCGGAACAGCGGATGGTCGTCGGCGATCAACAAATGATGAAACTCGCTGTCGCTCAAAGAGACGCCTCAATCAATCAGACGGGCTTCGCGCGGGGGCGCGTCTGACATGTTAGCGCCGAACGACAGGCGCGGTCCACCGCGCCGGACATTACTTCGGTTGCCCGCGCCAATGCCGCAGGCGTTCCGCGGTGATGAAGAGGAGCGGAATGAGGAAAATTCCAAACACCGAAGCCGCGATCATGCCGCCGAACACCGGCGTTCCGACCTGGTGCCGCGTTATGGCGCCGGCGCCGGTCGCGATCACCAGCGGGAACAGCCCGAAGATGAAGGCGAAGCTCGTCATCATCACCGGGCGGAAGCGCAACGCCGCAGCCTCGATCGCCGCCGCAGTGATGTCCTTGCCGAGCGCGCGCTGCTCGACCGCGAAGGCGACGATCAGAATGCCGTTCTTGGCGGCAAGCGCGATCAGCACCACCAGTCCGATCTGCGCATAAACGTCAAAGTTCAGTCCGGCAATCGCCACCGCAGCGACGGCGCCGAGGACGCCGACGCTGACCGACAGCAAGGCCGGGATCGGGATGTTCCAGCTCTCGTAGAGCGCCACCAGGAACAGATAGGCAAACAGCACCGCGAATCCGAGAATGCTCGCCGTATGTCCGCTCGCGGTCTTTTCCTGGAACGCGGTGCCGGTCCATTCATAGCTGAAGCCGGCCGGCAGGGTCGTCGCCGAGATGCGCTCCATCGCCGCGAGCGCCTCGCCGGAACTCGCGGGCGGCTTGGGGGCACCGTTGATGACGGCGGCACGATAGCCGTTATAGCGCACCACCGTCTGCGGCCCCTGCACCAGCTTGGCTTCGGCTAGCGCTCGCATCGGCACCATGTCTCCCTTGGCGTTGCGCACATAGATGTTGCTGATGTCGCTGATCCGATCGCGAAACTGCGTATCGGCCTGGATATTGACCTGCCAGGTGCGGCCGAAGACGTTAAAGTCATTGACGTAGTAGCTGCCGAGCGTCGACTGCAGCGCATTGAAAATA
This sequence comes from Xanthobacteraceae bacterium, assembly GCA_035642635.1. GTDB lineage: Bacteria > Pseudomonadota > Alphaproteobacteria > Rhizobiales > Xanthobacteraceae > BOG-931. The sequence continues at coordinate 16,194 of DASQRX010000126.1, forward strand.
TCGCTGATCTTGACCCCCAGTACCTGCGCTTTGTCGCGATCGATATCGAGATAGATCTGCGGCGTGTTGGCGGCATAGGTTGAGAACACGCCAGCGAGTTCGCGCTCCTGATTGGCGGCGACCGTCAGTGCGTTCATCACCGCAGCGACGTCGGTGGGCGACTGGCCTTGCAGCGCTTCGAGCACATATTGGAAGCCGCCGGTACTGCCGAGACCGAGGATCGGCGGCAAGTTAAAGGGAAAGGCGATGGCGCCCTGGATCGCGCCCATTTGTGGCCGCAGTTTCGCGATGATGGCGCCGGCGCTCTGCGCCGGATCGGTACGCACTTCGTAAGGCTTGAGCCGGATGACGAAGAACGCCTGGTTCGAGGCGGCGACATAATCGATGAAGTTCAGCCCGACCACCGACAGCACGCCTTCGACGCCCGGGATCGGCCGCACGATGTCTTCGACCTGTTTGACCACCGCCTCGGTGCGGTTGACGGAAGCGCCTTCCGGCAGCCGCAGCGCGGCAAAGATCGCGCCCTGATCCTCGTCGGGCAAAAAGCTCTGCGGCGTCGTGTTGAAAATGAAAACCGCGGCCGCGAGCACGCCCGCGACGACAACGACGCCGACAATGGCGACGCGCGCCAGCCGGCGCACCACCGCCACATAGCCGTCGCGCGCCTTGTCGATGCCGCCGAGCACATAGCGCATCACGCCGCCGGTCTGCTGGCCGCGCTTGAGCAGCACCGAACACAAAGCCGGGCTCAAGGTCAGCGCGTTGAGCGCCGAGATCAGCATCGAGATCGACACCGCGACGGCGAATTGACGGAACAATTGCCCGCTGATGCCGGGCGTGAAGGCGACCGGAACGAACACCGACAACAGGACGAGCGTGATCGCCAGGATCGGCCCGGTGATCTCGGCCATAGCTTTCTTGCAGGCGTCCGGGATCGACAGTTCGGGTTCTTCCTCGATCACCCGCTCGATGTTCTCGACCACGACAATGGCGTCGTCGACGACGATGCCGATGGCGAGCACCAGCGCCAGCAACGAGACGGTGTTGGCTGAATAGCCGATCATCAGCATGACCGCGAAAGTGCCGATGATCGATACCGGCACGGCAATCAGCGGAATGAGCGTCGTGCGCAACTTGCCGAGAAACAAAAACACCACGACGGCCACCAGCGCGATCGCGATCACCAGCGTGCGCACCACCTCGACGATGGTCGCGGTCACGAACACCGTGGTGTCGAAGAACATGGTGTAGGTGAGATCGGCCGGAAACCGCGTCGAGAGCGTCGCCATCGTATCGCGGACCGCCTTCGCCACTTGAACCGCGTTCGAGCCCGGCGACTGATAGATGCCGAGCGCCGCTGCCGGCGCGCCGTTAAAGCGGCTGTAGCGATCCTGCGATTGCGCGCCCATTTCGACGCGAGCGACGTCGCTGATCCGCACCGTCGAGCCGTCGGCATTGGCGCGCAGAATGATATTGGCGAATTCGTCGGGTCGGGTGAGCCGGCCCGTGGTCTTGATATTGATCTGAAACTGTTGGTCGGGCGATGCCGGCGCCGCGCCGATACGGCCGAGCGCGGCCTGAACGTTCTGGCTCTGCACCGCGGTGATGACGTCGTTGGGCGTGAGATTGAGCTCGGTCAGCCGTTGCGGATCGAGCCAGATGCGCAGCGAATAGTTCAACGGGCCGAACAGCACGACCTGGCCGACACCCTTGATGCGCGACAGCGGATCAATGACATTGATGATCGCGTAATTGCTCAGATAGACGGCGTCGTAGGTGTTTTTAGGCGAATAGAGATTGATGACCTGCAGCAGTGCCGCCGATTTCTTGCGCACGCTCAGTCCCGAGCGCGACACTTCGTCGGGCAATTGCGGGATCGCCAGACTGGCCCGGTTTTGCACATTGACGGTGTTGATGTCGGGATCGGTGCCCAGCGCGAAGGTGACGTTGAGCGTATAGCTGCCGTCGGAGCCGCTCGCCGACTGGTAATAGAGCGCATTGTCGACGCCGTTGACTTGCTGCTCGATCGGCTGTGCCACCGTGGTCTCGACCACTTCGGAATCGGCGCCGGGATAATTTGCCGTCAGCTGGACCTGCGGCGGCACGATTTCGGGAAATTGCGCGATCGGGATCGCCGAAATGGCGATGAGGCCGGCCAGCGTGATGACGATGGCAATGACCATGGCGAAGCGCGGCCGGTCGATGAAAATATTGGAAAACATCGCTTATTTTCAGCTGTTATTTCGGCTCAATTTTCCGGCACGACGTTGGCCGCCACCACTTGGCCCGGATGCACTTTCTGGATACCGTCGACGATGACGCGCTCGCCCTGCTTGAGCCCGTCCGCCACTTCGATGTCCTTGCCGTGATCGGGACCGGTGGTGATGCGCCGCTGCTCCACCTTCTTGTTGTCGTCGACGACCAGCACGTAATGGCCGGCCTGATCGAGCAGCACGGCGGCCTGCGGCACCATGAGCGCAAAACGCGGCTTGCCGCGTTCGACAATGACGCCGACGATGCCGCCGGGGGTCAGAACGTTGTCGGGGTTCGGCAGCTGCGCCCGCGCCGTCACGGTGTCGGTATCGGTCTGGACCTGGACGTCGAGGAAGTTGGTCACGCCGGGATGCGCATATTCGGTGCCATCGGGCAGCCGGATATGGACGGTCACATGCGGGTCTTTATCGGGCGAACTCGTGACCCGCTTCCGGTAGGCGATGATATCGGCCTCGCTCGCCTGGAACGTGACATAGATCGGATCCTGGCTGACGATGGTCGCGAGGACCCCCGTCGATGGGCTGACCAAATTACCGACAGTGTAGTTGGCAATGCCAATGCGGCCGTCGATCGGCGCAAAGATCTCTGTGTAGCCGAGATTGATCTTGGCTTGTTCGAGCAGCGCCTGCGCCTGCAAAATATCGGCCTGCGCGGACTGCTCGGTGGCCAGGTTCTGATCGACCGTCGATTGCGGTACGTTCTGGTTTTTCACCAATTCCTGGGAGCGCTTCAATTGCAGATTGGCATTGACCTCGTTCGCCTTGGCCTTGGCGACATTGGCCTCCTGCTGGTCGACCGCAGCCTTGTAAGTGTCCGGCTCGATGCGAAACAGCAGATCGCCGGTCTTGACCATCTGCCCTTCGGTGAAATTGCGCTGCCCAATGAAGCCGGTCACCCGCGCCACGATGTCGACTTTGTCGATGGCGACGACGCGGCCGATGAAATCGCCGGTCTCCGTCACTTGGCGGCTCGCCACCGGCGTCACCGACACCGCCGGAGGCGGCGGCGCGCCTTGCGCCGTGGCGGCGCCACAGCCAGCCATGACGGTCGTCGCCATGACGGTCGCCGCGACCACAAGCGCGCCGATAACGGCTCTCATACTCGATCCACGCATTGGCCTCGTCCCACGCTCAGGGCCAATGTGCACTAAATTTCGCGTCGTGTCGCCAGGATGTGGCGGCATCTGCCGCATGTAGTGCCGCAGGGTGCGGCATGCTAAACTGGACGTTGCCTCGCCGCTTGCAAGGATCACGCGCGCAATCGTGAAGCGATGATAACGAAGTGGCCCCTAGCTCGCTCTCGTTTCCTTTTTCGCGATTTCTTTTTCGAGCAAATCCGCCGTTACGATCGCACCGAATTTTGCCGTGGGAGGCGCCTTGCCGTTGGCGCCATCGCGTTCGGCATCATGTGCGCCCTCATGCGAACCGCCGAACCGCGCGGCGAGGAAATCGACGAATGTTCGGGTTTTGGCGGAGAGATTGCGGCTCGGATAGACCGCATAGACCGGCGTCTCGTGCGTCGTGTATCCCGGCATGATCCGGACCAGGCGGCCGGCCTTGAGGTGATCTTCGACGAGATAATCCGGCGCCAGGAGCAGTCCGCAACCGCGCAGCGCCGGCTGCAGCAGCACGTCGCCGCTATTGGCTTGAAACCGTCCGGAAATGTGCGCGACCTCTTCCTTGCCGTTGCGATCGACAAAGCTCCACACTTTCTCCGGCGCGGACAGCGTGTAGATCAGACATCTGTGTTTGGCTAGATCGGCGGGCGCGTGCGGCGCGCCATTCTTTTCGAGATAGGCCGGAGCCGCGCACAGATAGGTTTCGAGCGCATAGAGCTTGCGCGCAATCAGACTTGAATTGGCGAGATGGCCGAAGCGAATGCCGAGATCGAAACGCTTCTCGAGCAGATCGACATAGGGATCGTCGAGACTGAGATCGATCGACACGTCCGGATAGGACACCAGATAGTCGGCAACGGCGGGGGCGATCATATGCGTGCCGAACGAGACCGGAACGGTGACGCGCAAATGGCCGCGCGGCGAGGTTTGCATGTCGCCGGCTGCGGCTTCCGCATCTTCCATCTCGGCCAGAATGCGCACGGCGCGGTCGTAATAATCCTGCCCGGCTTCGGTCGCGTTGACCCGCCGCGTGGTGCGGTTGAGGAGCCGCACGCCGAGCCGCTCTTCGAGCGTCTGCACGTGCTTGCTGACCATGGCGGGAGACATGCCGAAGTGACGCGCCGCCGCGGCAAAGCTCGCGGAATCGACGACTTTGGCGAATACGGCCATTCCGACGAAACGATCCAAGAGCTGCGATCCTTATGCGATACCCCGCAGACGCGCGGGGCTGGCCTCGGCCCAAGAACGATGTATGGGGACTTATGGGGGGACACGGCGATGCGCCATGCCGCCACTCTCATTGCAGCAATGAGAAAACTGCATGAACCATAAAAAGGCTTGTTTTAATAAAGGCTTGCCGCCATTGCGCTTAGCCGCAGCTGCCGAGGAACTGCAGCAACACCTCGCGCCGGTGCGGGCGGGCGCGATGCTCGGCGACATAGATGCCCTGCCAGGTGCCGAGCGCCAATTCGCCGCCCACAACCGGCACCTGCAGCGACACGCCGTTCAGCATGGATTTGATATGCGCCGGCATGTCGTCGGGCCCTTCGACCTCGTGGAGATAGCCGGCCTGCGGCGGCGCCAGCCGATTGAGCGCCCTGACGAGATCGGTGCGCACATCGGCATCGGCATTCTCCTGGATCACCAGCGACGCCGATGTGTGCTTGATATAGAGCAGCAGCGCGCCGTCGCGCGCTTTGGCGGTTTCAAGAAATGTCGCGGCGTCGCGCGTGATCTCAAAAAAACCTTCGCCCGACGTGTCCACGGTCAAGACCGCCGTCGCGATCGTCTCGACGCGTGTGGTTTTGACGGCGGATAGTTTACTCAAGCACCGATGCTCTAGCTCTTATTGAAGATCTGCTGCTGCGCCCGCTCGACCATCTCCTTGAAGCGATGCCAGACCTTGTTGGCAAAGGCAGCGATGCGGTCAAGGTCGGCATCGCTCGGCAGCGGCACAGTGATGCTGTTTTGCGCCACCGGCGGCTCTGGCAATAGCGGGCTGGCGCCCGGCGGCAACGGCAGGCCGCGCGAGAGAATGTCCTTCTTCAGCGCCGCGTTCTCGGCGCGCAGCCGCGTGATCTCGTTTTCCAAAACGGCGCGATCTTCGGGCGCCGCCTCGCAGGCCCAGCCCACCGTCTTTTGGCTGCACAGCGCAACCTGGCCGCTTTGGGTATCGAGCCGCACCATGCCGTCGGCGGTCTTGTTGAAGATGTAGCGTCCCCCGGCGCTGTCCGGCGTCGCATCGTCGGCCAAGGCCGGAACGGTCAAGACCAAAGCTGCGGCGGCGACGGCGGCACTTTTCAGGATCATCATCAGGACCTCCTGCACGATCTGGAGCACGCCGATCTTAGAACGTCTTGCCGGTAATGGCAGCGCGCAAAAAAGTCTCGCCAAAAAGTCTTGGGGCGGCCGAGTTATGGCGCGATTTCAATAGATTAGCATGGGTCTGCTGTTCTTGACTTGGCTAGACCCAATCAGTATGGTCCGCGCGGCTTCAAGGTGCGCGCATGCCGCGATTGCTGAAAGCCGCGAGTGTCGGGACAATGAGCGACGCACGCGAAAACGGCGGTCAAGGCAAGCAGCATACCGGCAAGCAGCGTACCGACGATGCCGCTCTTTCCGCGAGGCTTCAGCAGCTCAACGAAGGTCTCGGCCAAGTCCGCAATACGGGCCGAACTTCGGAAAGTTCTGAGGCGGATCGGTCGGCAACTGCATCCGGCTACGCCAAGGGCTTTCGCCTCTCCAGCGAACTCGTTGCAGGTGTTATAGTTGGTGCCGGCCTCGGTTGGCTCATTGACCACTGGTTTCGCACTTCGCCGTGGGGGCTGACGATTTTTCTCCTGCTCGGCTTTGCGGCGGGCGTGCTCAATGTTATGCGCTCCGCGGGAGTTGTCGCGGGCAACACAGTCGACGGCCCGGGCAACCGGAAAGAATAAACGGAAGGCGCCTCAGCGCCGGCGCGTCATACAGGGCGGCATACAGGGGCGGCGAACAGGACCATGCAGGTCGATCCGATCCACCAGTTTCAGATCGAGAAGTTAGTGCCCATGATCGGCATGGGCGGACACGACATCTCGTTCACCAATTCGGCGCTGTACATGTTCATCATCGTCGGCGCGGTCTCGCTCCTGCTCATCGGCGCGACGGCGCCGCGCGCGGTGATCCCGGGACGGCTGCAATCAATCGCCGAACTGTCCTACGAATTCGTCGCCAATACGGTGCGCGCTTCGGCCGGGACCGAGGGCATGAAGTTTTTCCCCTTCGTCTTCACGCTGTTCATGTTCGTCTTGTTCGCCAACCTGATCGGGCTTATTCCGTATTCCTTCACGGTGACGAGCCAGGTGATCATCACCGCGGCACTGGCGCTGCTGGTGTTCTTCATCGTCGTCGGCTACGGCCTCTATCGCAACGGCCTGCACTTTTTGAACCTGTTCGTGCCGAAGGGCGTGCCGAAACTGATCCTGCCGGCGATCGTCTTCATCGAAGTTTTGTCGTTTCTGTCGCGCCCGGTGTCGCACGCGGTGCGTCTGTTCGCCAATATGCTGGCCGGCCACATCACGCTTCAGGTCTTCGCCGGCTTCATCATCATGCTGGCCGGGGCCGGCGTGCTGGGCTGGTTCGGCGCGGCGCTGCCGTTCTTCATGGTGGTCATGCTGATGGCGCTGGAATTCCTGGTGGCGTTCCTGCAAGCCTATGTGTTCGCCATTCTCACCTGCATCTATCTCAACGATGCGATACACCCCGGCCATTAGGGCCAATCTTTCCAACCAGCTAAGTCGCTACAACCGCAAAAAGGGAGTCTTGTTATGGATCCGATCGCCGCGAAATATATCGGGGCTGGCATTGCCTGCATCGGCATGGGCGGCGCCGGCGTCGGCCTGGGCATCATCTTCGGCAACTACCTGGCCGCAGCGGTGCGCAATCCGTCGGCGGCCCAGGGCCAGTTCGGCAACCTAATCTTCGGGTTCGCCATTACCGAAGCGCTCGGCATTTTCTCGCTTCTGATCGCGCTCCTGCTGCTGTTCGGGCTCTAGAGCGCGATCGCTGCAGATGGCCGAACCGACCGCCCATACCGAGCATCCCACCGGGCACACTGCATTTCCGCCGTTCCAGACGGAGTATTTCCCCTCGCAGCTCCTCTGGCTGACGATCAGCTTCGTCCTGCTCTATGTGCTGATGGCGAAGATCGCGCTGCCGCGTATCGGCGCCATCATGGCTGAGCGCAGCAAGCTGATCGGCGACGATCTGGCGGCGGCGGAACGGCTCAAGGAGCAATCGAACGCGGCGCACGCGGCCTACGAGAAGTCGCTCGCCGAAGCGCGCGGCCGCGCCCAGGCGATGGCAAGCGCGACCCGCGAGAAGCAGGCGAGCGAAGCCGGAGCCGCGCAGAAACGGCTCGAGGCTCAGCTCCACGACCGGCTCACGGCGGCGGAACAATCGATCACCGCGACACGCGCCGCCGCCATGGGCAATGTGCGGACGATTGCCGCCGACACCGCCTCGGCGATCGTCGAACGCTTGATCGGCAAGGCGCCCGCCGATCACGAAATCGCCGCCGCGCTCGACGCCGGCAAGAACTGAGAAAGCCAAGGGCCTGGTGATCAACGATGCCTGAAGCCCTCGCCGAAGCCGAAAACTGGGTCGCCTTTGGCTTCTTTTGTTTTCTTGCTTTGCTCGCCTATCTGGGCGTGCACCGTAAGGTCTTAGCGAGCCTCGACCAGCGCCAAGCGCGCATCAAGTCCGAGCTCGACGAGGCGCGTAAGCTCCGCGACGAGGCCCAGGCGCTCCTTGCCGAGTTCGAGCGCAAAGGCCGCGAGGTCGAAGGCGAGGCCGAAGCTATCATCGCCAGCGCCAAGGTCGAGGCCGAGCGGCTCGCCGCCGAGGCCAAGACCCGAATGGAAGAATTCGTCGCGCGCCGCACCAAGATGGCCGAGGCAAAGATCGCCCAGGCCGAAACGCAGGCGCTCGCCGACGTGAAATCCGCCGCCGCCGATGCCGCGGTTGCGGCCGCCGAGCGGATCCTGTCGGTGTCGGCCAAGGGCAAAGTTGCCGAAGACCTCTTGGCGCGAGGCATCGAGGACATCAAAAAGCGCTTCAACTGACGCCGCCTTCGATCCTTCCGATCCCGCCGATCTCTGCGCGGCTGGCAAGGATTATCATCCAGTCGGAGCGTTCGGATTGGGCTTCGGCTTCGCCCTCGGCTTGGCGGCGGGCGCGGGCTTTGCCATGTTTTGCTGCGTGAACTGGTCGAAGCCGATATAGACCACATAGTTCTCGAGCGCCGCCGCCGACGGCAGCGGGAAGGTCAACCCCTCCTCTATATGGGTGAAGTTCGCGCCGTCGTCGTTGGCGATGTCGAGCGGAATTTGGATGAACTTGGTGGCGATCACTTTCGTGCCGGAGGACGGTGCGTCCACCACCGCGATGCGTAGCGGCACGTCGACATGGCCCGGCCCGCCGGCCGGCCCGACGATGACGCGGCCCTGAATGCCGACTTTCATCACCATCTGGCCTGAGACCACGGCGCATTCGCGCGCGGCGCGGACAAAGCTGCCCTGATATTTGAGCGCCATGGCTTCGTTGCTGCCGTCGGGCGGCGGCGGCGGAATAGTCAAAGTCGAGGCGCCCTGGCGGATATCGATGAAGGGGCATTCGACATCCGGCTGCGCATTGGCCGCGCCCTGCGGCGCCTTATCGGACGCGCCGGAAAAGAAGTTCGCGATCTTGTCTTTTAAGGAGGGCGAACCGGATGGAGCGGGCGCACTGGGCGGCGGAGGCGGCGGCGGTGAGGCCGAAGCCGTGCTGCTCGACGCTACCGGCGTTGTCGGCACGCCAGTAGTGCCGCTGCCGGTGCAAGCCTGTGCCAGCAGCATGATCGAGAGCAGAGCCGCGATCGGTAAGCGATCGCTCCACTTTATCGGTTGAAAGTCGCGCGGCATCCCCAACTCATCGCCGTGTATCTGAGCACGATCTTTTCGAGATCATGTCCTAACGCGATGCCCCGGATTTTATACCAAGTGAACCGTGGCCATCCCAAGGCGCGCCCACCCTACCCTCCCCCGCAAGCTCGGGAGGGAAAGCGAGGCGGTATGGTTAAGGCGGTCAGGATTTGGCGGCGTCCTTCAACCGGGCAAACAGCAGGTGGTCCTGCCAGGTGCCGTTGATGCAGAGGTATTCCCGAGCAAAGCCCTCACGGCCGAAGCCGTTTTTCTGCAAAAGTCGGATCGAACCGGCATTGGTCGGGATGCAGGCCGCCTCCAGGCGATGCAACCGGAGCGTCGCAAAGGCGAACGGAATGACGGCATGGACCGCCTCAGTCATATAGCCATGGCGCACAAACGGCAGGCCCATCCAGTAGCCGAGGCTGCAGGCCTGTGCGACGCCGCGCCGGATATTGGCCAGCGTCAGGCCGCCGACCAGCGCGCCGTCGGAGTAGCGCACGATCAAGAAGGCGTAGCCTTGGTCGCTGCGCAGATCCTCGGTATAGCGTTTGATCCGCCGCCGAAACGCGCTGCGGGTTAGATCGTCATCCGGCCAGGTTGGCTCCCACGGAGTGAGGAAATCGCGGCTGGATTCGCGCAGCGCCGACCATTCCTCGTAGTCGGTCATTTGCGGCGTGCGCAGCAAAAGACCGTCGCCCTCGATGGTCGGCAGCGGCTCGGTGAAGTTGATGGTGCGGAAAAACGCCATCGGACCAACTTGCGACCAGCTTTGGACGAACGCAGAACCCTCATACGGCGAGACAGCGGCGCCGCCGCGTCAAGCCGCCCGCTGTGTCAGACTTTCCGCAATCGCCGCGGCACTTTCAAGCCCGGAACCCAAGCCCAAGACGGCGGTCGCAAGCTTGCCGCGCTTGAGGAGCCCGCTGCCGGCCGCGCGCGCACTTTCGACCGTGACGGCCTCGACGCGGGACACCAATTCGTCGAGCGGAATCGGGCGGCCGCGGGTGATCATCTGCCGCGCCAATTGCTCGATGCGGGCGCCGGAGCTTTCCAGCGCCATGAGGAGCCCGGCCTTCATCTGCGCCTTGGCGCGCGCAACCTCGGCATCCGAAATCGTCTCCGCGGTACTGGCGATCTCGTCGACGATCACGTGCATCAGTTCCGACGTGTCGGCGGCGTCGGTTCCGGCATAAAGCCCGAACATGCCGACGTCGGAATACGGCACATGGAACGAATAGATCGAGTAGCATAGGCCGCGCTTCTCGCGCGCTTCCTGGAACAGCCGGGATGACATGCCGCCGCCCAGGATATTGGTGAAGACCTGCAGGCTGTAGAGCTCGGGATCGGTGATGGAAACGCCGGCAAGGCCGAGCGCGATATGGACCTGCTCAAGCTCGCGTTTTTCGACATGGGTGCCGCCGCCGAAGCGCGCTGGCTCGGGCGCGGGGCTGGCTGGGCCGTTGAATGTGCCGAAACGCTTCTCGACCTCGGCCAGCACGGCTTGATGGTCGACGGCGCCGGCGGCGGCCACCACGATATCCGGCGCGCGATAATTCCGCGTCAGATAGCCGCGCAGCTTGTTGTCGTCGAACGAGCGCACCGTCTTCGGCGTGCCGAGGATCGAGCGGCCGAGCGGCTGATCGGGGAACGCCATGACGTTCAGATGCTCGAAGATCAGGTCGTCCGGCGTGTCGGCGACGGCGCCGATCTCCTGGACGATGACGTTCTTCTCACGGGTCAATTCCACGCTGTCGAAGGCCGGCTCGGAGAGAATATCGGCCAAAACGTCGAGCGCGAGCGGCACGTCGGCCTTGAGCACGCGCGCGTAATAGGCGGTGCTTTCCGCGCCGGTCGCGGCGTTGAGATCGCCGCCGACGGCCTCGATCTCTTCGGCGATCTGCCGGGCGCTGCGCCGCCGCGTGCCCTTGAACGCCATGTGTTCGAGAAAGTGCGAAATGCCGTGCTCGTCGTAATGCTCGTCGCGGCTGCCGGAAGCGACCCAGACGCCGAGCGATGCCGTTTCGAGATGCGGCATCGCGTCAGTCACCACATTGATACCCGACTTCAGGGTCGTTACCTCAACACTCATGCTGCCGCTCCTTCCTGCGCCGCGCGGCTCGTCGCAAGGACGAAACGTTCGACCGCAGCTTGATCCGCCGGCAACACGGTGACGCGCTCCGGACGCCGATTGATATTGGCTAGCCAATCCGGCAGTTGCGGCCGCGCACCGCAGGCCGCCTCGACCGCATCGGGAAATTTCGCCGCATGCGCGGTGGAAAGAACAACCATCGGCACCGCGGGATCGCGCGGTTCCTTCTCGGCGACCGCAATGCCTACCGCCGTATGCGGATCGACGAAATTGCCGGTCTCGCGCTTGACGGTGCGCATAGTGGCGGCGACTTCGTCCTCGCCGGCGCGGCCGGCGGCGAACCGGCCGCGAATGTAAGCAAGCGCGGGCGCCGAAAGCGTGAACCGCTGCGACTGCGCCAGCGAACCCATCACCGCCCTGATCGCGCCGGCATCGCGGTTATAGGCATCGAACAACAGGCGCTCGAAATTCGACGATACCGCAATGTCCATCGACGGCGACGTCGTCGCCACGACGTCGCGCAGCTCATAGGTGCCGGTCGCGAGCGTGCGCGCCAGGATGTCATTGACATTGGTGGCGATGACCAGCCGGTCGATCGGCAGGCCCATGCGCTCGGCGACGTAGCCGGCATAGATGTCGCCGAAATTTCCGGTCGGCACCGTGAAGGCGATCTTGCGCTGCGGCGCGCCGAGCGCGACCGCCGCCGCGAAGTAATAGACAACCTGCGCGACGATGCGCGCCCAATTGATCGAGTTGACGCCGGACAGGCGAACCTGATCGCTGAAGGCATGGTGATTGAATAGGCCTTTGACGATGGCCTGGCAGTCGTCGAACGTGCCTTCGATCGCGAGCGCGCTGACATTCCCGGCATCGGTCGTCGTCATCATCCGCCGCTGCACGTCGGACACACGGCCGTGCGGAAACAGAACGACGAGATCGACCTGGCCGCGGTTGCGGAACGCTTCGACGGCGGCGCCGCCGGTATCGCCGGACGTCGCCACAACGATCGTGCGGCGTTCGCCGCGCGCCACGAGCGCGTGGTCCATCAGGCGCGACAGGAGCTGCATCGCCAGGTCTTTGAAGGCGAGCGTCGGCCCGTGGAACAGTTCGAGCGCAAATGTATTCACGCCGAGCTGGGTGAGCGGCGCCACCGCGGGATGGCGGAAATTGCCGTAGGCCTCGCGCGCCATGCGGGCGAGATCGGCTGTGCCGACGGCGTCGCCGACGAACGGCCGGATCACCTCGACCGCAACTTCGGCGTAGGGACGGCCGGCGAAGGCGGCGATCGTCTTTGGCTCAAGGCGCGGCCAGTTTCCCGACTGGACATCCGGCACATAAAGGCCGCCGTCGCGCGCGAGACCCGCGAGCATGACTTCGGCGAAGGCGGATGCGGGGGCCGCACCCCTGGTTGAGACGTATTGCACCTTGTGGCGATCCCAGATGGCCGGACGGTCCCGGGCCTGAACTGTTAACACATTGATTCCGAACGATATTTTCCAGGGCCAGCCGGGCCGCCCGGGCTCACAAAGCCGGAACCGACAAAGACAGTAATAGGAAAACGTTGGCCTTCACAAGGAACCCCGGAGGGGGCCGAATCAGCCAAAAAGGGGGCTGAAAAGGGGTCTAAGAGCGCCCCGCGGTAGCCTTGCTGTCACCATCCCGGCCCCCGGACGTCACCGCCCAGGAGATAAAAACCCCCGCCAGAACGGCCGCCAGACCGAACCAGGTCAGTGCGTATTGCAGGTGGTTGTCGGGCAGGCTCACGGTGAGCTTGCCGGGCTGCGGCAAGCCGCCGGGCGGCGTCGGCGTCTCCTGCTCGACATAAAATGGCGCGACGGAACCAAGCCCTTTCGCCGCGGCGATCGCCGCCGGATCGCGCACGAACCAGAGGTTATGCGCGACATCGTCGCCGGGCGTGAACCAATGCCGGCTGTCCGGCCAGCGCATCGCACCGACAAGTGCGACCGGCCCCGAAACTTCGCCGTCCGGACGCGATTTTACGTCTTTCTTCGCGTCGCGGACGAAGCCGCGATTGACGATCACGACGCCGCCGCTGGCGAGCCGCGCCGGCGTGAACACCCAATAGCCCGGACCGGCATCGGTTACGTCGGGGCGAAAGGCTGAAGCGGAGGCGAAGACCAAAGCTTCCTTGGTGTTGTCGAAAAGCGCCGTGAAAGTCACGCGGCGATATTCGTCGCTCGCCGGTTCGAGCCCCGGCCAAGCGCTCGCGGGCGGCAGCGCTTGCGGCGGCGCGGCAAGCCGCACGGTGAGAGCTGCGATCAAACCTTCCTTCCAGGTCTTGCGCTCGAGCTGCCAGACGCCGAGCCCGATGAGGAGCACAAAGGCGATGATCGCCGGCACCAAGAGACCAAGCCAAGAGCGGCGGGGCTGCTCGCGCTCGATCCGTACGCTCACGATTTATCCGCGCCGAAGCGGCTTTCCGCGGCCTTGTGATAAAACTGCAGCGCGATCATCAAGCCCTTCATCGGCCGCAGCGGGCCGAGCGTCACGATCAAGATGAGCGGCAGCCACAGTGCCGCGTGCACCCAATAGGGCGGGTGAAACTCAATCTCGGTCACCAGCGCCGCGCCGACAACAATGGCGCCGGCCAGAAACATAATGAAAACCGCCGGTCCATCGCCGGAATCGGCGAAGTTATAATCGAGCCCGCAGACCTCGCAGCGCGGCTTGAGCGTCAAAAAGCCCGCAAACAGCTTGCCGCGTCCGCAACGCGGGCAGGCGCACGCCAATCCGGCGGCGAGCGTTCCGGCAAACGTCGTGATTGTCTTTTCGGTCATAGCAGCGATGTCGTACTCCGCTCGTCCCCGCGCAAGCGGGGACCCAGCAGCTGGATTCCCGCTGTCACGGGAATGAGCGGAGAATTGCCAACCTATCCGGCGTGGGGGCCGCCGCCCCACACATATATGCAGGCGAACAGGAACAGCCACACCACGTCGACGAAGTGCCAGTACCAAGCGGCGAATTCGAAGCCGAGATGCTGCGTCGGCTTGAACTGACCGGCCACGGCGCGAAACAGGCAGACGATCAGGAAGATCGAGCCGATGATGACATGCGCGCCGTGGAAGCCGGTCGCCATGAAGAACGTGGCGCCGTAGATATTGCCGGAATAACGGAACAGCGCGTGCGCATATTCCCAGGCCTGTACGCAGGTGAAGCTCAAGCCGAGCGCGATGGTGCACACCAGGCCCCAGATCAGGCCTTTGCGGTCGTTCTCAAGCAGCGCGTGATGCGCCCAGGTCACCGTCGTGCCGGAGGTGAGCAGAATGAGCGTGTTCAACAGCGGCAGATGCCACGGGTCGAAGGTCTCGACGCCCTTGGGCGGCCAGACCCCGCCTGTATAGGCGATGCGCGCCACGTCGCGTAATTCGTCGGGGAACAAAGCCGTGTTGAAATAGGCCCAGAACCAGGCGACGAAGAACATCACTTCGGAAGCGATGAACAGGATCATGCCGTAGCGGTGCGAGATCTGCACCACGCGGGTGTGATCGCCCTCGACCTCGGCTTCGTGAATGACGTCCTTCCACCAGCCGAACATCGTGTAGGCAATGCCGATTATGCCGGCGCCCATGACGAGCGGCGCATAATTCACCATTTGATGCATCCACAGGACGAGGCCCACAGCGGTGACGAAGGCCGAGACCGCGCCGATCGCCGGCCACGGGCTCGGATTCACCAGGTGGTAATCGTGCTGCAGTTCGGCGTGCGCATTAGCCATCGTTATCTTCTCCACCCTAGACGCGGCTTTGGCCAACCGCGCCGCGTTGCCACCGATTTTAGTTTGAGCATGATCTTATCCGAAAACCGGTATCCACTTTTCGGGATCATGCTCAGATTAAATATGCCCTGACTTTTCCGGATTTGCGCTCTCCGCCACTGGCTGTTCCGGCTCGCGCACCGGATAGAAGGTGTAGGAGAGCGTGATGTTCTTGAGCGAGTCCTGTTCGGTATCCTTGACGAGCTTGGGATCGACATAGAAAACGACCGCCATGTCGCGCTTCTCACCCGGCTTCATGGTCTGCTGGGTGAAGCAAAAGCAGTTGATCTTTTCGAAGTAGATTCCGGCCGTCGGCGGCGTGACGTTGTAGCCGGCCTGCGCCGAGGTCACGCGCGCGGATTCGTTGGTCACCGCGTAATAGACGGTGACGACCTGACCGATTTTGACGTCGATGGTCCGGCGCTCCGGCTCGAAATTCCACGGCAGGCCCGGCGCCACATTGGAATCGAAACGCACCGTGATCGTGCGTCCGGAAATCTCCGTCGTCGGCGCCGATGTCGCCACCTGCGTGGTGCCGCCGAAGCCCGTGGTGCGGCAGAACCAGGAATAAAGCGGTACCGCGGCGTAAGACACGCCCACCATCAAGGCGACGAAGGCTCCGCACGCAAAGGCGACAAGGAGATCGGATTTGCGCGGGTTTTTGCGCGGGGCTTGCGAGATCACAGCGGCCGCTCCAGCACGCCCGGCCCTTTGACCAGCGTGACGATGTAGAACAGGATCGCCAGCAGACCGAGCGCTACCCCAATGGCGATCGAGCGCGAACGGCGCGCGCGCAATTGCGCGTCGGTGAGCTTGATGCCGGGCTCCCTCTCCCCCGGAAGCGGCGGAGGGAAGGGTGGGGGTTTATTCACGCCGTCATTCATCGAGTCGCTCATTGTCATGTCGCGAAGTGGCCGAACAGCCCTCCCGACATCCGATCGGCCAGCAGCACGGCGAACAACAGAAACAGATAGAGGATCGAGAACGCAAACATCTGCTTGCCCGCCGCATAACCCTGTTTTTCGGCGCGAATGCGCAAAGCCAGCACGATCATAATGGCGCCGGCCACAAGCGCGGTGATGCCATAGGCTGCGCCCGCATAGCCGAGGAGCCACGGCGCGACACCGAACGGCACGAGGACGAGCGTATAGAGCAGGATCTGCAGGCGCGTCGCATCGTCGCCCGCGACGACCGGAAGCATCGGCACGCCGGCGCGCGCATAATCGTCCTTGCGGTAGAGCGCCAGCGCCCAGAAGTGCGGCGGCGTCCACAAGAAGATGATGAGAAACAGCACGACCGGCTCGAGCGCAACGCCGCCGGTCACGGAAGCCCAGCCGATGATCGGCGGCAAGGCGCCGGCGGCGCCGCCGATGACGATGTTCTGCGGCGTCGAGCGCTTGAGCCACATCGTATAGATGACGACGTAGAAGCCGATGGTGAGCGCCAGCAAAGCCGCAGCGACGATATTGACCAGAAGCCCGAGCACGACGACGGAAAAACCGGCCAGCGTCAGGCCGAAGGCCAGAACCTCGCCGGGCCGCAACCGGCCGGCCGGAATCGGCCGTCCCGCAGTGCGCGTCATGCGCGCGTCGATGTCGGCGTCGTACCACATGTTCAGCGCGCCGGCGGCGCCGGCGCCGACCGCGATGCAAATGAGCGCGGTCAGGCCGATGACGGGATGGATATGACCCGGCGCCACCACGAGCCCGACCAGCGCCGTGAACACCACGAGCGACATCACCCGCGGCTTCATCAGTTCGAGATAATCGCGCGCGCTCGCAAGGCTTGGTTCAAGGCTTGGCGCGATGCCGGGATCGACGCCGGACTCGCCGCTGAGTTCCGCACCAAGTTGCAGTTGGGCAAACGTTGCGCTCATCGGATCAGCGGCAGCGTCTCGTATTGATGGAACGGCGGCGGCGACGACAGCGTCCATTCAAGCGTGGTGGCGCCCGGGCCCCACGGATTATTGCCGGCGCGTTCCTTCTTCATGAAGGCGAGCGCCATGCCGTAGAGGAAGATGAGCACGCCGAAGCCGGAAATATACGAGCCGACCGACGACACGAAATTCCATCCGGCGAACGCATCGGGATAATCGACATAGCGGCGCGGCATGCCGGCAAGGCCGAGGAAATGCTGCGGGAAGAACACGATGTTGACGCCGATGAAGGTGACCCAGAAGTGCAGCTTGCCGATGGTCTCGTTGTACATGTAGCCGGTCATTTTCGGGAACCAGTAGTACCAGCCGCCGAAAATAGCGAAGACGGCGCCGAGCGAGAGCACGTAGTGGAAGTGGGCCACCACGTAATAGGTGCCATGCAGCGTCCGATCGACGCCGGCATTGGCCAGAACCACGCCGGTGACGCCGCCGATGGTGAACAGGAAGATGAAGCCCATCGCCCACAGCATCGGCGTCTTGAACTCGATCGAGCCGCCCCACATAGTCGCGATCCAGGAGAAGATCTTGACGCCAGTGGGCACCGCGATCACCATCGTGGCGGCGATGAAATAGGCCTGCACGCTCGCCGACATGCCGACATTGTACATGTGGTGGGCCCACACTACGAAGCCGATGCCGCCGATCGACACCATCGCATAGGCCATGCCGAGATAGCCGAACACCGGCTTCTTCGAGAACGTCGCCACGATCTGGCTGACCATGCCGAAGCCCGGCAGGATGAGGATGTAGACTTCCGGGTGGCCGAAGAACCAGAACAAGTGCTGGAACAATATCGGATCGCCGCCGCCTTCCGGATTGAAGAAGGTGGTGCCGAAATTGCGGTCGGTGAGCAGCATCGTGATCGCGCCGGCGAGCACCGGCAGCGCCAGCAACAAAAGGAAC
The DNA here is from genome assembly GCA_035642635.1 of Xanthobacteraceae bacterium. Classification (GTDB taxonomy): domain Bacteria; phylum Pseudomonadota; class Alphaproteobacteria; order Rhizobiales; family Xanthobacteraceae; genus BOG-931. The sequence goes on from DASQRX010000126.1 coordinate 34,230, forward strand.
ACCGTCACCAGGATCGACCAGACGAACAGCGGCATTTTGTGCATGGTCATGCCGGGCGCGCGCATATTGAAGATCGTGGTGATGAAATTGATGGCGCCGAGGATCGACGACGCGCCGGCGAGATGGATCGACAGAATGACGAAATCCATCGCCGGGCCGGGATGGCCGTAGGTCGACAGCGGCGCATAGATGGTCCAGCCGGTCCCGGCGCCGTTGGTGCCGGGCTCGCCCTCGACGAACATCGAGGTCAGAAGCAGCGCGAACGACGCCGGCAACAGCCAGAACGAAATATTGTTCATGCGCGGGAAGGCCATGTCCGGCGCGCCTATCATCAGCGGCACCATCCAATTGCCGAAGCCGCCGATCATCGCCGGCATGACCATGAAGAAGATCATGATCAGGCCGTGGGCGGTGACGATGACGTCGAAAGTGTGGGTCTCGTGGAAGATCTGGATGCCAGGATACATCAGCTCGGCGCGGATCAGGATCGACAGAATGCCGCCGATGATGCCGGCGATGATCGCGAACACCAGGTACATCGTGCCGATGTCCTTGTGGTTCGTCGAATAGACAAAGCGGCGCCAGCCATGCGGGATCGCGTGCCCGCTTTCGTCACCATGCGCCGCGTGTACCATCGTATCCATTGCCAGTCCCTTTGTTGGCGACCGCTCGCCGCTTTTGGTCCCGTCTTCTTGGCCGTCGTCGTCTTGCGTCCGTCGTCTTGCGTCCGTCGTCTCGCGTCCGTTGTCTTGCCTTCGCCTCGTCAATGCGGCGGCTGATCGCCGGCCGCGGCGACCATATTCGGCGGAGCTTGGTTGTCACTCGCGAATTTCTGTTTCGCCGTTGCGAGCCACGCCGTGAAGTCGGCGTCGTTCACCACCCGGACCGCGATCGGCATGAAGGAGTGATCCTTGCCGCACAGTTCCGAGCACTGGCCGTAGAACATGCCGGTGACGGTCGCCTTGAACCAGGTGTCATTCAGGCGGCCCGGAACGGCATCGATGCGCGAGCCGAACGACGGCACGGTGAAGGAGTGGATCACGTCGGCGCCGGTCACCAGCACGTGGACGACCTTGTTCACTGGCACGACCATCTCATTGTCGACCGTCAGAAGCCGGGGCTGGCCGGGCTTAAGGTCCTTCTCGGCAACCATCAGCGAAGCGAATTCGAAATTGCCGTTATCGGGATAGTTGTAGGTCCAGAACCACTGCTTGCCGGTCGCCTTGATGGTGAGATCGGGCGTCGGCACCTGGAGTTCGACGAACAGCAAGCGGAACGACGGCACGGCGATGCCGGCGAGGATGATGACCGGGATGATGGTCCAGAGAACCTCGATGAATGTGTTGTGCGTGGTACGCGACGGCGTCGGATTAGCACGTGCGTTGTAGCGGATGATGACGATCACGAGCAGCGCCAGCACGAAAGCCGAAATCATGCCGATAATCCAGAGCAGGTAGTAATGGAACGTGGCGATCTCCTCCATCACCGGCGTGGCGGCCTGCTGGAGGTCCATCTGCCACGGCACCGGCTGCCCGAGCTGGGCCAGCGCTGTGCCCGCGCTGGCGAGCACGGCGCTCGCGGCCATGACGGTCGCGATCGCGATGGCGATCAAATGTGCACGCACCTTCATCTGTCGTTCTTCTCCCCGCATCTATTATTGACGGCGTCGACCACAGCGAGCGCGGAAACATTACTTCAGCGCGGACCGCAACAATATGACGCCGCTGCTTTGGACGGCATTTTAGCCTTGGCCCGGCGTCCTCGGCTGGTAGCGACAGGATAGGGAATCCCGGTTTCTCCAAACCACAAATCCGGCTTTGCCGCAATGCGCTCTTAGCCGCCAACCCACCGCCCGTACACGGCGGCTTGGCTGGCGGAGGATAGGGCCCCCGCGATACGTTTGACCTACCTTCGGGCGGCCACAATGCCTTGATTTGGATCGGCCTTGACACGGTAGGCTCACGATGTAGGCAAGCCTTCGCGCGGCGAACCGGTCCGGGTCGACTGATTCGCGCGATTGGCGAGCCCGCCGGGGCAGCTATTGGCGGGCTTCTTGACGGCTTTGGGGGCGGCTCCCGAGGAGAAACGTAACCATGGCGATATTCGACGGCGGATGGCGGTTGCGGCTATTGGCATCCGCACTCGCCGGCACCGCCATCTGCTTTGCCGCCGCGTGGAGCAATGAGGCCCACGCTCAAGGCGCGGTCAAATCGGTTCACGGCGACTGGCAGATCAGGTGCGACACGCCGCCTGGCGCGCAAAGCGAGCAATGCGCGCTGATGCAGAGCGTCACCGCCGAAGACCGGCCCAATGTCGGTCTCACCGTCATCGTGCTCAAAGCCTCGGACCAGAAGAGCCGGCTGATGCGCGTGGTGGCGCCGCTCGGCGTGCTGCTGCCATCGGGGCTCGGCCTCAAGATCGACAATGCCGATGTCGGCCGCGCCGGTTTCGTGCGCTGCCTGCCCAACGGCTGCGTCGCCGAAGTGGTCATGGACGACAAGCTGATCGGGCAATTGCGCACCGGGCAAACCTCGACCTTCATTATTTTCCAGACGCCCGAGGAAGGCATCGGCTTCCCGATGAGCCTGAAGGGCTTTGGCGAAGGCTACGACCAGCTTCCGTAATGCTGCTTGCGATGATGCGACGTCCCGGCGATTGACGCGCCGCATCGGACGGGTACCCTTGCCGAAAATAACGGCGAGGGGGAGTGTTCATGCGCGTTGTCGGCACTGTCACGGCCAATGTCGCACGAAATGTTGCAGGCAATATTGCAGCCAATGTTGCAACGATGGCGACCGCACTCGCTGTCCTCGCCGCCGCGCTGCCGCGTCCCGCTTATAGCGACAGCGATTATCCAACGCGCCCGGTGACGCTGATCGTGCCCTATGCCGCGGGCGGGGTCGCCGATGTCGGCATGCGCATCATCGGCGACAAGCTCTCGAGCAAGCTCGGCCAGCAATTTGTCGTCGAAAACCGGCCCGGCGCCGGGGGCGTCGTCGCCGCCCAAGCCGGAGCCAGTGCCGCGCCCGACGGCTACACGCTCATGATGACCGGAAACAACACCGCCGTCGCCGCGGCTTTGTTCAAGTCGCTGCCCTACAACGTGCTCACCGACTTCGCTTCGGTATCGACCGCGGCCTTTTTCAATCTCCTGATCGTGACGCGCTCAGGCTCGCCGCTGAAATCGGTGCACGACATTATCGCCGCCGCCCGCGCCAATCCCGGCAAGCTCAATATCGGCACCATCACTCCGGGCAGCACGCAGAACCTCGCCGCGGATCTCTTCATCAGCACAGCCGGGATCAATGCGGCGATCGTGCCGTTCCGCGCCTCGCCCGACATGGCGGGCGCGGTGATGCGCGGCGATGTCGATGTCGCCTTCGAGTTCTATGCCGCGATCAACGGTCTCTTGGCCGACAACAAGCTCACGGCGCTGGCCTCCACTGGCCCGGAGCGCTCGGCCTATCTGCCGGAGGTGCCGACCGTCATCGAGAGCGGCCTGAACGGGTTTGATGTCTTGAGCTGGAACGGCCTCTCGGTCCCGGCGGCGACGCCACTCGGCGTCATCGCCACGCTCAATCGCGCCATGAAGGACGTCATTCCCACGCCCGACGTTCAGGACCGGGCGAAACAGATGGGCATGGCCATGCGCTGGAGCGCGCCGGAAGACATGACCGCCCGCATGAAGGCCGACATCGCCAAATGGGGCGCGGTGATCGAGAAGGCGGGCATCGCCAAGCAGGATTGAACGCCCCTCGCCGGGCAGCCGCGAAGCACTTATGTATGGGCGGAACTCACCGAGGACCGCGACATGACCGATTCCCCGATTTCTCTCGTCGACCGCGCCGGCCTCGACCGGCCGCGGCTCGCCAAAATCATCTCGCGCGGGCTCGACGGCGCCGATGACGGCGAGTTGTTCCTCGAATACCGCCAGTCCGAAGCGCTGGGCTTCGACAATGGCCGGCTGAAACAGGCGACGTACGACACTTCGCAGGGTTTTGGGCTTCGCGCCGTTAAGGACGAGGCGGTCGGCTATGCGCATGCCTCCGACGTCTCGGAGGCGGCAATCGAGCGCGCCGCCGACGCGGTGCGCGCAGTCAAGGGCGGCTATTCCGGCCATTACGCCGAGCCGCCGGCGCGCACCAATGTGAAGCTCTATGGCGAGGACTCGCCGCTCGGCAGCCCGACCTTCGAGGCCAAGGCGCGACTTCTCGAAACCATCGACGCCTATGCGCGCGCCAAGGATCCGCGCGTGCGCCAAGTTTCGGCGAGCCTCGCCGCGACCTGGCAGGCGGTCGAGATTTTGCGCCGCGACGGCGAGACCTATCGCGACGTGCGGCCGCTGGTGCGGCTGAACGTGTCGGTCGTGGTCGGCGACGGCACCCGGCAGGAGAGCGGCGGCGACGGCTATGGCGGCCGCGAAGGCTACGCACGCTTCATCACAGCCGACGCCTGGCAAGGCGTGGTCGACAACGCGGTGCGGCAGGCGCTGGTCAATCTCGACGCGGTTCCGGCTCCCGCGGGCGAAATGGATGTCGTGCTCGGCCCGGGCTGGCCCGGCGTCATGCTGCACGAAGCCGTCGGCCACGGGCTCGAAGGCGACTTCAACCGCAAGAAAACATCGGCTTTTGCCGGTCTGATGGGCCAGCGTGTTGCGGCGAAGGGCGTCACCGTACTCGATGACGGCACCATGGCGATGCGCCGCGGTTCGCTGTCGATCGACGACGAAGGCACGCCGACCAACAAGACCGTGCTGATCGAGGACGGCATTCTGGTCGGCTATATGCAGGACCGCCAGAACGCACGCCTAATGGGCATGAAGCCGACCGGCAACGGCCGGCGCGAAAGCTTTGCCTGCGTGCCGATGCCGCGCATGACCAACACCTACATGCTCTCGGGCCGAAGCGGGCCCGAGGAGATTATCGCGTCGGTCAAGGACGGCATCTACGCCACCTATTTCGGCGGCGGCCAGGTCGACATCACGTCGGGCAAATACGTGTTCCAGTGCACCGAGGCCTACCGCATCGAGAACGGCAAAGTCGGCGCGCCGATCAAGGGCGCCATGCTGATCGGCAACGGGCCGACCGACCTGCATCGCATCTCCATGGTCGGCAATGACCTCAAGCTCGACAACGGCATCGGCACTTGCGGCAAGAACGGCCAGGGCGTGCCGGTCGGCGTCGGGCAGCCGACGCTGCGGATCGACCGCATCACCGTCGGCGGCACCGGGGCCTAGAGCATGATCCCGAAAAGTGGAGGCCGGTTTTCGGAAAAGATCATGCTCAAACGCTAAGCCTTTTTTGCGACATTTTCTGAGGGCCGTTTATCGGCGGCGCCTGCTGGAGAATCTTTGCAATGAATTTTTGGGCTAAAGCGGCTGAGAGCCGCCCCGAGGGGGAACCGCGCGGGAGAATTCTTGCCATGAACCGATGGGTCAAAACCGTCGTCGATATCGCCGTTATCGTTGCGCTGGTCATCGCGGCGAAAACCGCCATCGCCGAGCCCTATTACGTACCGTCGGGCTCCATGGAACCGACATTGCAGATCGGTGACGAATTGCTGGCGACCAAATATCCCTATGGCTACAGCTCGGCCTCGCTGCCGGTCTTTGTCACGCTGCCGGAATCCAAGCGCATTCTCGGCGCGCTGCCACGCCGCGGCGACGTCGTCGTGTTCCGCTGGCCGGGCGACCGCTCGCAGATTTGGGTCAAACGCGTCGTCGGCCTGCCCGGCGATCGTATCGAGATGAAGGACGGCCATCTGTGGATCAACGGCGCGCCGGTCGGCCTTAAGGCCGACGGCGTCGGCCAGAATGAATCCGAGGACGGTTCGCAGGAGCCGGTCGGGCGCTTCATCGAAACCCTGCCGGGCGACCGCGCCCACACGATCTTCAAGCACGCCACGATCGGCCAATTCGACAATACGCCCGAGGTCACCGTGCCAAAGGGGCACTTGTTCGTCATGGGCGACAATCGCGACAATTCGGCCGACAGCCGGATTCCGCTCGAATGGGGCGGCGTCGGCCTGTTGCCGGTGTCCGATCTGGTCGGGCGCGTCGATGCGCTGGTCGGTTCCTGGGACCTGACCGCCAAGAGCCAGCCGGTTTGGGAATGGCCCGCGGCGCTCCGGCTGTCGCGGTTCTTCACCGCGGTGAAATAACGGCGCTAGCGCGCGTCTTACTGGAGCATGATCTTTTCGGAAAACCGGCGTCCACTTTTCCGGATCATGCTTTACCTAACGACGCCGGAAATGCAGCACGGCCGCCGCCGCGGCGGCTTGATCGTCTCTTTGAGAAAGCAGCGCGGGGCGGCCAGGCCATAGCCCGGCCGGCGATAGGTCCAGGCGCGGCACCTGTTCTCCGACTGGCAGGCTTCGGCGCAGGCCTTGCCGCTTGAGTCCGCCGGGGTCTCGAACGACCGGTAATCGCCGCCATAGCGATCGATCGAAAATTCAGTTGCGCCGGCCTGCGGCTCGATCACGCCGGCGCCGCGCACGCCCGACACGCAGCAGCTCGACGCCACGGGCGGCACCACTTCGCGCTTGAGAAAACACAGCGCCTGAGCGCCCGAGACCGGATAGGAAAAGCTCCAGGCCCGGCAATTCTTGTCGTGCTCACAGCGCGCAGCGCATACAGCCGGATCGCCGCCCGGGACCGAGGCGCTCGAATAGTCGCCGCCCGGCCGATCGTAGCCGGCCTGCGG
>DASQRX010000127.1:0-15127 GCA_035642635.1 Xanthobacteraceae bacterium
AACGGGCGGAGGCGGAGCATGAGGTGGAGGAGGCGCCGCCTGGGGCCGTGGCGGCGGACTTGACCGCAATGTCGGCGGCGCCGCCGGGCGCGGATCGGCGCGCGATCTGCGCACGGTCTCGGCCTCGACTTTGCGGATGGCGTCTTCGAGCGCCAAGCGCTCGCGCGTGATGTCGGCCTCCGACAGCGGCGGATCGATGCTGCGCAATTGCGAGACCAAAGCCGCGCGCGCCCGCTCGTACAGTGCCCGGCGAGCTTCGCCGGAGCTGATGCCGAGGCCTTCGACGGCACGGGCAATGAGCGGGTGATAATCTGCCATTTTATCAGTTTACGCTTGTTACCAGATATCGGCTCGCCAAAGTTTCATCTCAAGCTTCGAAGGGGTTTTGCATAAGGATCGTGTCCTCGCGTTCCGGGCTGGTCGAGAGGACAGCAGCCGAGCAGCCGATCAGCTCTTCGATCCGGCGTACATATTTGATGGCCTGCGCGGGCAGGTCCGCCCATGACCGCGCATGCGCAGTCTTTTCCCGCCAGCCGGCGATTGTCTCGTAGATCGGCTCGACCTGCGCCTGCGCGTGCTCGCTGGCCGGCAGATAATCGATCTCGCGGCCGTCGAGCCGATAGCCGGTACAGACTTTGATCTCGTCGAAGCCGTCGAGAATATCGAGCTTGGTCAGCGCCAGGCCGTTGATGCCGCTCGTCCGCACCGTCTGCCGCACCAGGACGGCGTCGAACCAACCGCAGCGTCGCGGCCGGCCGGTCACGACGCCGAATTCCTTACCGCGTTCACCCAGCATTCGGCCGATCTCGTTCTTCTGTTCCGTGGGGAAGGGACCCTCGCCAACGCGCGTCGTATAGGCCTTGCAAATGCCGAGCACATATCCGATCGCGCCTGGTCCGAGCCCCGATCCCGTCGCCGCCTGCGCCGCTACCGTATTCGAGGATGTGACAAATGGATAGGTGCCATGGTCGACATCGAGGAGCGCGCCCTGTGCGCCTTCAAATAAGATGCGCTTGCCCTCGCGGCGTTTCTGATCGAGCAGCGACCATACCGAGTCCATATAGGGCAGCACGAGCGGCGCGACGCTGATCAGATCCTTGTGCAGTTCCGCGGCGTCGACCGGCTCGAGCCCAAGACCTTTGCGCAACGCGTTGTGATGCGTCAGTAGCCGCTCAATCTTGCGATCAAGCGACGCGCCATCGGCGAGATCCATCAGGCGAATGGCGCGTCGGCCGACTTTATCCTCATAAGCCGGGCCGATGCCGCGGCGCGTTGTGCCGATCCGCAACGCCACGCTCGCGGATTCGCGAATGCCGTCGAGCTCGCGATGCAGCGGCAGGATCAGTACGGTATTTTCGGCGATGCGAAGATTGTCGGGCGTGACGGTGACGCCTTGTTTCTTCAGTTTGGCGATCTCGTCCAGCAAGGCATGCGGATCGAGAACGACGCCGTTACCGATCACCGAGAGCTTACCCGGACGCACCACGCCCGAGGGCAACAGCGACAATTTGTAGGTCACGCCGCCGATCACAAGCGTATGGCCGGCATTATGGCCGCCCTGGAAGCGGACGACGATGTCGGCTTGCTCGGACAGCCAGTCGACGATCTTGCCTTTACCCTCGTCCCCCCACTGGGAGCCGACCACGACAACATTTGCCATGAGGAAGTGTCCCCAAAGGGCCCGATGACTATTGAGATTAATAGGATGTCGGCCGTAGCCGACTGTTCCGGATAAAGGATGCTGCCGCCGGAAGCAAGAAAAAGTGCCTCCGGCGAACCCGCGGCTGTTCCTCCAAGCTATTGGTTTGACGCCGAATTCGGCGTTAGCCTTAGGGACAGAGAAACCCTCTACGAGGGCTTCAGGTAAGCCCAATACAGCGGCTGTGGGCTAACAATCAGCGCGCTTAATGGGGTGCGTGGCAGGCCTTGGACCGCAACAGATATGCGGTCATGGGGGTGGTCGTTTTCGCCCCCACGCGCTAGCTCCAGCCTGAGCGCCGCTGTGGATAACATGGGAAGGCCGTCATGCCGGGGGCACGTGCCGAGGGCCAAAGCCGGACCGGCGGCTGGCTCTTCGATCAGCCTTATCTACTGCTCTCGCTGACGTCGCTGTTCTGGGCCGGCAATGTCGTTGTTGGCCGGTTCATTGTCGGACATGTTCCGCCCATTACGCTGTCGGTCATTCGCTGGAGTGGGGCACTGGCGCTGCTGCTGCCGTTCGCCGCGCCGCATCTCGCGCGCGATTGGCCCTTGATCCGCGAGCGCGCCGGTTTCCTGGCGTTCCTCGCGCTGACCGGCTTTTCCGCCTACAACACGATGGCCTATTACGGCCTGCAATACACCACGGCGATCAACGGATTGCTCCTGCAATCGATGGCGCCGCTGTTCGTCGCGCTGTGGTCTTTCGTTTTGTTCCGCGATCGACTGACACTGCGACAAGCCTGCGGCATCTGCCTTTCGCTTTCCGGCGTCCTCGTCATCATCTGCCGCGGCCGACTCGATGTCCTCTTTGGTATCGATTTCAACCGCGGCGACATGTGGTTCGTCATCGCGCTTTTAATTTACGCTTGCTATGCGACGATGCTGCGCAAACGGCCGGCGATCCACCCGCTCTCGTTCCTCGCCGTCGGCATGGGCGGGGGCGCCGTGTTTCTCTTGCCGCCGATGGTATTGGAGCTCGCCGGCGGACGCACATTCGTGTTTGATGCCGAAAGCGCGGCGACCTTCGCCTATATCTGCATCTTTCCGTCGCTGCTCGGTTATCTGTTTCTCAATCGCGGCATCGAGCTCGTCGGCGCCAACCGCGCCGCGCCGTTCATACATCTCGTCCCGGTCTTCGGGTCGGTGCTGGCGATCGTGCTGCTCGGCGAGCGTTTCGAGCTGTTTCACGCGGCCGGCTACGCGCTGGTATTTTCCGGCATTACGATTGCGACGCGGAAGTGATCAGAACCGCAGCGGCTTGACCTGCTGCACGTTGGGAATTTTCTGCACTTGCGTGAGCACTTCCGGCGGCACCGCGCCGTCGACCTCGACCAGCGCAATGGCATTGCCGCCGGCGGATTCGCGGCCGAGATGGAATGTCGCGATGTTGATGCCGGCGCCGCCGAGGAGCGTCGCGAAGCTGCCGACAAATCCGGGTTTGTCCTGGTTGGTGACGTAGAGCATCGAAGCGCCGAACTCAGCGTCCATCCGGATGCCCTTGATGTCGATGATGCGCGGCCGCCCGTCGGCATAGACGGTGCCGGACACCGAACGCGTTTGCCGGTCGGTCACCAGCGTGACGGTGATCAGGCTGTCGTAATCGCTCTGCGCTTCGCGCCGCGTCTCTTCGACGGCGATGCCGCGTTCCTTGGCGACAATCGGCGCCGAAACGACGTTGACGTCCTGGAGCATCGGGCGAAGCAGACCCGCGATGGCGGCCGAGGTCAAAGCCTTGGTGTTCATCTGGGCGACGTCGCCCGCAAAGGCGATCTGGACCTGCTTGATGCCGGTCTCGGTGAGCTGCCCGGCGAACGAGCCGAGCTTTTCCGCAAGCGCCACGAAAGGTTTCAGTTTCGGCGCCTCCTCGGCGCTGATCGAAGGGAAGTTGATGGCGTTGGTGATGGCGCCGCGCAGGAGATAATCGGACATCTGCTCGGCGACCTGGAGCGCGACATTCTCCTGCGCTTCGGTGGTCGAAGCACCGAGATGCGGCGTGCAGACCACGTTGGGAAGATCGAACAGCGGGCTCGGCGGCGGCGGCTCTTCGCGAAACACGTCAAGCGCTGCGCCGGCGACGTGGCCCGATTTGAGCGCTTCGACCAGAGCCGCCTCTTCGACCAGTTCGCCGCGGGCGCAATTGATCAAGCGCACGCCTTTTTTGGTATGGCCGAGCGTCTGCGCATTGACGATATTGCGGGTTTTGTCGGTGAGCGGCGTGTGCAGGGTGATGAAATCGGCGCGGCGCCACAACTCGTCGAGCTCGACTTTCTCGACGCCGAGATCGAGCGCGCGCTCGACGGAGAGAAACGGATCGTAGGCGATCACTTTCATCTTCAGTCCGATCGCCCGGTCGGCGACGATCGAGCCGATGTTGCCGCAGCCGATAATGCCGAGCGTCTTGCCAAAAATCTCGACGCCGAGAAACTTGTTCTTCTCCCATTTCCCGGCGCGCGTCGAAGCGTCGGCTTCGGGGATTTGCCGCGCCAGCGACAGCATCAGCGTGATCGCGTGCTCGGCCGTGGTGATCGAATTGCCGAACGGCGTGTTCATCACGATAATGCCGCGCGCCGTCGCCGACGGAATGTCGACATTGTCGACCCCGATGCCGGCGCGACCGATCACTTTGAGGCTTTTCGCCTTCTCCAGAATTTTCGGCGTGACCTTGGTCGCAGAGCGGATCGCCAATCCGTCGAAGCCGTTGATCAACTCGGCGAGCTTGTCTTTGTCCTTGCCGAGACTGGGCTGGAAGTCGACCTCGATCCCGCGATCCTTGAAGATCGCGACCGCAGCGGGCGAAAGTGCATCGGAGATAAGGACTTTGGGAGCCATGGTTTCAGCATCCGGAAATGTTGGAAATGGGAAAGCAAACCCTCCCCATCGGGGGGAGAGCAAGACGCCACTACGCCGCCTTGGCGAGCGCGTCCTTGGCCTTGACGTAAGCCCAGTCGAGCCACAGCGTGAGCGCCTCGACGTCGGACCGTTCGACGGTCGAGCCGCACCAGATGCGCAGGCCCGGCGGCGCGTCGCGATAGGCATCGATGTCGTAAGCGACGCCTTCCTTGTCGAGCGCCGCCGCGATGCTCTTAATGAAGGCGGCTTGTGCGTCGGCCGGCAGCCGGCCGACGTGAGGATCGACGACTTTCAGGCAGACCGACGTGTTCGAGCGCAGCGCCGGATCGGACGCCAGAAAATCGATCCAGTCGGTGCGCGCCACCCAATCGGAGATGGTCTTGGCATTGGCGGCGGCGCGCGCCTGCAGCGCCTTGAGGCCGCCGACCGATTTCGCCCATTCGAGGGCGTCGAGATAATCCTCGACGCAAAGCATCGACGGCGTATTGATGGTTTCGCCGACAAAGATGCCTTCGATCAGCTTGCCGCCTTTGGTCATGCGGAAGATCTTCGGCATCGGCCAAGCCGGCTCGTGACTTTCGAGGCGGGCAACGGCGCGCGGTGAAAGAATGAGCATGCCATGCGCCGCCTCGCCGCCGAGCGCCTTCTGCCAGGAGAAGGTGGCGACATCGAGCTTTCGCCAATCGAGCGGCTGCGCGAACGCGGCCGAGGTGGCGTCGCAGATCGTCAATCCGCCGCGGTCGGCCGCGATCCAATCGGCATCGGGAACCCGCACGCCCGACGTCGTGCCGTTCCAGGTGAAAACGATATCGTTTGCCGGATCGACCTTGCTGAGATCGGGCAGTTCGCCATAGCCCGCCTTCAACACGGTCGCATTCTTCAGCTTGAGTTCTTTGACGACGTCGCTGACCCAGCCTTCGCCAAAGGATTCCCAGCTCAGCATCGTCACCGGCCGCGGACCTAACAGCGACCACAGCGACATTTCGATTGCGCCGGTGTCGGACGCCGGCACGATGCCGATGCGATAGTCGGCCGGCACCTGCAAGACTTCGCGCGTGAGATCGATGGCGCGCTTGAGCTTCGCCTTGCCCGGCTTCGAGCGATGCGAGCGTCCGAGGATGGCGTCTTTAAGGTTTTGCGAGGCCCAGCCGGGCCGCTTGGCGCAGGGGCCGGAGGAAAAATGCGGCACAGCCGGCCGCACCGAGGGCATATTCAGCGTCATGATCTATCCTTCCAGATAGTCGCCCCTCGTTGGGGAGGGGTGTCCCGCCGCTGCAATTAAGGATTCGCGGCCGCGCCGTCAAGCGGCACGGCGGGATAATCATTGCAAAAATGGCCCCGAGCGCCGCAATTGGCGCGGGGCGCTGATAAAATGTTGTTTTTTAGAACTTAAACCCAGCGCCGACGCGCGCGCTGGAAATCTTGGCGGTAATATTTGCGACCGGCGCGAATTGCACGAATTCGTATTCGGCGCGCAGAAAGACGTTTTGCGTGACCGCCATGTCGAAGCCGCCGCCGACGGAAAAACCGTAGAGCAGCGTCGAATCTTTGCCGACGGAGTTGGGATAGTCGTAATCAATGCAGGTCGTGCCGTTTACGGTGCACGGCGGGCCGGCCGAACGTCATTCTTTGTCTTCGTCGAGTTCGCCGATGTGATGCTGGGCGTAGAGCTCGACGCCGAGTTTGGCGACCAGATCGAGCTGAGTTTCGAGGAAGTCGATGTGCTCCTCCTCGTCGTGCATCAGCTCTTCGAACAGGTCGCGCGAGACGTAGTCGCGAACGCCATGACAATGCGTGGCGGCTTCCTCGTAAAGCGCGCGCGCCGACATTTCGGCGGCGAGGTCGCAGTCGAGCACTTCTTTCACGGTCTGTCCGATGTGCAGCGGATCGAGCACCTGCATGTTGGGAAAGCCGTCGAGAAAGATGATGCGCGTGACCAGCTTGTCGGCGTGCTCCATCTCTTCGATCGATTCCTTGCGCCATTGCTTGGCGAGAGCCTTGTAGCCCCAATTGTCGAGCAGCCGGTAATGCAGCCAATACTGATTGATCGCCGTCAGTTCGTGCCGCAGGGCCTTGTTGAGGTAATCGACGACGCCAGGCTCGCCCTTCATGCTCGTACTCCTGCGGTTGACGTGATTGCCGAACCGCGTTCGGCCAGTGCGGTGATTATAACCACCGCGATCGATGCGCAAAGACGGCGCGCCGCCGCCGGCGCGATCTTGCCCTAAATCTCACAAAGTAAGTTGGCGGGATGAGCTAAGGTCGGGATGAGCCGAGATTAAGGCTCGGAGCGAGCCTGCCCGCAGCAGGCCGCGTCAGCCGCGCCCAGCGCTTCGTTCATGATGCGGCGAATGGTGCTGGCGCACCGCCCACACTGCGCACTGCAACCGAGGCACTGGTAAACTTGGCCCGTCGTGCGCGGAGCATCTTCGCTGCCCGACAACGTGGAGCGCACGTCGTGGTCGGTCAGCACGTTACAGGAACAAACAATCATTGAGGGAAAGTCCGGCAGCGCATTGGTTCGATCTAGGACCTGTCATTAGCTTACGCAGAATAGGTTTGCAAAGAGAAAATCGCTGTTTATAGGCGTTCTAATCTTTGAATACGTCATCAATGCTTAGGTAGTTTCCGGTAAATCTGAAAGATGAACCAGATAAGCAACAATATCCACATTTGATATTGGCCAAAGACTTAAGATCAACTTGGCAAAATGACAGGGAATCTTCAGCAGAAAAAGATGTGGATTACCCAAGAGCTTTCGCCGGCGATGCGATGACATCACAATTTCAGGCTGCTCTCGGGTAAAGGCTACGGCCTGTACTTGGGAATCGGCGGCAAATTGGCCGCGATTACGCAGCCGCGGCCTCCTCGGAATCATCCTCCGATCGCCGGCGCCGGCGCGATCGCAACCGGCACAACCGCTCGGGCACACGGCAAAGATCCTCGAACAGACCGGCGAAGCGCTGACCGCGGCCGAGTGCCCGGTCGAGAGCTGCCATGGTGCGCGCCAAACCCGGATCGTCGTCATGGACCCAAGTCCGCAGCACCGAGCCGAACAGCAGCGCAAGCCCCTGGGCGCGCACCATGCCGCGCGGGCCCGAAGCGCCGATGCCGGCGGCGGTCAACATCCATTGCTGCGAGCGCACGGCGAGGCCGTTGAAGGCCATGGCGAGCGGCGGATTGCGCGACGCCGAGCGCAGCAGCGAACGGACCGCCTCACGATGCGGCGCCAGGATTTCGAGCCGGCGCATCAAAACGTCGAATATGCGCTCGCGCGGCGGCTCCTCCGCCATGTCGCTGAAATCCGCACCGAGCACGGCGCGGTCGGTGTCCTTGACATGGGCGGCCAGGATGGCGAGCGGCGACGCAAACTCGCCGCGAAATTGCGCTAGCGACACCCCGGCGGCCTCCGCAATTTCGCCGAGACCGATTTGTTCGAACCGCTTCTCGGCAAGAAGGCCGAGAAAGGCCGCGATGATTTTGGCGCGATCATTGGCATCCGACGGCAGCGGCGGCGGAGCGGCAGAGGCTCCGGCGTTTTTTGGGGCGGCTTTGCGGGCGGGTCGACGGGCCATGACCTAACTCCTCACACTTCTGGCGGCGCGGAACATTTTCGAAAAAAGCTAATTACCTAATCGCGTCAGAGCCAAGCTTATTCCGGATCGCGCGCCACGCCGGACCGGTATCGTCAATCTAGGCCTGCTAGGTGGCGGTTCCAAGACCGGCGCGAGCTTCAGCCTGCAAGCTCACGCGAGCGTGCAGTCGCGGCAGCAACGGCCTTTTCCATGAGCTGAACAAGTCCTCCTTGGCCCATGAGCACGCCAAGCGCCGCCGCGGTCGTGCCGCCCGGAGAGGTGACGTTGTCGCGCAAGACCGCGGCGTCGAGCGCGGACCGGTGCAACAATTCGCCGGCGCCGGCGACGGTCTCGCGCGCGAGTTTGGCCGCGAGCTCCGGCGGCAGCCCCGCCGCCACGCCGGCCTGGGTCAATGCCTCGGCGAGCAAAAAAACGTAAGCCGGACCCGAGCCGGACACTGCCGTCACCGCGTCCATCAGCGACTCGTTTTGCGTCCACTCGACCACGCCGGTCGCCGACAACAAACGGTCGGCGAGCGCGCGTTGCGATTCATTGGCGTTGAGCGGCACCGCAACCGTGATGCCGCGGCCGATTGCGGCCGGCGTGTTCGGCATGGCGCGCACGATGGCGCAGGGCTTGCGCAGCGCGTCGGCGAGAAACCGCAGCGTGCGGCCGGCCATGATCGACACGACGACCGTCGCCGGGGAAACAAGCGGTGTCAGCGGTGGGATCGCCTGCGGCGCCACCTGCGGCTTCACGGCGAGGACAATCGCTGCGACATCGGCGAGCGTCTGCGGATTGGGATTGAGTTGCAAGCCGCGTTGCGCCAGCGCGGCGATGTGCGGCGGCACGTCCGGTTCGATCACCGCGACATTCTTTGGATCGAGCCCAAGCCGCAGCCAGCCTTCGAGCAAGGCGCTGCCCATTTTGCCGGCGCCGACCAGCACCAGAAGGCCGGAAAAACTGTGCAAGGGCTCTTGAACGGCGGTCACGCCTCGCCCGCGGTCTCGAACATGGCGGCGTCGATCGCCTCGCGCGCGGTTTTGCCCGCCCAGATCGCGAATTGAAAGGCCGGGAAGTAACGCTCGCAGGAATCGAGGGCCGTGCCGAGCACCGCTTCGCATTGCCGGCCCGAGGCGGTGACGCCGCCGGCGAGCACCAATGCGTGGCGGAACATCACCATGCCGTTCTGCATCCAGACGTCGAAATGCCCGATCCATAATTGCTCGTTGATCATGGCGATGAGCTGCTGGACCTGAGGCAGGCGCTGCTCCGGCACTTTCATGTCGAAGGCGCAGGCGAGGTGCAGCGCCTCGATGTCGCCCATCCAGGTGAATGAGACTTGGTAGTTCGTCCAGCGGCCGGTCACGGCGAGCCCGATCTCGTCTTCGCCGGCGCGCTCGAACGGCCAGTTATTGCCGGCCGCCATATGCTCGACGACGTCGAGAGGATTATTGGCTTGGACTTTTACGACTTCGATCAGGGACATTCCGCCTCCACAGGTGCCGCTTGAAGTGGAAATGCGCACGCCACAGGAACTTCGAAAGGGCGCAAACCGCGCCCGGCTGCGAAACGACGCAGGAAGACATCCGCCGCCGCACGGAACGATTTGACGCAGGAACAACTCCCGCCCGTGGATTGACTGCACACCGCGAATCAGTCGCACCGCCGACTATAATCGCCTTGTTCCTTCCGCCAAAGTCTGCGCAAAGGCTTCGTAAGGGCTTCAACCAGCACCGATACCGGCACTCATGAAGTGATTTGGCCGCCGCATACAATGCTGGATTCGTGACCGTCCACAGTCGTGACTGCGACAAGTTGACTCAAGGGAATATTTTGGACGGACAGCGTCGTCGCCGGCACAAGACGTGCGTCTGCGGGATCAGTCGAACAGGCTCGACACCGACTCTTCGGCGGCGGTGCGGTTGATCGCCTCGCCGATAAGCTTGGCGATCGTCACGACGCGGATGTTCTTGGACGCGTTGACCGCCTGGCTCGGCATGATCGAGTCGGTGATCACCAGTTCCTTGAGGCGCGAATTGCCGACGCGGGCGATGGCGCCGCCCGACAGCACGCCGTGGGTGATGTAGGCGTAGACCTCGCGGGCGCCTTTCTCGAGCAAGGCGTCGGCGGCATTCACCAAGGTGCCGCCCGAATCCACGATGTCGTCGACCAGAATACAGATGCCCCCGTCGACCGTGCCGATGACATTGGCCACTTCCGACTCGCCTGGCCGCTCGCGTCTTTTGTCGACGATGGCGAGCGGCGCGTCGATGCGTTTGGCAAGCCCGCGCGCGCGCACCACGCCGCCGACGTCCGGCGACACGACGATGACTTTGCTCAGGTCGAAGCGCTCTTTGATATCGCGCATGATGACCGGCGCGGCGAATAGATTGTCGGTCGGGATATCGAAGAAGCCCTGAATCTGGCCGGCATGCAGATCGAGCGTGAGGACGCGATCGACGCCTGCATGGGTGATCAGGTTGGCAACGAGCTTGGCTGAAATCGGCGTGCGCGGTCCCACTTTGCGGTCCTGCCGGGCATAGCCGAAATAGGGAATCACCGCGGTGATGCGCCGCGCCGACGCGCGGCGCAGCGCGTCGATAATGATCAGCAGTTCCATCAGATGGTCGTTGGCCGGAAACGACGTCGACTGGATGACGAAAACGTCGGCGCCGCGGACGTTTTCCTGAATTTCGACGAAGACTTCCATGTCGGCAAAGCGGCGGACCACCGCTTTGGTCAGCGGGTGGCCGAGGTAATCGCCGATAGCTTTGGCGAGCGCAGGATTGGAATTGCCGGAGACGAGCTTGATTGCTCCGTTATTGCCCGCCATTCCAACTCTCCTCGCGCCTAAGCTCGACCTGATACAAGCCGCTTTCCAGGCTGGCAATACGTTTAGCGGACTTTCCCCGTGGCTTTTTCCGCTGCAACACCAATGGCTTCCGCGCATCAGGGTTAACGCCGATGCAAATCGCCGGCGGCAAACAGCAAATAAAGTGGCGAATGCTACTCGCCGGTCAGCGCGATGGCGTTAACGTGCCGGCCATAATCGGGCTCGGCGCGGTGGGTGGTGCGGCGGTAGCTGAAGAACCGGTCCGGGTCGGCATAGGTGCACAGGCCTAAGTCTTCCACTTCGCTCACACCCGTCCGCACCAGACGCGCCGCGACATAGCCGCCGAGATCGAACAGGGCGTGGCCGTTGCGCGATGCCGGGGCGAAAAACCGGCTGCTGGCGCCGTCTTCGGCCGCAAAGCGCGCAATCAGGTCGGGGCCGACCTCGTAATTGGACTGCCGGATCATCGGCCCGATGGCAGCGCGGATATGGCCGCGCGCGGCGCCCAGCCGCTCCATCGCCTCGACGGTCGCCTCGATAACGCCGGCCAGTGCTCCCCGCCAGCCGGCATGCGCGGCACCGATCACGCCCGCCTGCGGATCGGCAAACAGAACCGGGCCGCAATCCGCCGTGGTCACGCCGATGGCGAGCGCGCGCATGCGGGTGACGATGGCGTCGGCGCGGGGCCGCTCCTCCGCCGTCCATGGCGCTTCGGCAACGACGACGTTCGGCGAGTGGATTTGATAGAGGGTGAGAAATCGGCGCGGCTCGACGCCGAGCGCACCCGCCATCCGGCTGCGATTTTCCGCCACATGGGCCGCATCGTCCTTCGAACCGATGCCGCCGTTGAGACTGGCAAAGAGCCCGCCGGATACGCCGCCCGCCCGCGTGAAGAACGCATGCCGGATGCCGGTCAATGCCAGCGACCGCGCTTCGATCTTCATGAGGGGTCCTCAAATCCCGGCAGGGGACCGAGTTGCGGGGCGGCGATCGCCATCGCCTTGAATAATTCGCCCATCCCGCGCGCGCCTTCAGCGATCAGCCGCGAGAACGCGATCTCGATCTCGGCGGCCTTGTCGGGCGTTGCGTTCGCCTTGAGCGCCGCGGCGCGCCGTTCGATGCCAAGCCGCAAGAATAGATCGCGCTGGCGGATCGGTCCATGAATCCGCGCGCCCATGCTTTCGGCGCATTGTGAAAGCGCTTCGAAATCGACGTGAGCGGTCAAATCGGCCGTGCCGGGCGCGCGCAGCGGATCGGTAAAGGAATGTCCGGCGACGGCTTGCAGCGTGTCGCCCAGGCCGAAATGGGCATGACCGTAGTCGATGATCAAGGCTGCTCCCTCGTCGCGCATCCGCCGTCCGAGTTCGAGCGCCACGCCGTCGGCGCGCCATTCGTAGATTGCGTCCTCGGGCGCCTGGCGCAATCCGCGCGGCATCGCCGCTTCGAAATGCGGCAGGGGATCGCGCGCGGCGCCGATGATGAAATGTCCGTCGGGCGCGATCTCGATGACGCGCTCATGCCAGCCGTCGGCTTGTTTGATGGCTTGGTGCACCGGCAGCGCATCGATGAATTCATTAGCGACGATGATGCTCGGGCCTGCAGGGACTTCGTCGATCGCGCCGTGCCACAGGATCGGCACGCCGAGCCCTTCGAGTTTGCGCTGCTGCACTTCTTGGAGCGCCGGACTGATCTCGACCAGATGCACGACCGCTGCATCGCAAAATCCTTTGACGATTTTCGTCGCCCGCAGCGCGTCGTGCATCAAAGTGCCGCGTCCGGGACCGAGCTCGATGATGCGCACATTTTCCGGCGCGCCCATCTGTTGCCAGACCGCGCCCATCCATAGGCCGACGAGCTCGCCGAACATCTGGCTGATCTCGGGCGAGGTGATAAAATCGCCGCCTGAACCGAGCGGATCGCGATTGACGTAATAGCCGTATTGCGGATGCGTCAGGCACAGCCGCATGTATTCGGCGATCGGCATCGGTCCGACCACGCCGATCAGCCGGCGGATTTCGTTATCGAGCGGCGTGTACTGCTCAGGCATCTTTTGTGATCGGCTTGCGGCTCATGACGACGGCGAAGAGCGCGATGCCGGCCAGGATCAGCGGAACGCACAGCAGCATTCCCATGGTCAGCCACCCCGAGCCCCAGAGGAAACCGAGCTGGACATCGGGTTCGCGAAAGAATTCAGAGGTCGTGCGCGCGAGACCGTAACCGATGAAAAAAGCTGCCGTGACGACGCCCGGCCGTTTCAGCGCGCCCAAGCGGACCAGCATGCTGAGCACGAAGAAGAGCGCGATGCCCTCGAGCCCTGCTTCATAAAGCTGGCTCGGATGGCGCGGTTGCGGCCCGCCATAAGGAAAGACCATAGCCCAGGGCACATCGGTCGGTCGGCCCCACAATTCACCATTGATGAAATTGGCGAGGCGGCCGAGAAAAAGTCCGATCGGCGCAACCGCACACGTCACGTCGCCGAGCGACAGTGTCGAGATATGCCGCCTCCGCGCAAACAATATGACGGCAACGATACAGCCGGCGACGCCGCCATGAAACGACATGCCGCCGGTCCAGATCTGAAAAATCTCGGTCGGATGCGCGGCAAAATGCGGAAGGTTGTAGAACAGCACGTAGCCGATGCGGCCGCCAAGGATAATGCCGAGCGTGATCCAGACCACGAAATCGTCGAAGTCGAGAACGGTGAACGGCGCCGGGCCACCCCAAAAACGTTCGGCTCTGATAATGGCGCGCGCATAAAACCAGCCGGCGATGATGCCGACGATATAGGCGAGCGCATACCAGCGGATGGCGAGCGGCCCGATCGAAATCAGAATCGGATTGATTACTGGATAGGGGATGACCGGCAGAACGAACATGAACGGGCTCTCTTGCGGCGTATCGAATCTGTCTTCCGTCCGCCGCGTCGCTTAATCATGACGTCGTATTGCGGCGATAGAGTTGCGGCCGAGCCCCTTGCGGCCGCGCCGCACCATCGCCATTGTCATTGCGCATAGCAAGCGGGCTGCGACGGGATTCAGCAGCAGGCCAATATTCGAGCTCAGAGGCGGTCATGGTGCAGACAACGAATCGGTTTTTCGACGAAGTCGCGCGCTTAATGAATGACGCGGCAGGTGTTGCGCAAGGTGTGCGGCGCGAGTTCGAGACGCTGTTCCGCACCCAAGCGGAGCGGTGGCTGCGCGACCTCGATCTGGTCAAGCGCGACGAATTCGAGGCGGTCAAGGATATGGCGCGCATCGCGCGCGAGGAGAACGAGGCGCTCAAGAGCCGTGTTGCTGCGCTCGAAGCGGCGCTGGCGGGCGGCGCTTCCGCGCCACAGCCGTCGAGCGCCGAGCGGGGCGGCTTTAATCCGGGCACTAACTAACTCTCGTCCCGGCTGTCGCCGTTCCTTGTTTTTCAAGATTTGCGCCGCTATAAGCGCCGCTTCCGCGGCTGCTACAGCACCCCTGGAGGCTGCGCGCGGAAATTCCATTGAATCGCAAGGCTTTAGACAAGGAACATCCTATGGCGACCGTCAATACGATCAAGGCGGCGGCGCGTTCGCGGGCAGGCAAGGGGACCGCCCGGGCTGAACGTCGTTTAGGCCGCGTACCCGGAATCATCTACGGCGACGGCAAGGCGCCGCTGCCGATCTCGCTCGATTACGACGAGCTGCGCCAGCGCATCTATGCCGGCCACTTTCTGACGACGATCCATGACATCGAGATCGATGGCGCCAAGCATCGCGTCATTCCGCGCGACTTTCAGCTCGATGCCGTGCGCGATCTGCCGCTGCATGTGGACTTCATGCGGCTCGGCGAAGGCGCGACGATTCGCGTCAACATTCCGATCATCGTGCGGAACGCCGACCAGTCGCCCGGCGTGAAGCGCGGCGGCACGGTCTCGATCGTGACCCACACCGTCGAAGTGCGCTGCCTTGCCGAGGCCATCCCGACCGGGATCGAGGTCGATGTCGGCTCGCTCGACATCAATCACTCCAAGCACTTGAGCGACGTCAAGCTTCCGGAAGGCGTGCGTTCGGTGTCCGGCCGCGACATTACTCTTGTCACGGTCGTGCCGCCGTCAGGCTACGCCGAAGAAATGAAGGCCGCGGCCGAAGCCGCCGCCGCTGCAGCCGCTGCGGCTGCCGCAGCCGCTGCTGCCGGAC
>DASQRX010000128.1:0-11917 GCA_035642635.1 Xanthobacteraceae bacterium
GACCTGATCACCAACAGCAACGGGCAGGTCCAGGCCGGCGTCGATCTGGTCAACAAGGCCGGTTCGGCGCTGGGCGAAATCGTCGAGTCGATCAAGGAAGTCGCCGATCTGGTCTCCGACATCGCCGGCGCCAGCATCGAGCAGTCCACCGGCGTCGAGGAAGTCAACAAGGCGCTCACCCAGATGGACGAGGTGACGCAGCAGAACTCGGCTTTGGTCGAGGAGAACGCCGCCACCGCCAAGACGCTCGAACACCAGGCGAAAAACATGGACGAGCGGGTGGCCTTCTTCCGCCTCGATGCCGCGGCGGAGAATGGCGCCGAAGCGGCCAAAGCGAAGCCCGTGCCGCGATCGCAGGCCGCAGCGAAACGTCCGGCGGCGGCGACGCGGGGCGGTCCGGTTGGCCGTATCCAGGGCGCGCTCGCCGTGGCGGTCCAGGAAGACGCCGAGTTTTGAATGATTTTGAGTTGAGAGATGCGAGGCGCTGCTTACGGCAGCCACCAGTGGAATGCCGCCCGCGGGGGCGTCTTGTTTGAGCCGTATTGTCCGTCACATTGAAAAGGTCGGCGCGTCGAGTAATCTCCTGCTGACTTTGTGTCCGGCTCGGACAATTCGCAAATGTCGAATCTCACGGATATCCCGGTCATCGATCTGCGCGACGGCGGCGCGCCGCGCCACGCGCAGCAATGCGCGGAGCGTGCCCGCGCCCTGCGCGATACCTGCCTCAATTTCTTTCCGCGCGCGGCGCTGCCGCTGGTGCCAGTGCTCGATCGGGCGTCGCGCTACTGGCTTGCCCGCGCGCGCTCGCCTTATATGTCGGAGATCGCGGAGATCGCGGGCGCGCTCGGCTTCTCGGGCGTATGGCTTCTCAATGCCTCCTATCAATGGGCCTGCACGGCGCGCGCTTGCGAGCAAGGCGGCGTGCCCTGGCTTGTCCGCACGCTTGATTGGCCGTTCGCAGGTCTCGGCCGCTACGCCGAGGTGGCGCATATGCGCGGCGCCTGCGGCGATTTCTACAGCGTCACCTGGCCCGGCTATGTGGGGGCGCTGACCGCGATGGCGCCGTTTCGCTTTGCCGCATGCGTCAATCAGGCGCCGATGCGGCGGCGCACCGCCCACCGCTGGCTGCGCCCCTACGACTTCGCGGTGAATGCTTTAGCGATCTGGCAATCCGACGATCTGATGCCGCCGGATCAGCTGCTGCGCCAAACGTTCGAAACCTGCAGCACCTACGCGGCGGCGCGGCGCATGCTGGAGACGGTGCCGGTGGCGCGTCCGGTGATCTATTCACTCGCCGGCTGCGCGGCCAACGAGCGTTGCGTCATTGAACGCACCGAGACTGGCTTCACTACCCGCGAGGACGAGACCAGCGCCGCCAACGATTGGGTGCCGCCGCGCGGCGGCTGGGAGGGACGTATCGGCACCCGCCGGTTCCTGACCAGTTCGCTCGAAGACGCCGCAGGCTACAGCCGGGCGCGCCGGGAGACACTCGAGGCCTATGATGGCCCGTTATCGGCGCCGAGATTTGATTGGGTGCGCGAGCCGGTTCTCAATCCCTATACGCGGCTCGCGGTCGCCATGTGCCCGGCGTCGGGCGTTCTGAGGGTTGTCGGTTACGACAAGACGGGGGCTGCCTCACCCGCCCAACAAGTAACGCGCATCTGCGAGGTCGCGTCACAGCCCCAAGCGGCCTGAAAGCGCGGCCGAAATCGCCTTATTTTGCCGAAACTTTGTCGAACGGTTTTCGGGCACTGCAACAGGCGCCACGCCATATCGAATTTTCCCAATGTTTAGAGAGCATTATTTGAAATGCGCCGAACTGTGCTCGCCGTCACATCCCGCGGTGCAAACCTGACCTAATTTATTGTTGCAGAGTTAGCCGGAAGGTATGGAGCGAGCCATGACCAGGATTTTCTTCAGCGATACGAACACCGGTTCGCGTTGGGGTTATATGACGCACCGGCTAGTGCAGTGGCGGCGGCGCGCGCGGGCGCGCCACGAATTGCAGAGCTTGAGCGACTCAACTTTGCGCGATCTCGGATTGACGCGGTGCGATGCGGCAGGCGAATCCAGCAAGCCGTTCTGGATGGCTTGATCGGCTATAGTTTTCTAGGCGATGCACTTGCCGGTAGGCCGCCCTCATGGGCGGCCTATTGGCTTTTTTGGCCCGTTTGCGCCCAGTCACGCGATGTCTGTACCATGCGCATCGATCGTGAACCGGAGGCACGCGACATGGCCAAAGTCAAAACCCCGGATGGCGTGAGCCTCTATTACGAAGAAGCCGGAGCCGGCACCCCTGTTGTGTTCGTCCACGAATTCGCCGGCGACTACCGCACCTGGGAACCGCAAATGCGCCGCTTCGCGCGCTCGCATCGTTGCGTGACCTACAGTCAGCGCGGCTATCCGCCGTCGGATATTCCAGGCGATCCGGCAAGCTACGGCCAGGATATCGCACGCGGCGACGTCATCGCTGTCATGGATACGCTCGGCATCGCAAAGGCGCATGTAGTCGGCCATTCGATGGGCGCCTATACGTCGCTGCATATCGGCATGCGTCATCCGGAACGGTGCATTTCGGTGACCGCGGCAGGGTGCGGCTGGGGCTCGCTGCCCGATCCGGCCGCGCGTGCGGCAATGCGGGCGCAAGCGGCGGAGACGGCGAAAATGTTCACCGCAAAAGGCATGCCCGAGGCTGCGGCGATCTATGCCGATGGCGCGACGCGCCAGGCGCAGAAATTCAAGGACCCACGCGGCTATGGCGAATTCGCGCGCATGCTCGCCGAACATTCCGCGCAAGGACACGCGCTGACCATGGCGATGCTGCAGAGCAAGCGCCCGACGCTGTGGGACATGGAAGCGGACTTGAAGAAGTTTGCGGTGCCGTTGCTCGTGATCTGCGGCGACGACGACGAAACCTGCCTCGACGGCAGCGTCTTTCTCAAGCGCACGGTGCCGACGGCGGCGCTCTGCGTCATTCCGCGATCCGGTCACACCATCACCAGCGAAGAGCCTGCCGCCGTCAACGCGGCGCTGGCCGAACTGTTCGCCGCCGCGGAGGCCGGCCGCTGGCTCGCGCATAAGCCGCCGGCGTGAGGCGATGAGCGACACGGCTTCCACCGCTACGGCGGCTTCGCCCGCTTTGTCGCCTTGGGCGCCGTTTCGCCAATCGGCCTTCCGGGTGATCTGGGCGGCAACGCTGGTCGCCAATATCGGCGGCTGGATGTACAGCGCGGCCTCCGGCTGGCTGATGACCGACCTCGATCCCGATCCGCTGATCGTGTCGCTGGTTCAGGCGGCGACCACACTGCCGATGTTCATGTTCGCGCTGCCGGCTGGCGCGCTCGCCGACATTTTCAACAAGCGCAGCTTCCTGATCGTGTTTGAAACGCTGGCGACGTCGGTGTCGGCAGTCTATGCGGCGCTGGTGAGCCTGCACCTGGCGACGCCCTTCAACCTGTTGCTGTTCACGTTTCTCATCAATGCCGCAGGCGCCCTGACGTCGCCGGCCTGGCAATCGGTGGTAACGCTGCTGGTGCGGCGCGACGATCTGCCGGCGGCAATTGCCGCCAACAGCGTCGGCGTGAATATTTCGCGCGCGCTCGGTCCGGCGCTCGGCGGTCTCATCATCGTCGCGGCAGGCATTGCCGCGCCATTCTGGCTCAATGCCATCTGCAATGTCGCTGTCATCATTGCCTTGCTGTGGTGGCGCAGCAACAAGCGGCCGAGCACGCTGCTTCCGGCGGAGAGCTTTGGCAATGCGATCTGGGCCGGGCTGCGTCATGCCCGGCACAATCCGCATCTGCGCGCGACACTGGCGCGGGCTTCGGGTTTCTTTCTGTTCTCGAGCGCCTTTTGGGCGCTGCTGCCGCTGGTCGCCCGGAGCCAGATTGCGGGCGGGCCGGAGCTTTACGGAATCCTGCTCGGCGTCATCGGCATCGGTGCGGTCGGCGGCGCATTCGCGCTGCCGATGCTCAAGGCCAAATGGGGACCGGACGTGCTGATGGCGCTCGCGGCCGCCGGCACCGCCGTGGCGATGGCGCTGTTTGGTCTGGCGCACCAACCCATTACTGCGCTGGCCGCGAGCGTTCTTGCCGGCGCCTCCTGGATCGCAGCCTTGGCGACACTCAATGTCTCGGCCCAGGTTTCGTTGCCGGATTGGGTGCGCGGACGCGGACTGGCGGTCTTCGCCACCGCATTCTTCGGCTGCGTCACGCTTGGCAGCGCGGTGTGGGGCGAAGTGGCGGCCTATACCGGCCTACCGATCGCGCATCTCGCCGCCGCCGCCGGATTGCTCGCCACCATTCCGCTGACTTGGCGATGGAAACTGCAGACCGGCCTCTCCATCGACCTGTCGCCATCCATGCATTGGCCGGCGCCGATTACTGTACGGGAAATCGAGCATGAACGCGGTCCGGTCCTGGTTACGGTCGAATATCTGATCCGCCCGCAGGACCGTGAAGCGTTTTTGCAGGCCATCGCCAAGGTCGAGCATGAACGCCGCCGCGACGGCGCCTATGCCTGGGGCGTGTTTGAAGACGCCGCGGCGGAGGGCCGTATCGTCGAAACCTTTCTTGTCGAATCCTGGATGGAGCATTTGCGCCAGCACGAACGCGTCACCAATGCCGATCGCTTGATCGAGGAGGCAGTGCGGCGCTTTAATCTGTCAGGCGCGCCCAAAGTGACGCATTTCATCGCCGCCGATTTTTAGAGCATGATCCGGAAAAGTGGAAACCGGTTTTCCGAAAAGATCATGCTCCAACCGGAAATGAGCGTCTCACGAAACAATCCGCGCGCTATTTTGGCGTTGTCGGCAATGTGGCGGAGATGATGGTCTTTGCGATCGTGTCCCAGGCCAAATTCTTCATCGCCACGAGCGGCGGGTTGTCGAGTACAGCGACTGTCGCTGCGTGCTGATTGCAGCCGGTGACGAGGACGGAGATCTTGATATCGCCGTCGGTGTAGTAGCGATCGCCTTCGCCATTGCGGCCGTTGACCGTGGGGCCGATGCCGGTGACTTCATAGACCGTCTGCACCACATGCGCTTTCTTAAGATCGTCGGTGAGTAGGTTCCGTTCGGCGTCGATATCGGGCCAGATGTGATGCGTGACGCGGGCATCGTTGTGGCTGAAGCCGACGCCGCGGTCGAAGGTCGCAGCACCGAGCCAGACCGCGCGGCCCTCCTGGCCGCGTTCCAGGACGCGCCAGAAGCGAACGTGGTTGCGCCGGTCGGCGCTCCCCCCGATCGGCTTCTCAAAGGCGAGGTCCTGGCGGCGGTTGTCGTAGTACAAATGGCTGACCGGCGCATGAAGATACGGGCGGTCGAGCAAAACGCTGCCGACGATCTCAACGCTCGAGCGCAGCGTAATCGGATCGGCCGGGTACCAGCCGGCGGCATTCATGGCGCAGAGCACGTCCTCCCGCGATCCGACAAATCCGACATTGATCGGATCGCCCGGGACGCCATTCACCGTGCGCGTGATCATGGTCAGGCCGGCGAGGACTTTTTGATGCTCGTAGTGCCGCCAGAACAGCGGCAGCACGATATAGGCAAGCAGGAAATAAAGGCCGACGATCGCGGACGCCGCCGTGATCAGAGCGGCTCCCCATTTGATGTGGTGGGCGCGGATCTGCATCGAATGCCGACGTACCTATCTGGTAAGGGCGGCTGCCTAGCGCCATTGCAACCGGGTCATGCCCAGCTGAGCCGCGCCATGATGCCGCGGCCCATGATCCACTCCTTATCCTCCGCCGAGAGGAAGTCGAGCGTTTCGGTGAAGTGGGTGATGCGCTGTTTGTAAGTCGCCTTGGCGAAGGAATTGGTGAGATCAGTGCCCCAATAGCAGCGGCGCGGGCCGAACGCCTCGAACAGGCGGCGGATATGCGGCTTCATATCGCTGAACGGGTAGGACTCCGCCGAGTAGAACGGCGAGGTCGAGAGTTTTACGGAAACATTCGGATATTTGGCGAGCTTGGCCGTCTCGCCGATCGCGTCGCCGAGTTTGCCCGATTTAGCCACTTCGCCAGTGGTGCCGAAGTGATCGGCGATCATCGTCAATCCCGGATGGCGCTCGGCGACCTTGGCGAAATGCGCCATCGGCGCGCCGTAGAACATGATCGGCAGACTGTATTTTTCCGCCTGCGGCCAGAACCAGTCCACAGTGCCGTCGGTCAGCCAGGCCCATTGTTGCGGATGAAAGGTGAGGCGGATGCCCAGCATATTCGGCTGCTTCTTCCAGTCCGGCAAAAGCCTTGCGGTCGCCGGATCGCTGACCGGGATACGGCCCATGACGGCAAAACGCGTCGGATAGCGGCGCACCGCTTCGAGCGCGTAGTCGTTGCGGTCACCTTCCCAAGACGGCGGCACGATGACGGCGCGGTCGACGCCGGCTTCATCCATCAGCAGCACCAGCTTTTCGATGGTGAACGGCTCCGGCAATTGCGCCACCCGGTTCGGCAACCACGGCCGGTCCGGCGTATTTGCCAGCCAAAGATGAGCTTGTGCGTCGACGATCATTGCGTTGCCTCCCGGGTTTCGTTTGGGAGTCTGCCGCGTGCGCGCGCAGGCCGCAATGGCGTCGAGCTTTCGGGTCTAAACCCGCCGCAGCGGCAGCGTCCAGGCGAGCCATGCGCCGACCGCGGTGAAGCCGGCGATGGTGAGAAATGCGGCATGGAAGGCGTAGCCGATCTGGCCCTGCACCATGGCCTGCCGGGCGGGAGCAAGCGTTGCCAGCGCTTCCGGGCCGCGCTCGATGATCATGCCGAACACGCTCGCGGTGTCGCGGTCGGTCGCCGTGAGAATAGAAAACAAGATTGCTGCGACTGTCGCGGTGCCAAAAGCGGCGCCGACCGAGCGCGAGAACTGCACCGTAGCAGCGCCGGTGCCGAGCAGGCGCGGTCCGGACACCGATTGCACCGTCACCTGCACGACGCCCATGACGGTGCCCATGAACAAAGCAACGCCGCAGAAGGCCCAAGCAAGTTGGACCGCGCTGAGATAGGGCATGAAGAACGCGAGCAACAACAGGCTGATGGTCGCACCGATCAAGCCGTAGGTCGGAAACACCGCAGTGTATCCGGTTCGGGTCACCATTTGCCCGGTCGTCATCGAACCGATGCCGATGCCGGCCGTCAGCGGCAACAGCATGAAGCCGGTTTCGGACGGCGACAGGCCGCGCACGGCGCGCAGATAGATCGGCAGGAAGGTAATCAGCGATACCAAAGCCGCGCCGTGGAACGCCGCCATGGCGTCGCTGCGCCAGATCGAGGGCTGCCGGAACAGTTTTGGCGGGATCAGCGGCGATGTCGTCAGCCCTTCCTGCCAGATCAAGAGAACGAGCGAGCATAGTCCGAACGCCAGAAGCCCGAGCGCAATCGGCAGCGCGCTCATCTCCATGCGTTGCACCTGTTCGAGCGCGAGGATGACGGGACCGACGAAGAAAATAAAAAGTACCAGGCCCGGCGAATCGAAGGTGGTGCGGCGGCGGTCGCCCTGGCGCGGCGGAATGCGGAACACGAACAGCATCGCCAGAAGCCCGAGCGGGATATTGACCAGGAAGATCGATTGCCAGCCGAACGCCTGGGTCAGATAGCCGCCGGCGACCGGGCCGAACGAGTTGGAGGTGACGGCGACGCCGGCGAGATAGCCTTGATAGCGGCCGCGTTCGCGCGGCGGGATCGCTTCGCCGACCAGCGCCTGCGACAGCGTCATCAGGCCGCCGCCGCCGAAGCCCTGGATCACGCGAAATAACGTGAGCAGCGTAATGTTTGGCGCGAGCGCGCACAGCACCGAGCCCAGCATGAAGATCGACAGCGCGACGACCATCATCCAGCGCCGGCCGAACGTGTCACCAAGGCGGCCATAGACCGGGGCTGCGATGGTGTTGGCGATCAGGTAAGACACCACCACCCAAGAGGCGCGCTCGATTTCGCCCAAGCTCGATGCGATCGCAGGCAGCGCCGTCGCCACGATGGTCTGGTCCGCCACGGCCATGAACATCGGCAGCATGATCGGCGGAAAGACCAGTAGAAATTGCGAGCCTGGCGAGAGCGCCGCGTTCGGCGCCGTTACGGGCGCGGTATCTTGCTTGGTATCTTGCTTGGTATCTTGCGCCGATCCCGCGTTCGCCCCCGGCGCGGCTGCGGGCCCTGTGGCGGAGCGATCCGCGGCCTCCGGTCGATTGGGGGACTCATTCATCGCGTGATTTTTACGCCGTGTGATTTTTGGGCGAATGGGTCGTATCGCACGCCGTATGACGACTGCCAATACGACCCGGCCAATAGGGGGAATGCGATAGGAGTCTTGCTCGGAGCGCCGTGGTTCACCGCCGCGACGATAATAGGGGTGACTTCGGGGATTGGTGCGGAATATGCGCAGCCCAATTATGGCGCGTGAGTAGTGCGTGTAGGGTCTTGGCAGCCGGGGTTCCCGCAGCGCGGGTTACAAAGCTGACCGCAGCAAAAGTGGCACCACTGGCGATGTCCGACCGCTGCAATGACCCACTGGGCGGCACAGAAACACTGTGTCACGAAGATGTGAGTCCGAATGCTCTATCTCGGCAAAGCTGCCGGTCGCCCGAAGGGGCGGCCGGCCTCTTTGCTACTCAGCGCGTCGGCCGAAGCGCTGTTCAGCCGACGTAGCTGACGCGTTCCTGTTCGCGCGCCTCTTCCGCATTCACCGGTTGCGCCGGCAATTGCAGTACGGTGGCGTCTTGGCCTTCGCATAGCAGCGTCAGCAGCACGTTCCGCCCGTCAGGAAATTCGAGCGAGTCGTGATGCGCGGCCATTTTGTCTTTATTGACCTGACGGAAAATGGCCGTTTGGTAGCCGATAGTCTTGGTTTTCCAGCCGAGTAGCCCGGCCGGTAGGCAGGCAACGTCGCTGGCGAAGGCCAGCTCGGTGCCGGGCCGAATACAGACTGCCAGTCCTGGATCGTCCGAGGCGGAGAACCCGCGAGTTCCCGTCCCGAAGTCACGTGTTACGAGCTTATCGCCGACTTTCGCCGGCCTAGAACGCACGCTTTGAAGGCTAAAGTCACACATGGGCGACTCCTTTCTTCCTAGATCATTGCGCCAATCAGCCCCGCAACCCCCTCGACAACGAGTGCAAGCAAGAACAGTGCCGTCCCAACATGTTGGCCAGACATTTCGGCGCAACTAAGGTGCGGCGTGCCGCCGAGGTGTCATGAATCGCACTTTCACGCGACCGGGTGGAGCTGGTCGGCGGCAGCCGTCGGGCGGGCGCTTTGGTCAAAGCAAGGCGTGCCGCCGCCGCAGAGCGGCGACGATCGGCAAAATCCGACTCATTTTTCAGCAACTTGCCTGCGATGCGGGCGTCAAATCGCGGCGCGACTGGTCGAAGCACATTGATCGCCGCTACCGGACGGTGATGCCACCGGTCATGCCGTGCCAGTCGTGATCGGCGCAGCGCATATCGTAGGCGCCGGGCGGGCCGGGCGACAGGAAAAGATCCTTGGCGTCGCCGGGCTGCATCACGATCTCGCTGTGCTCGCGGTTGAGCACATCGGGGTTGTCGATCTTCGAGGCGGCGAAAAAGACCGGCGCGGTCAACTCGTGCGTCTCTTTGCCGTGGTTCTCCAGATGCAGCCGATAGAGCACACCGTGCTGCAATGTCAGATGATCGGGCTGGAATCTGTAGTCGATCATGACGACGTTGACGGTGACCGGCTCCGGCGCGGCGGCGCCCAAAAGCACAGGCAAGAGCGCTAGCGCGGCGATCGTCGTGATGTTTCTCACAGCGCCGCCAACCGCATTTGAAGCGACTTGTCGATTCATAACCCTGGCGTCCCTCGTCATTCTCCGCGCATAGCGCTTACGCCGTGCAGGCACAGCGCGATTGCCGCCTCGAACGAACACCGTTTTGCACGGAAAATTCTATCGGCAGTTTAGGGCGTGTCTTTAGCCGGTAATGGCGGCCCATGCCAGTCGCGCCAGGCCGGACAGATCGGCCGATTTTGACGCGTCAATTAGGACGACCCGGCTGGGCGCAGGTCCGCCGAGATTTTTTGGACGAACTCGTCGAGTTCATCGCCGGCGAGGTCGCTGACGGCCCAGAAGTCGAGGCCTTGCTGCGACCAGTGCCGGACATTGTAGCCCTGAACCGTCTTCGCCAGCACGCCGGCGCGCGCCGAGCCAAGGCGCTGGGCGACGAACAGATTGATGACATGCTTGCGGCGTTGATAGATCACTGAGGCCACGGGCTCGCCGTCGATGTAGTCAAGGCGGCCGCCGAGGAGCGTAAAGCCCTCCGCCGTGAGATCGATCACTGGCGGCGCCACGTCGAGCTTGCCGTTGAACCACGGCTTGACGGTGTGCTGATCGCTCGTTTCCACGTCAATCAAATGTCCGGCCTGGAGCGAGCGGATATGCGCCGACACTACTTCCTCGGCGACTTGTTGATTCTGGTCGGTGCGGAAGACGCCGATGACAAGCGTGGCCGCCACCGCGGCCGACAGCGCGGTCCCGATCGAAAAGCCGCCAAGGAAGGTGCGCCACCATCGATATATTCTGCCGTCTTGCGGCGCGCCGGCAACGGCCGGCGCGAAGACGGGAGCGGGGGCCGGAAACATCGCCTCGATGCGGCCGCGCAGATGCGCGGGCGCCGGCTCTCTCAGGCTGGCGCCGTGCACGGCGTCGCGCAGGGCGCGGATCGCCTTGAGCCTTGCTGCGCAATCGGAGCAGCCCGCCACATGCGTCTCGACATCGCGCGCATGGCCAGCGTCGAGCTCGCCATCGACCAGCGCATGGAGGAGCGTTTCGTAATCGGCGCAGCTTGTAGTGACGTTCATGACCACGTTCCTGGCGAAGTTCCTGGCGCCGCGGCGATTTGAGCGGGCCCTTGCGTCGCCTCTCGTGTCGCCCCTTGCGCCGTTTTGTCCGCGCCATTCCACGCCGCGCGCAGCATCGCGCGGCCGCGGGCAAGCCGCGACATCACCGTTCCGACCGGCACGCCGGCGACTTCGGCAATCTCCTGATACGAGAGGTCGTTGATCTCGCGCAGCACGATGGCTTCGCGAAACGGCCCCGGCAATGCGTCAACGAGGCGCCGGATCGTCGCGTCGTCTTGTTGGCGCAGCAGCGCGGCTTCAGGCGTCGATTGCGGCTCCTGCCACATCGGCTGTTCCGCCGCCGGCTCATCCTCGGCGAAGTCGGTCGGCGTCTCGTGTTTGCCGCGCCGGGCGAACTCGGCGTAGCAAACGTTCTTCAAGATCGCCAGCAGCCAGGGTTTCATGGCCGGACCGCGATAGCTGTCGAAATGGCGCAACGCGCGCAGATAGCACTCTTGCACGGCATCCTCCGCGTCCGCCGGATTGCGCATGAGGTAGCGCGCAAGTGTATAGACGTCATCGAGATGGGGCAGCGCGGCGTCCCGAAAGCGCCGCGCGCGTTCTTGTTCGGCATTGGCATTACCTATCATCGCATCGCGCCCGGCCGTCCAAATTGCACTCGGCGCTTAACGCTGCAGCCGATCGGAATTCACTGCGTGGCGTTGCTGCCGGCCGCTGCTTCTACCACGACCGTGCCCACCATGTGCGGGTGAATGTAGCAGAAGTATTTGAAGGTGCCGGGGGTCGTAAACGTATACGAGAAGCTGTCGTCGGTATCGAGCGCCTTCGATTTCTTAAACGCATTGTCGTCCGAGGCGATCCCGTGCGGGATGTCGTCTTTGTTGGTGAAGGTCACCGTCGTGCCGGCCTTCACGGTCAGGCTCGCCGGCGTGAAGGTGAAATTGTCGATCGACACGGCGCCGGCGGGTGCCGCGTTTTGCGCCCAGCTCGGGATTGCGACCGCGGCCAACATGGTCGCGGTCGCGGCTCCAAGCGCAGCGGCGAAGAGCGCGCTGCGCGCAGTATTTGAGATGGCCATTTTGGTTTCCTTCGCTTGCAGTTTGTTCTTGGCTT